>NZ_JACHDL010000013.1:0-198249 GCF_014201055.1 Paraburkholderia sp. CI2
TTTGCCTACTTTCTTTGCAGCAGCAAAGAAAGTAGGTGCCGCCCCGCACAGGGGCAACGCTAATAGACCGATAAGTCAGCAAGGAAAGGCCAACAAAGCCAGAACAACGAGAAATAGCCAGAAATAGCCCTTCTTTTCGACCCATAGCGCCGCAGGCAAATCAACAACAATCACCCTAACCCTTACTAGGCCAGCAACAAGCTGGCAAACCAAATGGCAACCACGACCGCCCCGCAACAAGCCGCGCCCGCCTCGCCGGGCCCCATGAAGCGCATCATCCTGATCGTCCTCATTGCGCTGATCGCCGCGGGCGCTGCCGGTGCCGGCGTGTGGTTCTTCATGTCGAAGCGCGCACCCGTCGCCGTATCGGCCGAAGCCGCGCCGGCGCAATCCGCCGTGCCGCTGTTCTTCCCGCTCGAATCGATGACCGTCAACCTGCAATCGGACGACGGCCAGCCACACTTCCTGCGCATCGGCCTCACGCTCAAGCTCGGCGATGCCGCCACCCAGCAGGCGCTCACCGATCACATGCCGGAAGTGCGCAGCCGCATCCTGCTCGCCCTGTCGAACAAGCACCCCGAAGAACTCGCGCCGCTCGAAGGCAAGCGCGCGCTCGCCGAAGAGCTGAAGACGCTGATCACCGAGCCGACCGACAAGAGCGTCGCACCAATCCGCGTGCAGGACGTGCTGTTCACCGAATTCGTCGTGCAGTGACGTGACGTTGTCAAGCGCTGCCATCATCAATCGCCAAGGGACGCACGAGGAATAAGCAATGGGCCACGAAGAGTTCATGTCCCAGGAGGAGGTCGATGCCCTTCTGAAGGGCGTCACCGGCGAATCCGACACGGAATCCGAGCAACACGACCGCACGGGCGTGCGGCCGTACAACATCGCGACGCAGGAACGTATCGTCCGTGGCCGGATGCCGGGCCTCGAAATCATCAACGACCGCTTCGCGCGCCTGTTGCGCGTCGGCATTTTCAACTTCATGCGGCGCTCGGCGGAAATTTCCGTCGGCCCGGTGAAGGTGCAGAAGTACAGCGAGTTCACGCGCAACCTGCCGATCCCGACCAACCTGAACCTGGTCCACGTGAAGCCGCTGCGCGGCACGTCGCTGTTCGTGTTCGATCCGAACCTCGTGTTCTTCGTGGTCGACAACCTGTTCGGCGGCGACGGCCGTTTCCATACGCGCGTCGAAGGACGCGATTTCACGCAGACCGAGCAGCGCATCATCACGAAGCTGCTCAATCTGACGTTCGAGCACTACGCGGCGTCATGGAAGAGCGTGCGCCCGCTGCAGTTCGAATACGTGCGCTCGGAAATGCATACGCAGTTCGCCAACGTCGCGACGCCGAACGAAATCGTCATCGTCACGCAGTTCTCGATCGAGTTCGGCTCGACGGGCGGCACGCTGCACATCTGCATGCCCTACTCGATGATCGAGCCGATCCGCGACATTCTCTCGTCGCCGATCCAGGGCGAGGCGATGGACGTCGACCGACGCTGGGTGCGCGTGCTGTCGCAGCAGGTGCAGGCCGCCGAAGTGCAGCTTAGCGCCGATCTCGCGCAGGTGCCGGTCACGTTCGAACAGATCCTGAACATGCGCAAAGGCGATGTTCTGCCGATCAACATCCCCGAGCACATCACCGCGAAAGTAGACGGCGTGCCGGTGATGGAATGCGGCTACGGAATTTTCAATGGTCAGTACGCGTTGCGGGTCCAGAAGATGATCAGCGCAGCCGACACGATGAAGGAAGGTGGATATGAGTGACCTGAACGCAAAGCCCGAGACCGATCTCGCGGCAGCCGAGCAACTCGCCGCCGGCGAGCTGTCCGCCGTGGAAGACGACGCGGCGATGGCCGACTGGGCAAGCGCGCTCGCCGAGCAGAACGGCAACGACGAAATCAACCCGGCCGCGGGCGCCGTGTTCCAGCCGCTGTCGAAGGCCGCGCCGACCTCGACGCACAACGACATCGACATGATCCTGGACATTCCCGTCCAGATGACGGTCGAACTCGGCCGCACCAAGATCGCGATCCGTAATCTGCTGCAGCTCGCGCAGGGCTCGGTCGTCGAACTCGACGGCATGGCCGGTGAGCCGATGGACGTGCTCGTCAACGGCTGCCTGATCGCGCAGGGCGAGGTGGTGGTCGTCAACGACAAGTTCGGTATCCGGCTGACCGACATCATCACGCCGTCCGAACGCATCCGGAAACTCAATCGATGAAACGTTTGGCAGGTCGCGGCGTGCTGCTCGCGTCGCTTTTCGCGTCCACCGTCGCGTCCACCGTCGCGCACGCCGCCGACATGAACGCGGTCAACAACGCCGCGAAGATCGCCTCCGGTGTCGGCGCGGGTAGCGCGGTGCCGGCGCTCGGCGTCGGCGCGGTCCTGCAAACCTTCGTCGGGCTCGCGGTCGTGATCGGCCTCGTGTTCGGCTGCGCGTGGCTCGCGCGACGCTTCGGCCTGCAACCGGGCCAGCGCGGCGGCCTCGTGAAGACGGTCGGCGGCGCTTCGCTCGGTGGCAAGGAACGCGTCGCGGTCGTCGAGATCGGCGATACGTGGCTCGTGCTCGGCGCCGCGCCCGGCAACGTGCGGCTGCTGCATACGATGCCGGCGGGTTCCGTCGCGGCCGATACGGTTGCCGCTTCGCCTGCACCGCTTTCCGGCACTTTTGGTCAACGCTTTCGCGACGCCCTGAAAGGCGAAGTGGGCAAACGTTTCAACGCGCACCGCGGCGGGGATCGGTAATGCAGGTCAGTTTCAGGCAGTCAGCCTGGTTCTTCACGCTTACGCGCCGTGCGGGGCGGGCGCTCCCCGCAGCGCTTCAACTCGCGCTGCCGGCACTGCTGTTCGCGCTGCCGACGCTGTCTTTCGCGCAAACCGCCGGCCTGCCGGCGTTCACGACGAGCCCCGGCCCCAACGGCGGCACGACCTACTCGCTGAGCGTGCAGACGATGCTGCTGCTCACGATGCTGTCGTTCCTGCCCGCGATGGTGCTGATGATGACGAGCTTCACGCGCATCGTGATCGTGTTGTCGCTGCTGCGCCAGGCGCTCGGCACGACTACGACGCCGCCGAACCAGGTGGTCGTCGGTCTCGCGCTGTTTCTGACGCTGTTCGTGATGTCGCCGGTGCTCGATAAAGCCTATAACGAAGGTTACAAGCCGTTCTCCGAAGGCACGATGTCGATGGATCAGGCGGTGGCGCGCGGCGTCGCGCCGTTCAAGACCTTCATGCTGCGTCAGACCCGGGAAAGCGACCTTGCGCTGTTCGCGCGCATCTCGCACGCGGCGCCGATGCAGGGGCCCGAAGACGTGCCGCTGTCGCTGCTGGTGCCGTCGTTCGTGACGAGCGAGTTGAAGACCGGCTTCACGATCGGCTTCACGATCTTCATTCCGTTCCTGATCATCGACATGGTGGTCGCGAGCGTGCTGATGTCGATGGGCATGATGATGGTGTCGCCGGCGACGATTTCGCTGCCGTTCAAGCTGATGCTGTTCGTGCTCGTCGACGGCTGGCAGTTGCTGCTCGGCTCGCTCGCGCAGAGCTTCGTCTGATATTTTTTCGACTCCTTGTTCCTCAGGCACTCACGATGACACCCGAAGCAGTCATGACGCTGGCCCACCAGGCCATGTACGTCGGCCTCGTGCTGGCCGCCCCGCTGCTGCTCGTCGCGCTCGTCGTCGGTCTGGTCGTGAGCCTGTTCCAGGCTGCCACGCAGATCAACGAAAGCACGCTGTCGTTCATCCCGAAGCTGCTCGCGATCGCGCTCACGCTCGTGATCGCCGGACCATGGATGCTGACCACGATGCTCGACTATCTGCGCCACACGATCACCAGCATTCCGACGCTCGTCAACTGAGCGCCGCTGGCACGTCTGCCCTCCCCACTCCATGTTCACGGTCACCTACGCGCAACTGAACGTCTGGCTGACCGCGTTCCTGTGGCCGTTCGCGCGCATCGCCGCGCTGATCGCGACCGCGCCGGTGCTCGGCAACATGTCGCTGCCCTCGCGCGTGAAAATCGGTCTCGCCGCGTTCGCGACGATCATCGTCGCCCCGACGATCGGCGCGCTGCCGCAGGTCACCGTGTTTTCCGCGGCCGGCGTGTGGATTCTCGTCAACCAGTTCCTGATCGGCATCGCGCTCGGCGTGACGATGCAGGTCGTGTTCCAGGCGATCGACGCGACCGGCTACTTCATCGGCCTCGGCATGGGCCTTGGCTTCGCGACCTTCTTCGACCAGCAGGCGACCGGCTCGGGCGTCGTGATCTCACGCTACATGACGACGATCGCAACGCTGGTGTTTCTCGCCGTCGACGGTCATCTGCAGATGATCGCCGCGCTCGTGACGACGTTCCAGTCGGTGCCGGTGTCGGCGAACCTGCTCGCGCCGCACGGTTGGCAGACGCTCGCGAACTGGGGCGGCTCGATCTTCTCGGCGGGGCTGCTGCTCGCGTTGCCGGTCGTCGTCGCACTGCTGATCGCGAACCTCGCGCTCGGCATTCTCAATCGCGCGGCGCCGCAGATCGGCGTGTTCCAGATCGGCTTTCCGCTGACGATGCTGGTCGGCCTGCTGCTCGTGCAGCTGATGCTGCCGAACATGATCCCGTTCTTCGTGCGCTTGTTCGATAACGGCATCGATGAGATGGGACGGGTCGCGGCGGCGCTGGGATAACGCCGAAAATCGCGGACATAAAAAAACCGGCTCGCGCCGGTTTCTTTATTGCGCCGCCGCAGCGGCATCAGCTGTTGATGTACTGGAACAGCGACATGTTCTGGATCTGCACGAACGCTTGCTGCGAAGCCTGCAAGGCCGCCTGCTGCATCGAGTACTTGCTGATCGTCGAGACCATGTCGGTCTGGGTCAGGTCCGCGAGATCGCTTTGCGTTTGCAGTGAGTTGGTCTCCGTAACCGTTTGCAGCGCCTTGACTTCCTGCTCGCGGCCGCCGACCGATGCCTGCACCGCCGTGACGTTGTTCAGCGTGTTGCCAAGCTGCGACAGGCCCGTATTCAACGCGTTCTGCAGCGTCGCCGAGGCCGCGGGGTTGCCGCTCACCGGCTGCTGGAGCGCGGCGATCATCGCGTTCAGGTTCGCGAACACGTTGGTGCCCGCCTGGTTGGCCGGCTGCACCGTGAATTTGTCGTTGGCCGCCGGCGTGCCTGTGATTTCGACGGTCTGGCCCGCGATCGTGATGTCCGAGCCCGCCGTGTACGGCTGCGCCGTGCCCGCGACGCCGGTCGTCGTGTCAGTGACCGTGTAGGTGAGCGAGCTGCCGCTGCCGCTGAACTGGATCTGGTACGAGTCCGCGTTCCCCGCGTTGGTCGGATCCTTGACCGACACCGCGCCGATCACGCCGCTGCCGGTATTGGCCGGGTCGCCCGAGGCGATCGGCTGCGCGTTGGTCGCGCCGACGCTCATGAACACCGACAGCCCATTGTCACCGGTCGAGACCGCGTTGCTGCCGGTGACCTGCACGGTGCGCGTGCCCGTGTCGCCCGTATAGGTGACGTTGCCGGCCGCATCGGTCGTGAAGGCCTGGGTCGAATTCTGGAAACCGGCGAACAACGCATTGCCCGAGCCGTCGGTCGCATTCGCGGAGGTGACGAGCTGGTCGCGCAGGGCGGTCAGCTGCGCGGCGATCGCCGTGCGGTCGGCGTCGTTCAAACTGCCGTCGCCGGCGCGCAGGCCTAACGTGTTCGCGCTTTGCAACGTCGTGATGACGTTGGAGAGCGTCGAGTCCTCGGCCTGCAACGACGTGAGCGCCGCATTCTGGTTCGTCGCGTACTGCGACAGCGCGGACGCCGTCGAGCTGAGCTGCACGGCCTGCGCGGCGCCGAGCGGATTGTCGGCGGGCGTGGTCAGGCTCTGGCCGCTCGAGATTTCCTGATAGATCTGCGACAACTGAGCCTGCTGATTGCTCATGTTCGCGACGTTCATGCTGAAGTACTGCTGGGTCGAAATTCGCATGGTTCCGCCTTACGAGAAGATGCCAAGCAAAGTCTGGAACAGCGTCTGCGCCGTCTGGATGACCTTGCTGTTGGCCTGATAGAGCTGCTGGTACTGAAGCAGGTTGGCCGCTTCCTCATTGATATTGACGCCCGACACCGACTGCTGCGCCGACGTGATCTGCGTGACGAGCGTGCTTTGCGCGGTCGCCGAGGTCTGGATCTGCGTGGTCTGGTTGCCGATGTTGTTGACGTAGCTCGCGTACGCGCCCGTCAGCGTCGAGGTGCCGCCGTCGAGCGCCTGCGCCGAAGTCAGGTTCGACAGCAGTTGCGCGTTGCGGCCGTCGTTGGTCGCGCCGGTGTTCGGTCCGATCGTGAACGAGTCGCCGTTGGCGGGCGTGCCGCTGATCGTGACCGTCACGTTGTTCATCACGCCCGCGCTCGTCGAATTGCTCGGGTTGGTGATCGTCAGCGTCGCGCCCGAGCTCGGCGAGTATGGCACCGCGGTCGTCGCCGAGCTGATCGTGTACTGCGTGGACGGCGAGCCGGCGACTGTCACCACCGTGCCGACCGGGAAGCCGGTCAGGCCGGTGCCCGCGGTGTAAGTGATCGTCGAGGTGCTGGTCGGCGCGCTGTAGCCGGCAGATACCGTGCCTTGCGTGATCGTCCCGGTGCCGGTGTTCGACGTCGACGCCGACGCGAGCACCGGCGCCGCGGCCGCGATTGCCGACGCCGACGTGGTGGTCAGCGCGAAGCCGTCGAGCGCGCCGCGGGTCGGTTCGACCGAGAACGAGTCGCCGGCCTTCATCGTGCCGCTCGCGACCGAGAACTGCAGGCCGCCGATCGGGTTGGTCAGGTTCGCCGCCGAACCGACGATGCTGCCGGTCTGGTTGTTGGTCAGCGTGTAGCTGCTGCCGTCGTACGACAGCGTGTAGTCGCCCGTGGTCGGCTGGGTCGCGTCGGCGAACGAGACGCCGAGCGTAGCGTTGCCGGTGTTCTGCGAGTTCGCGTACACGGTCGGCGAGCCGACCGTGAACAGCGCGCCGCCCGCGGTGCCGTTCAGCGTCAGGCCGAGTTCGTTCTGCGCATTGACCTGCGCGGCGAAGCTGGTCGCGATCGCACCGAGTTGCGCCTCGGCCGGATCGAGCGTTTGCGAGCGGAATTGCAGCAGTCCGCCCAGCGTGCCGCCGGACACGCTCGTGTCGGACAGCGTCTGCGGCGTCGGTGTCGGCTTTGCCCCGGCCTGGCCGAGATACTGGACCGACAGCTCGCTCGGATCACCCGACGAAGTCGCCGTGCCGAGATTGAAGCTGTTGCCGGCCAGCACGAGCGGCTGTCCGCTCGACATGAACAGGCTATAGCTGCCGTTGTCCTGCACGACCGACACGCCGATCAGCTGGGACAGGTTCGACACCGCCTGGTCGCGTGCGTCGAGCAGCTGGTTCGGCGGCTGGCCCTGGTTGCTCGCCTGCGTGATCTGCGTATTCAGCGACGCGATCTGCGCGGTGTAGGTGTTGATCTGCGCAACAGAGTTGCTCAGCTGCGTGTTGACGCTCGAGCGCAACTGGTCGTACTGCTGGCCCGCCGCGTTGATCTGGTTCGCGAGCGTCTGCGCGTCGCTGATCGCGGTCTGCCGCGCCGACACGCTCGACGCGTTGTTGGCGACGTTCTGCAGCCCCGTGAAGTAACCGCTGATCGCGCTCGCAATCCCGGCGGTCGGACTGCCGACGAGGTTGTTGAGCTGGGTGATCATCGTGTTGTACGCGGTGAGCGCGCTGCTCGACGACTGCGCGTTGTTCAGCTGGGTCGTCAGGTACTGGCTGTACGCGCGCGTCACGGTGTCGGTGGAGACGCCCATCGGCAGGTAGCCGGAGCCGGTATACGTGCCGCCTGTCTCCGAATACACCGGGGTTTCCATCGTATAGCCGGGTGTCGACGCGTTGCTGATGTTCTCACCAGTCGTCGTCAAACCCCATTGGGCCGCGTTGAGTCCGCTAAGGCCGATATTCAACAGATTGCTGGACATGCGTCATCCTGAAGGGCGGCATCGCAGACATGCCACCGCGTTAGTGGAACATCCTCTTTAACGGCCCACCGTGCGAAAAATTGAGGGCCATTCCACTTCGTTTGCGCTCGCCGCGATGTTTGCGCGACGTTGCCGCGCTGCTGCCTCCGACGCGAGTGCAACGTTTGCTTCGTCGGCCAAAGCGTTCGCGCGGTGCCGGGCGTCGCGCGCACGGCACCGCGCGTTGGCTCGCCGCTCAGCGCGCCAGCGAGCGGCGCTTCATTTCGAGCTGCGTGATCAGCCGCTGCAGCGTGTTTTCCGCGCTGCCCGGCAGCGACAGGAAACGGAAGCCGAGCTGATAGCGCTGCGTGCCGTTCGGCAGCGCGAGCGAGCGATGCGACACGAGCTGCAGATCGAGCGACAGACGGCCGAGCGCGCCGAGCGTGAGCTCGCAGTCCATCAGGCGCGCGCCCATCGGCAGCGCGGCGACGCGCAGGTCGGTCGTGCGCATCCCGACGCCGCCAAGCGACAGGTCGTGCACCTCGAAGCGGAACGTGTCGCCCTCGGGCAGGCGGCCCGTACACATGAACGGGTCGAGAATCGGCGCGGCGACGCGGAAGTACTCGCGGCGCTGCACGTAGAACAGCACCTCGGGGAAGTCGGCCTCGAACGCAGGCATTCCCTCGAAGCGCGTCTCGCGCGGCGTCGGGGTCGTGAACTCGACGCGCACGCCGTCGGGCGACGCGTGGAACTGGCAGCGCGGCGCGTTGAGGAGCCCCTTGTTCTGATCGGCGAGCGCGCCCCAATCGAAGGTGAAGGTGCGCTCGCGCACGTCGACGTCGAGCAGGCGCGTGACGATCTGCCCGCCCGCATATTCGACGGTGAGGAAATCGCCGCGATTGACGATATTGCGCAGCTGCACGCCGATTTCCAGCGGATTGCGGCGGCCGAAATCGGAAGCGCTCTCGTTTTGCGGGACGTGCGGCTGACCGTTCGTGTCAATCAGGCCGTTCGACTGGTTCATATCCATGGGCTTGCCGGTAAGCATGTTCTTGCGGGCACGTGCCAGGGCCTAGCCATGGACTCTGAGGGTCTTCATGCAAAGCCGCAACACACGCGTTCGACCGGACCTTACAGCGCTATTCCGGTATCGGGTCTAACTCGTTAGCGGCAGCATCGAGCCAAAATTTAGGGGCTCAATTTAAATATTCGCCGGAAAATTTCACGCAAACGTTAAAAGCGTATCCGCCCTATTTCCCGCGACCTTGCTCGCCCCGGACCTTGCGGAGCTTTTTACCGATGCCGCTTTTTCTGCTGCTTTTATCGCCGCTTTTACCGACACCTTTAAAACCGCTTTAATGCCTGTCGCGTGCGTTATTTTTAATCAGCCCATTTTCTGCATGATCGACAGCAGCTTTTTCGCGTAATGCGGATCGGTTGCATAACCGGCGCGCTGCATGCCGTTCGCAAAACCGTTCACGTCGCGCGACGAATTGATCACCTGCGCGTAACGCGGATTGCTCTTCAACATGCTCGAGTAATCGGTCATCGCTTCCTCGTACGAGTCGTACGCGCGGAATTTCTCGACCGTGCGCTGCGGCTTGCCGTTCACGTATTCGGTCGTGACCGTCGACACGGTCTTGCCGGTCCAGTCGTTGCCCGCCTTGATGCCGAACACGTTGTGGCTTGTCGAGCCGTCGGCCTTCTTGATCTCGCTCTTGCCCCAGCCCGATTCGAGCGCGGCCTGACCGATGATGAAGCGCGCCGGAATGCCGGTCGCCGCGCTCGCGGCCTGCGCCGGCAGGGCGAGCTTGTCGACGAAGGCGTCGACCTTCGAGGAGCTGCCGTCGCCGCGCACCGGCGGCGTCAGCGCGCTATTGGCCGAGTAGGCGCGGCCGAGCCCGAGCTGACCGTTGGCCTGGGCATTGCCGTAGGCACGCGCGAGCGCGTTGAGCGCCGCGCTCTGGCCTTCGCCGCCGCCGCTACCGCCGCCGAGCGCGTTGGCCATGCCGGCGAGACCACCCGCCGCGCCCGCGCCGCTCGCGCCACCCACCTGCATGCCCTGGTTGCGCATCAGCTGCTTGAGCATCGCGTCGGCGACGCCGATGCCCTTCTTCGACAGCTGCTGCGCCATCTGCTGATCCATCATCGACGTGAACGTCGCCGTGTCGTGCGAATCGAACGGACCGTCCTGCGGCGTTGCATCGCGCATGCTCTTCAACATCATCTGCGTGAACACGGCGTCGAACTGCTGCGCGGCCATCTTCATGCCGGCTTGCGGCGAGGCCTTCGCCTGCGCGCTGAGTGCGCCGAAGCCCTGCACGTCGAGCGCGAACCGGCTGGTCAGATCGTTGGCGGAGTTGACACTATTGGTCGTATCGGAATTCATCCCGCGTGCTCCTTAGATGATTTCAAGGTCGGCGCGCAATGCACCGGCTGCTTTCATGGCCTGCAGGATCGACATCAGATCCGCGGGCGTCGCGCCGAGCGCGTTGAGCGCCTTCACCACTTCGGCGAGGTTCGCACCGGCGTTCACGAGTTTCAGCGAGCCGTTGTCCTGCTTCATCTGGATCTGCGACTGCTGCGCGACCACCGTGCGGCCGTTCGAGAACGCGCCCGGTTGGCTCACCACCGGCTGCGTATTGATCACGACCGACAGATTGCCGTGCGCGACCGCGCAGTTCTGCAGCGTGACCATCTGGTTCATCACGATCGAGCCGGTGCGGGCGTTCAGGATGACCTTCGCGGCGGCCTGCCCGGGCCGCACTTCGAGGTTCTGCAATTGCGCCATGAACGAGACCTGCTGCTGCGGATCGGCCGGCGCGCGCAGCTGGATCGTGCGGCCGTCGAGCGCGGTCGCGGTGCCGCTGCCGAACGCGTTGTCGATCGCCGCGACGACGCGCTGCGTGGTGTCGTAGTCCATGTCGTTCAGGTCGAGCTGCATGGTGCCCGCCTGCGACACCGCCGTCGGCACCGAGCGCTCGACGATCGCGCCGCTGGTGATGCGCCCCGCGGCGAGCTGGTTGACCTGCACCTTGCTGCCGTTCGCGCTCGCGCCCGCGCCGCCCACGGCGACGTTGCCCTGGCCGAGCGCATACACCTGGCCGTCGGCGCCCTTCAGCGGCGTGAGCAGCAGCGTGCCACCGCGCAGGCTTTTCGCATTGCCGAGCGACGACACTGTGATGTCGATCGCTTCGCCCGGCCGCGCGAACGGCGGCAGCACCGCGGTCACCATCACCGCGGCGACGTTCTTCAGCTGGATGTTCGACAGCGACGACTGCGAGTTGCTGGAGCCCGCCGCCTGGTTGTTGATCGAGATGCCTAGGTTCGCGAGCATGTTCGCGAGCGTCTGCGTCGTAAACGGCGTCTGCGTGGTCTGGTCGCCGGTGCCGTCGAGGCCGACCACGAGGCCGTAGCCGATCAGCGGGTTGTCGCGCACGCCCTGGATCTGCACGAGGTCCTTCAGGCGCTCCGCGTGCGCCGGCGTCGCGGCCGGCAGCGCCGCGCAGGCGAGCGCGACGAACATCAGTGCGCGGCCCGCGCGCGACAGCGTGTTGAAGACGGTACCCATGATCACCACGGCGCCACGTTGAGGAAGAACCGCTGCAGCCAGCCCATGGTCTCCGCTTCGTTGATGTAACCCTTCGCGGAGTATTCGATTTTCGCGTCGGCGACCTGGGTCGAGTACACGGCGTTCAGACTCGAAATCGTGTTGGGATTCACGACACCGGAAAAGCGCACGAATTCATTGCCCTGATTGATCAGCATCTGCTTCTCACCGCTCACGACCAGGTTGCCGTTCGCCTGCACGCCGGTCACGGTCACCGTGATCGTGCCGTTGAACGTATTCGACGCGTTCGCGCCGCCGGTGCCGGTAAAGCCGTTGGAGCCGGTCGCGTTCAGGTTGGTCTTGGCGAACAGGCCGCTGAGAAAGCCCGAAGTCGGCACGCTGAACTTCGTGCTGCCGTCGCGGCTCGCATTCGCGCCCGAGTTCTTCGTCGCGTTGATGTTCTCGGAGATCACGATCGTGATGATGTCGCCTACGTTGCGTGGCCGCTGGTCTTCGAACAGCGGCCGACCCGCGTAGCCCGGGTTGTAGATCGAGCCCGGCGCCTGCGTCTGCGGCGGCAGCGGCGGCACCGCGCTCATCGGCTGCTGGGTGATCGGTTCCCTCGGCAGTTGGGCGCAGCCGCCGAGCGCGGCGAGCAGCGTGAGCTGCACGAGCGCCTCGGCCGTGCGCGAATGAACCGGAGTGCGAGTGGAGTGCGACATCATCGTTTACCGCCTTAAATTTCCAGTCCTCAAACCTGCATCTGGCTCAAGGTCTGCAGCATCTGGTCGGAGGTCGTCACGGCCTTGCTGTTGATTTCGTACGCGCGCTGCGTCTGGATCATGTTCACCAGTTCCTGCACGACATTCACGTTCGACGCTTCCACGTAACCCTGGTTGAGCGTGCCCGCGCCGTTCAGACCCGGCTGCGACACGTTCGGCGCACCCGACGACGCCGTCTCCGAGAACAGGTTCTCGCCCTTGGCGTCGAGGCCGGCCGGGTTGATGAAGGTCGCGAGCTGCATCGTGCCGAGCTGCTGCGTATTGCTCGAGTTGGCCACGGTGATCGACACCGCGCCGTCGCTGCCGATCGTCAGCGAGGTGGCATTGGTCGGGATCGTGATCGCCGGAATCACCTGGTAGCCGCTCGACGTGACGAGCTGACCCTGCGCGTTGGTCTGGAACGAGCCGTCGCGCGTGTAGGCGGTCGTGCCGTCGGGCATCTGCACCTGGAAGAAGCCACCGCCGTTGATCGCGACGTCCTTCGAGTTGCCGGTCTGCTGCAGGTTGCCCTGCGTGTACAGACGCTCGGTCGCGACCTGTTGCACGCCGGTGCCGAGCTGGATGCCGGACGGCAGTTCGGTTTGCTGCGTCGAGTTCGCGCCCGGCTGGCGGATGGTCTGGTACAGCAGATCTTCGAACACCGCGCGCGAACCCTTGAAGCCGTTGGTGCTGACGTTCGCGAGGTTGTTCGAGATCACGTCCATCTGCGACTGTTGCGCATTCATGCCGGTAGCGGCGATATACAGTGAGCGGTTCACTTATGGTTCTCCAATGTCGGGCGAAATTGACGCTTTAGCGCTTGCTCCGGCCCCATGCAAAGCGGTCTCGGAGCGCGCCTCGAAGGGCGCCCCGCGGCAATCCGTTAGCTGAAGCTGAGCAGCTGGTTGGCGGACTGATCGTTCTTGTCGGCGTTTTCCAGCAACTGCGTCTGCATCTGGAACTGGCGCGCGTTGGTGATCATCGAGACCATCGCGCTGACCGGATTGACGTTGCTGCCTTCGAGCGACGCCGGCGCGAGAGTCACGGTCGGATCGGCGTCGGCGGGATTGCCGTCGGCGGTGCGAAACAGACCGTCATCGCCGCGCGTGAGCGACTGCGGATCGGGATTGACCAGCTTCAGCTGATCGACGGTGACCACGGCGGTGGGCGGATCGCCAGGCGTCAGCGCCGACACCGTGCCGTCCTTGCCGACCGTGATCTGCGCGCCCGGCGGCACCGATACCGGCCCGCCGTTGCCGAGCACGACCTGATTGGTCGCGTTCACGAGCTGGCCGTTTTCGTCGATGTGCAGATTGCCCGCGCGCGTGTAGGCCTCGTTGCCGTCGGCGGTCTGCACCGACAGCCAGCCCGGCCCCTGAATCGCGACGTCGAGCGGATTGCCCGTCTGCTGGATCGGCCCCGGCGTGTAGTCGGCGCCCGGTGTCGACGACAGCACGAAGGTGCGGGTCGTGTCGCCGTTGATCGTGCTGCCGTCGCCGAACGACATCGGCACGGCGCGGAAGGTTTCGAGCTGCGCGCGAAAGCCCGTGGTCGACGCGTTCGCGAGGTTGTTCGCGACGATCGCCTGCTGTTCGAGCGCCTGCGCGCTGCCCGACATCGCGGTGTAGATCAGCCGATCCATGAAGAGGTCCCGTTCGCTTACAGGTTGATCAGGGTCTGGTCGACGGCCTGCTGGGTCTTGATCGTCTGCGCGTTCGCCTGATAGTTGCGTTGCGCGGTGATCAGGTTGACCAGCTCGCTCGTCAGATCGACGTTCGAGTTCTCGACCGCGCCGCCTTGCAGCACGCCGTGATTGGTCGAGCCCGGCGTCGAAATCTGCGCGACGCCCGAGGCAGCCGTCTGGCCGTACTCGTTGTTGCCGAGGTCGACGAGGCCGTTCTGGTTCGAGAAGTTCGCGAGCACGATCTGGCCGAGCGCCGCGGTCTGGCCGTTCGAGTAGTTGCCGGTCAGCGTGCCGTCGGAGCCGACCGTGAAGCTCGTCAGCTGGCCCGCCGCGTAACCGTTGGTCGACAGGCTGTTCACGCCGTCCTTGCCGCCGTACTGCGTGGTGCCGGCCATGTTCAGCGTGACGTTCTGCGGCGTGCCCGAACCGTCGGTGGTCGGGATCGACATCGTGAACGCGCCGAGCGTCGCGGTCGCGAGGCCGGTCGTCGCGTCGGTCGTGCTGACCAGCGTGCCCGACGAATTGAAGTTCGCCGTGCCGATCAGGGAAGCGGTGCCGGTCGACGGGCCCGCGTACACGTTCCATGTGCCCGAGCCCGTCTTCGCGAAGTACATATTGACGGTCTGCGAGCCGCCGAGCGTGTCGTAGACCGTCGTGCTCGTCGAGTAGTTGTAGGTCGACGAGCTGTTCTGGTTGAACGCGGTCGGGTTCTGCGTGATCGTGTAGCTGTCGTTGGCCACCGGCGTGCCGCTGAACGTGATGCTCTCGCCGTTGCCGAGCGTGATCGCGGTGCCGGCCGTGTAGGGCTGCGACGCCGTGGTCGTGCCGAGCGTGTTGTCCGTGACCGTGTAGGTGGTCGGGCTCGTGAAGTTGATCGTGTACTGGTCGGTGTTGGTGCCCGCTGCCGCGTTGGTGATCGTCGCGCCGGTCGTACTCAGCGTGCCGGCGTTGGTGCCGCCCGGCGTCGCCGTCGGCGCGCCGAGCATGATGTTGTCCTGCGCGTTCAGGTTCAGGCCCGCGGTGATCGAGGTGGTCGCCTGCGGCGCGATGTTCGCGGTCGGCACCTGCAGCGGCACGGTCTGCGCGGTGTTGACGATGCCCGAGCTATTGGCCGCGTAGCCCATCAGATCGAGGCCCTGCGCGTTCGTGATGAAGCCGTTCTTGTCGAGCTGAAACACGCCGTTGCGCGAATAGGTCAGCGTGCCGTTGTTCGACATCTGGAAGAAACCGTTGCCGTTGATCGCGACGTTCAGCGCCTGGTTCGTCGTCGTGAGCGTGCCTTGCGAGAATTGCTGCTGCACTTCGGAGAGTTGCGTACCGATACCGATCTGCTGGCTCGTCGCGGTCGCGACCGAATTGGCGTACATGTCGGCGAATTCCGCGGTGCCGCTCTTGAAGCCGACGGTGTTGGCGTTGGCGATGTTGTTGCCGATCACGTCGAGATCGCTCGACGACGCCGACAGACCGCTCAAACCTGTTTGGTAACTCATGACGTACTCCGTATCTGTAAAGTCGTAACTGAATGGATCCGGACTACAGGATCGCTGCGACGCTGGTCAGGTCGACCGTCGAACCGTTCGACAGCACGAGGCCCGGCGTGCCGCTGCTCTGCTGGACGACGCTTTGCACCGTCGCGCCGGTGAGCGTGGTAGCCGTCGCCTGCTGGCCGTTGATCGAGCCTGTCGCGGTGATCGTGTAGGTGCCGTCGGCGAGCGGGTTGCCCGCCGAATCGGTCGGCGTCCAGCCAACCGGAATCGTGCCGGCCGACTGCTTGCCGAGATCGAGCGTGTTGACGATCGTGCCGGCCGAGTTCTTCACGACGATCTGCAGGTCGCTGACGGAGTTCGCGAGCGTGACGCCGAACTCGTTCGTCTTGCCGCTCGCCACGGTGATCGAGTTGCCCGGTGCGAGCACGGTCGAACCGATCAGCAGCGCGGCCTGCGACTGCTGGCCCGCCGACAGCTGCGTCGACAGCGAGCTGAGCGACGTATTGAGCTGGCTGATGCCCTGCACCGTGCTGATCTGGGCGAGCTGCGAGGTCATCTGCGAGCTGTCCATCGGATTGGTCGGGTCCTGGTTCTGCATTTGCGCGACGAGCAGCTGCAGAAAGGTGGTCTGCAGGTCCGCCGCCGACGTGCCCGACGTGCTGCTCGACGTGCTGCTCGTCGAGCTGGTCGCGCTCGAGCTGCTGCTCGTGCCGTTCATCGTGTCGAGCAGCGTCTGCGAAACGGTCGTGCCGCTGCCGCCGATCGTGGTGTTGGTGGTCAAGGCTCTCTCCTCAGGTTCCGATCGTGAGCGTTTTCAGCATCAGGGTTTTGGCGGTGTTCAGTGTTTCGACGTTGGCCTGGTACGAGCGCGAGGCCGAGATCATGTTGACCATCTCCTGCACCGGGTCGACGTTGGGCAGCGTCACGTAGCCGTTCGCGTCGGCGGCCGGATTGCCGGGCTCATACGCGGTCTTCATCGGCGACGGATCGTCGACCACGCCCGTCACCTGCACGCCGCCGACCTGCTGGCCGGAGCGTGTGCGCGCGCCGCCGAGCGGGCTCACCGCGAACACGACCTGCTTGGCCTTGTACGGCTGACCGTCGGGGCCCGTCGTGCTGTCCGCGTTGGCCAGGTTCGACGCCGTCACGTTGAGCCGCTCCGACTGCGCCGACATCGCGGAACCCGCGACACCAAAAATGTTCATCAGGGATGGCATGTTTCCTGACCTCTCCTGCCGGTTCGCACCGGCTTTACGTTAAGTCCCGTAGCGTTTCTGTTCGTGCGTGCATGCTGCCTGTGTTCAGCTGCTATGCGCCCTGCCTGGGTGCCGTGCTCGTGCCCGGCTTACGACGAGCCCGACGTGATCGCCGACAGCATCGTCTTGATCTGGTTCGACACGACCGTCATACCCGACTCGAAGTGCACCGTGTTGTCGGCGAACTGCACGCGCTCGGTGTCGACGTCGACCGTGTTGCCGTCGAGCGCCGGCTGCAGCGGAATCCGGTATTGCAGGTTGCCGTAATCGTCGGGGCTGCCGCCCGTCGCCGTCAGCGTGGCCTTGCCGCTCATGTGGCCGGCCTCGGTCGTGTTCATCGACATGCCGCTCGTCACGCCCGCGGGTTGCGTCATCGCGAGCGTCGAGCTGTTCGACGCGCCTTGGCCGGCGGTGCTGCCGCCCGTCTTCTTCAGCGCGCCGGCGAGCGACGACGCGAAGTCGATATCGCGCGCCTTGTAGCCGGGCGTGTCGGCGTTCGCGATATTCGACGACAGCAGTTCCTGCCGGTATGCGCGCACATCCATCGCCTGCCGGCCGAATGCGAATTCGGCATCGAGCTTGTCCAGCATCGGAATCTCCCGAGAACGTTTCCAAGGCCGTCCCGTGTGCGCATCGTGAGAGACACGCGGCGGGTGCGAAGGCCTTTTTGCATGTGATGCATCTTATGGGCCGCGCGCAAGCGGCAATCGGACGAATAACCGGGAAAGGGGGCTTCTATTCAACGTTTGCGCGAAAGCGGGGCTCACTAGAATGCAAAGCGTACCGATGCATTCGATGGAGACCCGCGATGGACCAGCCCACCAACACCTTGCCGCAGCCGGCGAGCGGCACGACGATGCGTCGCGTGGGGGGTGGCCGGGCCGATGAACGGGGCGATGGTTCGGAGGGCGCGCTCGCCCAGCCGGTGCCGCGCTCTTTCTCGCGTTGCCTTGCGCATTGCCTGACGCGGGCGGCCGTCAACGTCGCGGTATGGGTTGCGGGCGGCATCGTGTTGCTGCCGGCTACGACCCAGGCGCAGGATGCGGGCGGCCCGATCGTGATTGCCGGGCCCGCCGAGAAAAATCCCGCCGCGCTGAACGATCTCGCGCAACGGATTCAGACGCCGGCGCAGCGCAGCGCGTCGGCGGCGTCGCTCGCGGCGGCGACCGCACAGTCGCTCGGCCGCGCGAGCGGGTCGCGCGACACCGATACGTTCGGGCGTGCCGCGAGCGCAAGCGGCGCGATCGTCATTCCGGGCGCGGGCGAGCCCGCCGCCGCGCCGGCCATCATCCGCACCAACTTCAAACCGGACGCCAACGGCGTCGTGACGATTCCGCCGGCGGCCAGCACTGGGGCGTCGGGCGTCGCGCGCGTCAATGTCGAAGCGGGCCCGGCCGCCAGCGTCGCGAATCAGCGCGTGGTCGCGGCCAGTGCGCCGCAAGGCGACGGTTTCGACAGTCTCGCCGCGCGCGGCGAGCCACCCGAGTTCGGCGCGAATGGCAAGCCGATCGCGGCCGCTGCGGCGCAGCCGGCGCATCCCGGGATCGCGAGAACACCCGCGACGTCGCCTGGCTCGCGCCAGCCGGCGGCCGTCATTGCACAGAGAACGCCGCAGACCGCTACCGCCGCGACGGCTGCGCAAGCCGCGCCGCTGCCAGGCCAGCAGGACCCGGAAGCGATTCACGCGAGCGCGCTCGCGTTCCTGCAACAGCAGGCCGTCGGCCTGCCAGGCAAGGCCGACATCACTGTCGCGTCCGCGTTTCCGCGCGGCCTCGCCGCGTGCACGTCGCTCGAACCGTTCATACCGACCGGCGCGCGCCTGTGGGGCCGGCTGACGGTCGGCGTGCGCTGCGCGGGCGAGCGGCCGTGGACCATCTATCTGCAGGCGCGCATCTCGCTGCATGCGACCTACTACCTCGCCGCCCGCGCGATGGCGCCGGGCGAAGTGCTCACGGCCGCCGACCTCGTCGCGCGCGAAGGCGACCTGACCGGCCTGCCGCAGGCGATCGTCACCGACCCGTCGCAGGCGGTCGGCTCGGTCTCGCTCGTGCGGATCGCGGGCGGCATGCCGCTGCGCCGCGACATGCTGAAGAGCGCGTCGGCGGTGGTGTTCGGCCAGACCGTGCGGGTCATCGCGGCCGGCGACGGTTTCTCGATCTCGTCCGAGGGCAGCGCGATGAACAACGCGTCGCCGGGTCAGCAGGTGCGCGTGAAGACCGCCAACGGCCAGATCATCTCCGGCATCGTCAAGGACGGCGGCACGGTGGAGATCCCGATGTGAGCGGGCTGGCGGCAACGAGCACCGTCGAAACGGTCGGCGCCCCGGTGGCCAGGGCAGACGAACAGGGATTGAAAGCGGTAGATGGCCACCTGGCGGCGAGCCGGGTGTCGAGCGATTGCGCTAAAGTTTTGATCAGCGGTTGCCGTTATCAGGATCAAATCGTTAGGGAAGCCAATCGTGAAAGTCGATCCCACCACCTCTTCAAATCTGCCGTCGTTGAAAGACGCTTTGTCCCGTTCGCCGCAGAGCGACGAAGCCACGCCGGCAGCCAGCACCACCCAGGGCGCGACGAGCACGGCCGCGCCGGCCGCGAGCAGCGCGTCGGACGACACGAGCGTGAGCCTGTCGGGTCTGTCGCAGCATCTGCGCAGCCTCGCGGCCTCCGGCTCGGCCGACATCGACACCGCGCACGTCGAGTCGATCAAGCAGGCGATCAAGGACGGCAAGCTGCAGATCGACTCCGGCAAGATCGCCGACGGCGTGCTGCAGACGGCGCGCGACCTGTTGCAGAACAAAACCTCGTCGACCGGCAACTGATCGGCATTTCGCCGCGCGGTGATCTGCCGGGCGGCGTCCGACCAACCCGGTTCGCGCGCCGTTCGCGAGCCAGTGTGCGTAGCGAGTTGTTGATATGAAAGACGCCCTCGTTGCTACCCTGATCGAAGAATATTCGACCGTGGAGGCATTCGCCTCGATCCTCACGCTCGAAACCAAAGCGCTGACGGCGGTCTCGCCGCTGGAGCAGTTGCCGGCGATCGTCGAGAAGAAAACCGAGCTGATCGGCGTGCTCGCGAGGCTCGAAGCCGCGCGCGACTCGCATCTGGCCGAACTCGGCTTTCCGACCGGCTGGTCCGGCATGGAGCTCGCGGCCAGCACCGACGCGCGCGTCGCGACGCAATGGAAGCTGCTGCAGAAAGCCGCGGATCGCGCGCGGCGCGTCAACACCAACAACGGCGAGCTGATCCGCGTGCGGATGGACTACAACGAGCGCGCGCTAAAGGCGCTTCAAGTCAACGTGCCGCGCAAGACGAATCTGTACGGGCCGGATGGACGAGTTCCGGCTTATTCGGGACTTTGATCGGCCCGCCTGCCCGGCCTGCAATCGAGCAATATACGAAATGAATGAAAAAGCCCGTCATCGACGGGCTTTTTCATTTTCCGCCGCCGCTTTTCCACCCACTTCCCCGTCCGTTCCGCGCTGCGTTAGCCGTTCGGCTAGCTGGCGCTAGTCCACCTCGTCACGTTGAAATGGTGACTTCGTTCGAGCTTTCGCCAACGCCGCGGCTTCGACGCGGCCGCAATTCGACGGGCCGAATCTTGCTTGCTCGTTAGTTTGTGTAGGCGTGTGTATAATGGAGGGTATGATGTATGAACAGTGCCGAGGTCGTCAAATTGATTCAAGCGAATGGCTGGCAGCTCGTCCGCATAGCGGGCAGTCACCATCATTTCAGGCACGCGGGAAAACGGGGGCTCGTGACCGTCCCGCATCCGAAAAAAGATTTGCCGGCCGGCACCCTGAACAGCATTCTGAAACAGGCGGGGCTCAAATGAAGCATCTGATCTTTCCGATCGCCATCGAACCCGGAGACAACACGCACGCGTTCGGCGTCGTGGTGCCCGATATTCCAGGCTGCTACTCCGCGGGCGACACGCTCGAACAAGCCTATGTGAACGCGAAAGAGGCAATCGAATCGCATCTCGAAACCTTGCTCGACGAAGGGCTGCCGCTGCCCGAGCCTCTCACGCTAGGCGAGCATCGGCGCAATCCCGAGTTCGCGGGGTTCACATGGGGATTCGTGACGACGCGCAATATTCCGGCGTTGAAGAAGGCGGTTCGCATCAACATCTCGCTGCCCGAGGTGCTGGTGCAGGAGATCGACGCGTATGCGCAGGCGCGCGGTATGTCGCGCTCGGCGTTTCTCGCGCTCGCCGCCGAGCATGAGATGGCGAACGCCTGAGCAACGGCAGGCGGCACAGGCGCGCATCGGCATCGGCGCACCGCCGCATCTGCAGGCAGCGTTTGAAATACGGCGTGCGGCGCCGCGGTGGCGTCAGTTCGCTTCGGCGTTCGCCCAGGCCATTTCGCGCAGTCGGGCGCGCAGGCGTGCCACGGCCTGGCTATGCAACTGGCACACGCGCGATTCGCTGACTTCCATCACCGCGCCGATCTCGCGCAGATTCATGCCGCGCTCGTAGTACAGCGACATCAGCAGTTTCTCGCGCTCCGGCAAGCGGTCGATCGCTTCGATGAGCGCCGAGCGCAGGCTGTCGTCGAGCAGCGCCGAGAGCGGATCGGAATGATCGACGCAGTAGCGGTCCAGAAAAGGTTCGTCGTCGGCGGAGCGGTCGAAGTCTTCGTAGTAGATCAGCTGGCTGCCATGCAGGTCCTGCAGCATCGACTGATATTCGTCGAGCGGCATTTGCAGGTGCTCGGCGACCTCCGCCTCGCTCGCCGAGCGGCCGAGGTTCTGCTCCACCTTGTGCACCGCGGATTCCACTTCGCGCGACGTGCGGCGCAGGCTGCGCGGCAGCCAGTCGTTGCTGCGCAGCTCGTCGAGCATCGCGCCGCGAATCCGCTGGCTGGCATAGGTCTCGAACTGCGCGCCCTGGTCTTCCTTGTAGCGGCCGGCGGCATCCAGCAAACCGATCATGCCGGCCTGGATCAGGTCGTCGAGATCGACGCTCGCCGGCATTTTCGCGACAAGCTGCAAGCCGAGTCGACGCACGAGCGGTGCGTACTTCGTCAAAACTTCGGCCTGAGAAATCTTTCCCTGAGCGTTGTACATCGTGCTCCCCTTGTCCTTCGTGCACGCCTTTCAAGCGTGATGCGCGGACGGTTGGTCGGCGTGGTGCGCCGCTGTAACTGTCGCGGGCGCCCGCCAGGGCGTTTGCGACGACATCGCTGGCCGCATCGGCCAGTACTGCAATTCGGCGGCGAGATGGCGGAAGTCGCGCGCGGCCGGTGTCGACGGAAACGCGTCGACCACGCAGCGCGACAGCTCGAGTGCCCGGGCGATGCGCACGTCGGCCGCAATGCAGCCGGCGTTTTCCAACGCGACGGTCAGGTAACGGCCGGCCACGCCGGCGAGATTCGCGAACGCGGCTTGCGCGTCGTTGGCGCTTTGCACGTGATTCGCGAGCACGCGCAACTGCGCGATCGCGTGCGCGTAATGCAAACGCTTGATGCACGCATAGGCCTCGGTGATCGCCTCGCCCGACATGCGCGCGACGATCATCACGTCATGCGCCTGCTTGGCGAGCGGCGACAGATGCCCTTCGTCGTCGAGCTGCGCGTCGATCAGCACGATATCGGCCGAGCCGCCGAGCAGCACACCGAGTTCGGCCTCCGTATGCCCCTCGCGGTTGTTGCGCGAGGCGGACAGCACCGAAAAACCGAGCGCGTGACGCGCGGCGGCAAAATCGACCGGGCTCTCGCCGCGCATCACCGCCGCGAAGTTGCCCGCGCCGCGCAAGCCGCCAAGCATCGCGCTCACCGATTTCTCACCGACGCATTCGTCGATCACCAGCACGTCCTTGCCCTGCTGTGCGAGCGCCGCGGCGAGGTTGACCGCCACGGTCGTATTACCGATGCCCGACGACGCACCCGCCAACGCGATCACGCGCGCGCCGCCGCGCCCGAGCAGCCGCCGCAACCCTTCGGCTTGATCCGAAACGAACTTATCCAAAGCGAACCTCGTGCAGCTCGGCCGTCGAACGTGCGGACAGCGAGGACAGCAAAGCGGGGATGTCGTCGTCGTGCGGCACGAACGGCGAGCTGTCGCGCGGAATGCAGAAGGTGCTCTTGATCAGGAATTTCTTCGTCGCGACGTAAAGGTTCTCCGGCACCTTCTGTCCGGTCGATACGTAATGCACCGGCAGCTTGTAGCGGATCACCGCATCGAGCACGCCGCCGAGGTTGGTCGCTTCGTCGAGCTTGGTCAGAATGCAGCCGGCGAGCGGCTGCTGGTCCGGCGCGCGCTGATACGCCTGCACGACTTCGTTCAACGTGTCGCCGTGGCTCGTCGCGTTGAGCAGCAACAGACGCTGCACCGGCTGGCCGGCGCGGCTTAGCATCGCGATCTGGTCGGACACGAGCCGGTCGCGCTGGCTCATACCGATCGTGTCGATCAGCACGATGTGCTTGTTGCGCAACTCCGAGAGCGCGAGCTGCAGATCGGCGCTGTCCTTCACCGCATGCACCGAAACGCCGAGAATCTTGCCGAAGATGCGCAGCTGTTCATGACCGCCGATGCGGTAGCTGTCGGTCGTCAGCAGCGCCACCTTGCTCGCGCCGAAGCGCATCACGCAGCGCGCTGCGAGCTTCGCGGTGGTCGTCGTCTTGCCGACGCCGGTCGGCCCCATCAGCGCGAATACGCCGCCGCGCTCCATCAGCGCGTCTTCGTCCTCCATCACCGGCAGGTTCGACTCGAGCACCGAGCGCACCCAGTCCATGCCGCCATCCATCGTGTCGACATCTTCGGGCAGCTTGTCGACCAGCATCTTCACGAGCTGCGCGGAAAAGCCGGCGGCGAACAGGTGCTTGGTGAGCGCGGCGCGTGCGGGACTGCGGCGCTGTCGATCGCCCCACAGCAGACCCGCGAAGTGCTCTTCCATCATGTCTCGCATCGACGACAGCTCGTTCATCACGGTGTCCTTGACGACCTGCTCCATGCGCCCCTTGATCGCTTCGGCGACGGCGGACGGCGTGCGGCTTTCGTCAGTAGCGGACGGCACGGGCGCGATCTTCTGAGCGGCGCGGCGCGCAGCGACTTCGGCGGCTTCGCGCGCCCAGTCGGGCGTGTCGATCACCGGCGGCACGGCGGCCGGCCGCGCGTCGACCGCGCTGCCGAGGCCTTTGGCGGTCGCGACGGCGGGCGTCATCGCGGCGGGACGCGCGCTGTATTGGCCGCTCTGTTGCTGCTGCTCGGCCGCGATGCGGCGCGCATGATCGATGAGCCACGGATTCGACTCGACCATCGTGCGCGGCGCGGCGGCTTCGCTCGATGGGATTGCCGGCGGTACCGGCACGCCGGCAGCTTTCAGCAAATCCGCGCGGATGTCTTTCGACAGGCGCGCGGCCGCGGCGCGGGCGCTCGCGCCGGAAGGCGTGGCGGCAGCGGCGGGCGTGGCCGGTGCGTTGAACGATGTGGCCGCGCTGGACGCCGACTGGCTTGCGGCGGGTGCGGGGCCTGTCGCGATGGCCGCGGACGCGCCGGTCGCGCCCAGCATCGCCGGGCCGATTGGCGAATTGCCGGGCCACGCGGCGGCGGACGCTGCTTGATTCGCGGACATGCTGAGCGCCTGGCTGACGGCCGAATTGAGCGCCGTCCTGTTCACCGAGCCGGCCATGAAATCCGCAGCCGCATTCGCCGGCTCGATCGCCGGCGTCGCTTCACCACCCGCTTCCGGGCTCGCGCCGAACACCGACGAAAACACGTCCGGCATTGCGCTCGCGTATGGATTCGTCGGCGCCGCGAACAAGCCGCGCGGGGCCCGCGTCGATGCCGCACCTGAGCCCGTGCCGAGCGCCGCGGCCTGCGCGCCTTCGCGCGCTTTCGGCGTGATCGCGGCGAGATCGCTATCGGCGAGCGCGACGATTTCGACGCTGCCGTCGTCCATCGTGCGATTCGACAGCACGACCGCATCGGGGCCAAGTGCTTCGCGAACGAGACGCAACGCATCGCGACTGGTAGCACCGACAAATTTACGAATGTTCAAGCTGGACCCCCGATGAGGTATACGGACTGACGGACCGGCAATACACCGCTTCCCATTGCGATCAATTATTGCGAAAGGCGTCGGGCGACGATCGATGGATAAAGACCGTTAAAGGTGGGTAATTCGCGCGATGGACACACGGCGGACGCATCGTTCGACGAGCCCGGGAGAGCCGTGCAAACGCAAACCGGCACCCCACTGGAGCGCCGGTTCGTTATATCGACAGCCGCGAGCGAGCGACCTTCGTCAGCCGTGCGCGCCGATCAGATTGACCACCTTGACGTTGCGCGTATCGGGCACTTCCGCATACGAGAGCACCTTCAGCTGCGGCAGGCTGCGGCGCAGGAAGCGCGCGAGCATCGGCCGCAGTGCGTGCTGCACCAGCAGCACCGGCGCGAGGCCAAGGTTCTGCTGACGCGTCATCGCTTTCTGCGTTTCGGTGAGCAGCGTGTTCGCGAGGCCCGGTTCGAGGCCCGGGTTCGGTCCGGTCGATAGCGCCTGCGACAGCACCCGTTCGAGGTTCGCGTCGAGGCCCATCACCTGCATGTCGGCGGTCCCGGGGAACCACTGCTGCGTGATCGCGCGGCCCAGCGCGAGCCGCACCGCGGCGGTGAGGTCGTGCGGGTCGGTGAGCTTGGTCGCGTGTTCGGCGAGCGCTTCGAGGATCGTGCGCATGTCGCGAATCGGCACGCCTTCTTCGAGCAGGTTCTGCAGCACCTTTTGCAGCGTGGTGAGCGGCAGCATCTTCGGCACCAGATCGTCGACGAGCGACGCCGTGTCCTTCTGCATCCGCTCGACCAGCGACTGCACCTCGCGGCGGCCGAGCAGCTCCGACGCGTGCGTGACGACGAGGTGATTCAGGTGCGTCGCGACCACCGTGCTCGAATCGACGACCGTGTAGCCGTATACCTGCGCCTGTTCGCGCAGATTCGTGTCGATCCAGATGGCGGGCAGGCCGAACGCCGGGTCCTGGGTCGGTGTGCCCGGCAGCGCGGCCGATACCTGGCCCGGGTTGATCGCGAGCCACTGGCCCGGATACGCCTCGCCCGAGCCGACCTCGACGCCCTTCAACGCGATCCGATAGCCGTTCGGCCGCAATTCGAGGTTGTCGCGGATATGAATGACCGGCGGCAAGAAGCCGATTTCCTGCGCGAACTTCTTGCGGATGCTCTTGATCCGCTTGAGCAGTTCGCCGTCCGAGTTCTTGTCGACGAGCGGAATCAGCCGGTAGCCGACTTCGAGGCCGAGCGTGTCGATCATCGTCACGTCGTCCCAGCTCGCCTCGGCGTTTTCGACCGGCGCCAGCGCGGCCGGCGCGACGTCGACGAGCGCCGGTGCGTTCTTGCGCTCCTCGGTGCGCTTCTTCATCGTGCGGCCGAGCTGGATCAGGCCGCCGCCGAGAATCAGGAACGCGAAGTGCGGCATGCCCGGGATCAGGCCCATCAGCACGAGAATGCAGCCGGTGATCATCAGCACGCGCGGGTTCGTGAACAGCTGGCCGGTCAGCTGCGTGCCGATGTCCTCGTTGGTCGCGACGCGCGACACGATCACGCCGGCCGCCGTCGAAATCACCAGCGACGGAATCTGCGCGACGAGGCCGTCGCCGATCGTCAGCAGCGTGTAGTTCTTGCCCGCCGCGGCAAAACTCATGTCGTGCTGGACCATCCCGACGATCAGCCCGCCGATGATGTTGATCACCATGATCAGGAGGCCGGCGACCGCATCGCCTCGCACGAACTTGCTCGCACCGTCCATCGAGCCGTAGAACTCGGCTTCCTGAGAGATCTCCTTGCGCCGCGTGCGAGCCTGCTCTTCGTTGATGAGGCCGGCGTTCAGATCGGCGTCGATCGCCATCTGCTTGCCGGGCATCGCGTCGAGCGTGAAGCGCGCGGACACTTCGGCGATCCGCCCCGCGCCCTTCGTGATCACCATGAAGTTGATCACCATCAGGATCACGAACACGACGATACCAACCGCGAAGTTGCCGCCCACGAGGAAGTGGCCGAACGACTCGATCACCTGACCGGCCGCATCGGGACCGGTATGGCCTTCGAGCAGCACGACCCGCGTCGAGGCGACGTTCAGCGACAGCCGCAGCAGCGTCGAGAACAGCAGCACGCTCGGGAACGCGGCGAAGTCGAGCGGCTTCATCGTGTACATGCTGACGAGCAGCACCATCACCGACAGCGCGATGTTGAACGTGAACAGCAGATCCAGCAGGAACGGCGGCAACGGCAGAATCATCATGCCGAGGATCATGCAGATCAGCACCGGCCCGGCGAGGGCGCGCAGGTTGGTGCTGCTCAGCGCATCCGGCCGTCGGGCGAGGAAACCGGCGCGAGCGTTCATGCGGAGGCTCCGTTGTTGTCGTCGCTAGTGGCGTCGTTGGCGTTGTCGTCGGCCGGGTTCAGCGTGTTGGCGGCTTCCTCGGCGGCGTCCTCGTCCGATACGCCGCCCTTGTCGAGTTCGGGCGGCACGTCGAGTTCGGTCGGCGCGACCGGCACGTCGCCGCCTTCGGCCTTGAAGCGGCGCAGCTGATAGACCCACGCGAGCACTTCCGCGACCGCGCCATAGAGCGGCCCCGGAATCTCGCGATTCAGATCGACGTTGTGATAGAGCGCACGCGCGAGCGGCGGCGCTTCGAGCAGCGGCACGTTGTTTTCGGTGGCGATCTCGCGAATCCGCGCGGCCACGAGGTTCACGCCCTTCGCGACCACCTTCGGCGCGCGCATCTCGCCGTCCGTGTATTGCAGCGCGACCGCGAAGTGGGTCGGGTTGGTCACGACCACGTCGGCCTTCGGCACTTGCGCCATCATGCGGCGCCGCGCGATCGCGCGCTGCTGCTGGCGAATCTTGCCCTTGATGTGCGGATCGCCTTCGCTCTCGCGATGCTCACGCTTCACTTCTTCCTTCGTCATGCGCAGCTTCTTGTGGAACGACCACAGCTGGTACGGCACGTCGAGCGCGGCCACCGCGAACATGCCGGCCACCGTCATGCCGCAGCACACCGCGATCAGATGCACGGAGTTGGCGAGCGCGAGATTGAGCGGCTGCGTCGCGAGCGCGAGGAATTGCTCGTGGCGATTCCAGATCGCCGTGCCGCCGATCAACCCCACCACCAGCGTCTTCGCGAGCGACATGCCGAGCTGGATCGGTCCGTTGATCGAAAATATGCGGCCGAGGCCCTCGATCGGGTTCAGCCGGTTGAACTTCGGCTCGAGCCCTTTCGCGGACAGTTGCCAGCCGCCCAGCGCCATCGGAGCGAGCAGCGCGGCAAGTCCGGTGACGCCGAGTATCGGCACGAGCGCGTAGAGTCCTTCGCGACCCGCCGAGCCCGCGCCGATCAGCATGCGGCTGGTGTCGAACGCGCTCGCGTGGTTGAAGGTGAGCGACGCACGCAGCATGTTCTGCAAATGCTCGCCGATGCTGCCCGACATGCCCCATACGCCGTAGAACCCGGCCGCGAGCAGCGCGAAGGTCGACAGCTCCCGCGAACGCACGATCTGCCCCTCCTCGCGCGCCTTCTGCAGGCGCCGAGGGGTCGCGGATTCGGTTTTTTCGAGGTCGCTGTCCTCTGCCACAAAGCTCTCCAGTCGGCCGAGGCACGGCGCCTCTTTCCAGTGAGAGCGATTATTCCTGCTCGACGCAAGCGCCGATCGGCGGATAAGGGCGGAGAAACGGGGGTATTTCGACGGATGAGCGGACGGCTCGCGCGTTTGTCACGCAAGCCGTCCGGCATTGGATCGACGTGCGGCTTCAGTAGCCGACGAAGGGGGAGGGACCGCCGCTCGCGGTCTGATCGAGGTGGTAGTACACGTAGCGGCCGAAGAAGAACGGCAGACCGAGGTCGAAGCTGGCGTTGCCGCCGATCTGGCCGGCGAGAGTGTTGAACGCGTAGTTGCCGCCGTTGGCGAACAGCGTCTGCGCGTTCACGATGCCGATGCTCGCGACCGCCGACACGTTGTTCTTCCCGACCAGCGTGACCGTGCGGGTCTGCGCCGACGACGGGCAATAGAAGCCCGCGAACTGGCTGCCGCACAGCGTGAGCGTGCTATCGCCGAAGAAATAGGCGTTCGAGCCGGAATCGAGGAACGCCTGGACGGTCGTGCCGTTGAAGGTGCTGTTGTTGAGGTCGCCGTATGCGTCGGTCGTGAACACCTGCGCAGCGGCAAGCGGGTTGTTCCCCTGCGTGCCGATGCCGAACACCAGCGTGCCGGTCGCCGACGCCTGCCCGGTGTTCGACACCGGTGCCATCTGTACGATCACGCCGTTGTTGTCGAGCGGGAAGTTCGCGACCGGATTGGCGATCTGTTGCGGAATCGGCACCGCGGTGCGCGTGCACGACGTGCCGTTCGGACAGGCGAAGTAGTTGCTGTAGGTCGCCGCGGTCGTCGTGTTCGCGCAGGTTGCGCCGCAATCGGTCGGCGCGGTGCCGATGCCGAGGATGCCGTTCGCGCCCAGATCGGCGGCCGTGTTTTCGGCCGGGCCGCTGCCGCAGCCGCTTGGTACCGTGCTCGCGGCCTTGTCGCCGATGATCTGCAGCGGGATGCTGCCGGTCGTCGTTTCGCCGCCGAGCGTCACGATCGCGGTACGCACCGAGCCCCACGTGTAACCGTCCGCGAACGTCGCGCACTCGGCGAGCTGCGCGGCGTTGCTGCCGATCGTGCTGACCGGCAGCGCGCCGAGCAGCGTCGAATTGAGCACTGAACTGACCACGCGCAGGCCAAACGAGCCGGTGTCGACCTGGATGTTGTTGATCGTCTGGCAGTTGCTGGTCGAGCCCGGCGCGCAGATCGTCACGCTGACGGTCGGGATGTTGATGACACCCGAAACGCCCCGGCCGACCGTGATCGGCACCGTGTTCGACGCATTCGCGGAGATCGGCTGCTGGGTCGGGCTGGCCGGCAGCGAACCGCCGTTCAGTCCGTTCGAGGAGCTGCCGCCATTGTTGGAACTGGAGTTGTTGTCGCTACCGCCGCCTCCGCCGCAGGCGACGAGCGTCGCCGTGAGCAGCACGGCAAGCGCGGCCTGCATCCAGCTTTTGAGGTTCGCGGTCGTGAGCATGTTTCGCATCGTGGTCCTCGCCGTTACTGGATGTCGGAACCGCTGACGCCGGCCGGCAGCGCGGAGGGCAGCCACGCGACGCCGCTGAACGCGCCCATGTGGCCGCCCGAACGCACCACCAGCCCGCTCTCGTCGACGGCGACCGGCCCCCGCGCATTGCCGCGCGCGGCCCGCGCGGCCTTCACGCCGGCCACGTACTGCGGGAAATAACTGCCGAGCAGATCACTGAGATCGGGCATTTGCGGACCATGCCACGAAATGCCGAATACCGCGCCACTCGTGCTCAGGTATTCGCGCACCACGGTGCCGTTGCCGAACGTGGTCTCGCGTACCGTGTAGGAAGCGGGTATGGAAGATGTGGAAGACGCCGCGCTCGATTCAGAACGCATGACGCTTTGCGATGTGCCGCTGGCGGGCTGCACCACGCGGGAGGACACCGACGCGTCGGACGGGGGGGTAAGCGGCGCGCTGCCCAGCGCCGCATGGGCGGATTGCGCGGCCGTCAGGGCCAGTAACGAACATGGCAATACGAGCGCCGTGACTCCGGCGCGACCAATACGACTCCACATGAGAAGCTCCTCCCGAGCCGCGGCACGCTTCGCCGACTGCGCGAAGCGGCCGCTTATAGGCAGATGATACGGCACCGCCGCGGCCACAACGCTGAGGGATGGCCTCACCGGGCGACTGCCCGGCGTTGCGCGGGCCGGGTGCCGTACCGCTTTGACCTCGTAGTATGCCTGCGGATTCTTTCAGCCGGCGCAAGGCGCGCCCACGCGCGCGACTTACCGACTATTACTAGCAGGATAACGTACGGAAGATGGGTAGCCGGTACTCATTGAACGCGTGATTGGCGCAAATCGCGGAGAAACCACCAGCCCGGCGCGCTTGCCGGGCCGAGTCACTTGCTCAGAAACCGAGGCTCGCGAGCAGATCGTCGACCTGCGATTGATCCTGCACCACATCCGTCTTGCCTTCCGGATTGATCTGCGGACCGTTGAGCAGATGCTCCGGGCTGCCCGTCGACGACACCTCCGCCTTGAGAGCCGCGGCGTTCGCCGCGAACTGCTCGCGCCGCTCGAGCGCGATGTTCTCGACCAGCACGCCGAGCAGCTGCTGCTCGATCAGATAGACGACGTCGGTGATCTTCTTGATCACCTGGCCGGTCAGATCCTGGAAGTCCTGCGCGAGCATGATCTCCATCAGCTGCGAGTTGGTCGCGCTGGTCGCCTCGGGCACGCCGCGCAGGAAGGTGCGCGTGTCGTTCATCAGCGCGCGCACTTCCTCGCGCTCGATCGGCGCCGCGTACCACTGCTCCCAGCGCGCGTCGAGCGTGCCCGCGTCTTTCTGCAGCTGCTCCTGGATCGGCTTCGCGATGTCGATCGCCGACAGCACGCGCTCGGCGGCCTGCTCGGTCATGTTGGCGATGTACTTCAGACGATCGCGCGCATCGGGCACGGCTTCGGCCGCGCGCTCGACGTGCTTGTCGAGCCCGAGTTCGCGCATCGAATCGCGCAGCGTGCGCGTCAGTTGTCCGATGCGGGCAAGGATGCGGTCCGACGCGAAGTCGCCGCTGTCGTTGCCCGCTTCGGCGCCAGGCGTTTGGGTCGGCGGCGTCACGTCAGCTCCCGGCTTTCGCCATTTTCTCGAGGATCTTGTTGAGCTTCTCGTCGAGCGTCGCGGCCGTGAACGGCTTGACGACGTAACCGCTCGCGCCGGCCTGCGCCGCCGCGATGATGTTTTCCTTCTTCGACTCGGCCGTCACCATCAACACCGGCAGATGCGCGAGGCTCGCGTCGGCGCGGATTTCCTTCAGCATCGCGAGACCGTCGAGGTTCGGCATGTTCCAGTCGGAGATCACGAACTCGTAGCTGCCGCTGCGCAGACGCGCGAGACCGGCCGCGCCGTCTTCCGCCTCGTCGACGTTCGAGTAGCCCAGTTCCTTCAGCAGGTTGCGGACGATCCGGCGCATCGTCGGAAAATCGTCAACCACCAGAATCTTCATTCCCTTGTCCATTTCTTTCCCTTTGCTTGATCCATGTTGCGGCGCTCGGCCGCGTCATTCCATCCGGCACGCATCATACCCGCTGAACGCGGTCACCCATCGACGACAAACGCGCCATCACGCGCCGGCTCATGTCCGGCAGCGCGGCGATTTCGTCGGCCGCGCCGAGCGCGATCGCCTCGCGCGGCATGCCGAACACGATGCAACTCGCCTCGTCCTGCGCCAGCGTGTAGGCACCGGCCTTTTTCATCTCCAGCAGCCCGACCGCGCCGTCGCGCCCCATGCCGGTCAGGATCACGCCAACGGCGTTCTTGCCCGCATGCTGCGCGGCCGAACGGAACAGTACATCGACCGACGGACGATGCCGGTTCACCGGCGGGTCGTCGGACAGATGCGCAATATAGTTCGCACCGCTCCTCGCGAGCAACAGATGCGCATGGCCCGGCGCGATATACGCGTGCCCCGGCAGCACACGCTCGCCGTGCTCTGCTTCTTTAACGGTAATCCGGCACAAACCATTGAGGCGTTGCGCGAAAGATTTCGTAAAGCCCGGCGGCATGTGCTGCGCGATCAGCACCGCGGGCGCGTCGGGCGGCAGCGGCACCAGCACTTCGCGGATCGCTTCGGTGCCGCCCGTCGAGGCGCCGACGATAACCAGCTTCTCGGTACTCAGCAGCGGGTTGTTGAAGAGCGGCGCGGCGCCGGCCGGCGCCTGCGCGGCCTGGGTGGCCGCATGCTGCGCCGGCGCCGCCTGGCGTACGCGCGCGCGGGCTGCCGCGCGAACCTTGTCGGCGAGCTTTTCCGCGTAGTCGAGCATGCCGTCGCGAATGCCGACCTTCGGCTTGGTCACGAAATCGACCGCGCCGAGTTCGAGCGCGCGCAGCGTGATTTCGTTGCCGCGCTCGGTCAGCGACGACACCATCACGACCGGCATCGGCCGCAGACGCATCAGCTTCTCGAGAAAGTCGAGGCCGTCCATGCGCGGCATTTCGACGTCGAGCGTCAACACGTCCGGGTTGTGCTGCTTGATGAGCTCGCGCGCGACGAGCGGATCGGGTGCCGTCGCGACCACCGTCATGTCCGGCTGGCTATTGATGATTTCGGTCATCAGGCTGCGGATCAGCGCCGAATCGTCGACGCACAATACCTTGATCTTTTGCACAGCGCTCACGCCTCCTCTGTGGTTCTGGCGTTGTTGGAATGAGTCGGGCGCGGGCTCGCGCCGAACAGTTCGATTCTCGGCCGCGCGGCGGCGGCGGCCGGCTTCGCGAACAGCTCGACCCGCTTGCGCGCGGCGGCGAGCCGCTCCGCGCGTGCTTCGGCGCTTTGCAGCACGAGCGCCTGCTCGCGCTCGGCGACGCCCGCTTCCTGTTGCAAGCGCAATTTCTTCACCATCACCTGACCGGTGCGCGGCATGAACGCGACCTTGCGCGGGTGCGAGCCCTGCAGGTCCTCGGCGACGATGCGGATCTTTTCGGTGGCCAGGTAGCGGCGCACGAACTCGGAGTTGCGATCGCCGATGTTCATCGTCGTCATGCCCGCGAGCACCGCGCCGCCGCCGAACACCTTGGCCTCGAAGCGCTCGCGCCGCCCGCCCGCCTTGATCAGTTCGTTGATCAGCACTTCCATCGCGTACGCGCCGTAGCGCATCGAGTCCGACGCGGCCTGCGCGACGTCGGCGCCGTCGTCGGGCAGCATGAAGTGATTCATGCCGCCGATGCCCGCGGTGCGGTCCTGGATGCAGGCCGCGACGCACGAGCCGAGCACGGTCACGAGCACCATGTCTTCGCTCGTCGTATAGAACTCGTTGGGCAACAGCTTCACGCCGGGGCGCTGGAAGTGGTTGTCGTAGTACAGGTTCGAAGCGATCGGCAGCGTGCTGCTCATGCGGCCACCCCGCTCGATTGATGCGCGTCATGCGCGTCAGGCGCGTTGGCGCGCGACGGCGCGCGAATGCCGCCCACGTCGCGGGTCAGTTCGTAGACGGTCTGGCCGCGCAGCCGGAACGCTTGCGTCACGTACGTGAAGTTTTCCGAATGGCCGGCGAACAACAGGCCGCCCGGTTTCATCAGCGGCTCGAAGCGCGTCAGCACCTGCGCCTGCGTCGGCTTGTCGAAATAGATCATCACGTTGCGGCAGAAGATCGCGTCGAACTGCGTGCGCAACTGGTAATCGCGATTGGTCAGGTTCAGTTGCTCGAAGCGCACGAGCGCGCGCACTTCGGGACGCACCTTGACCATCCCCGCATGCGCGCCCGTGCCCTTCAGGAAGAAGCGCTTCAACCGCTCGGGCGACAGGTGCTTGACCTGGTCGAACTGGTAGACGCCGGCCTCGGCCTTCGCGAGCACCTGGGTGTCGATGTCGGTCGCGAGCACCGACGCCTGGCGCGCGCCGCTGTCGCCGAGCGCTTCGATCAGCGTCATTGCGATCGAGTACGGCTCCTCGCCCGTCGATGCCGCCGAGCACCACACGGACACCGGTTGCGCACGGCGCGGCACGAACTCGGCGAGGATCGGAAAGTGATGGGCTTCGCGGAAAAACGCAGTGAGGTTGGTGGTCAGGGCATTGGTGAACGCTTCCCACTCGGCCGGATCGTTTTCCGCTTCGAGCAGATCGAGATACTGCCGGAACGTATCGATGCCGCGCGCCCGCAAGCGGCGCGCGAGGCGGCTATACGCCATGTCGCGCTTGTGGTCCGACAGCGAGATGCCCGCCCCGCGATGAATCAGCTCGCGGATGCGGGCGAAATCCGCCGCCGTAAATTCGAAATCGCGGCCCGTCTCGACGGACCTGGCCGGCTCTGTGCCGTCAGGTGCTGCCCGCGCGGGGCGTTGTGTTGCGCGCGTTGCCATCATGAAAATTCCTGTCTGCGATATGAGCCATCACGCTCGCCGCCCAGCCGGACTGCCTGGGAGGTAGGAATTGTCGTCGCGGGGTCGCGCCCTCCCGCGAGTACCAGCGACATATGGCCGGCTCGCGACACGCGTACTGCGCGTGCTTCGATGCTTCGCCCATCCGCGGGCGCGATGCCGGTTGACCACATGTCACTCTGCCGTTGCCTAAAACGTTTCCCAGTCCGCGTCCGAACTCGCCTTCGCCGTGCCCGGCGGAGCGGCGCGCGTGGGCGTGTCGGTCGTGACGCGAGCCGCGGCTGCGGCCGGCCGGGGCTTCAATACCGGTTCGACGCGTGCGGTTGCGTCGTGCTGCGTCGGGGTCGCCGCGCTCGCCGCGATTGCCTTCGATTCCTTGCTCGCGCCCACCGGGTTCACCGGGTTCACCGGAGTCGCCGCGCTCGCCGCTTGCGGTGCAGCCTTGGCGAGCCGCGCGGGCGTCTGCGCACGCGTCGGCGGGGCGCTCCGACGCGCCGGCGTGCCGGTTACCTTCCAGCCGCCCAGCACCGCCTGCAACTGCCGCGTCTGATCTTCGAGCGACGCCGCCGCGGCCGCCGCCTGTTCGACCAGCGCCGCGTTCTGCTGCGTGACCGAATCCATCTGCACGACCGCGCGGTTGACCTGCTCGATGCCGCCCGACTGCTCTTCCGACGCCGCGCTGATCTCGCCCATGATGTCGGTCACTCGACGCACCGCCTGCACGATTTCTTCCATCGTCGTGCCCGCGCGGCCGACCAGCTCGGAGCCGCTCCTGACCTTGTCGGCCGAATCGCCGATCAGCTCCTTGATCTCCTTCGCGGCGCTCGCGCTGCGCTGCGCGAGGCTGCGCACTTCGCCCGCGACGACCGCGAAGCCGCGGCCCTGTTCGCCGGCGCGTGCGGCTTCGACCGCCGCGTTCAGCGCGAGGATGTTGGTCTGGAACGCGATGCCCTCGATCACGCCGATGATGTCCACGACCTTGTTCGAACTGGTCGCGATTTGCTGCATCGTCGTGACGACCTGGCTCACCACGTCGCCGCCGCGCGTCGCGATGTCCGACGCGTTGACGGCGAGCTGGCTCGCCTGGCGCGCGTTCTCGGTGTTCTGCCGCACGGTGCCGGTCAGCTGATCCATGCTCGATGCGGTTTCCTGCAGCGACGCCGCTTGCTGCTCGGTGCGCTGCGACAGATCGGTGTTGCCCATCGCGATTTCGCGCGCGCCGGTGTCGATCGATTCGGTGCCGCTGCGGACTGCGCGCACCATCGTCGCGAGGCTTTCCTGCATCCGCTTGATGCCCGCGAACAGACGGCCGATTTCATTGTTGCTGAACACCTCGACGGGGGTGGACAGGTCGCCCCCAGCGATCCGCTCGAAGCACGCGGTCGCGTCGTTCAGCGGCTGCACGATGAGACCGCGCAGCGCGAAACGGATGCCGACCACCACCAGCAGCGCGAGCACCGTGGTCACGCCGATCAGCATGATCATCAGCGACGCGCTCGACTGCGCGCTCGTTTCCTGATCGGCCACGCTCTGCCGCAACGCCTGGATCACCGCGGCGGCGGCCGCGTCGTAGGCGATGAACATCGGGCTGATCTTCGTGTCCGCGACGGCGTGATACGCGTCGAGATTGTTCGCGTTCAACGCGGCGAATTCGACGTCGACGCCGTCGTGCATCACCGTCGTATGCTTCGCGAGCACGTCGTCGAGCAAGGCCTGCTCGACGCGGTGCTTCGGCGCGTCGAGATACGCCTGCCAGCTCTGCTTGCTCTTGCCGAGCAGCTCCTGCGCGCGATCGAGCGCCTTCTTCGCCTCGTCCGCGTTACCGGCGGCCGTCAGCGTGTTGAAGCGATCGATCGCGATGCGCGAACGCAACAGATACGCCGACGCATCGTCGAGCGCATGAATCGCGACCAGTTCGCCGCGTGCGATGCGATCGAGCGAGCCGCTCGCGCGATTCAGCGCGGTCAGCCCGAGCGCGCCGACTACCACGGTCAGCGTCGCCAGAAGAATCCCCACCATCGTCAGCGACGTGCGGATCGACCACCTGCTCAGCATTTTGATGCTCCTTGTGCCGGGTTCCGTTACTGCCTGCGCTCAGACGCCGAGCGTTTCGGTCAGCGACATCTCGGAGCTGGTCATCAGCTTCTCGATGTCCATCAGGATCAGCATGCGGCCGTCGACCGTGCCGAGACCGGTCAGGTATTCGGTCGTCAGCGTCGCGCCGAATTCCGGCGCCGGCATGATTTGATCGACCGCGAGCGTCAGGACGTCCGACACGCCGTCCACGACCATGCCGACCACGCGATGCGCGACGTTCAGGATGATCACGACGGTCTGATGGTCGTACTCGACGCGGCCGAGATGGAACTTGATCCGCATGTCGACGATCGGCACGATGATGCCGCGCAGGTTGATCACGCCCTTGATGAACTCGGGCGCGTTGGCGATGCGCGTCACGTTGTCGTAGCCGCGGATTTCCTGCACCTTCAGGATGTCGATGCCGTACTCTTCCGCGCCGAGCGTGAAGACGAGGAATTCCTGACCGCCGGCGTCCGCCTGCGCGTCGCGGCGACCCTTCGCCCCGCCCGCGACGCTCGAATTGATGGATTGGACTTCTGCCACGTTAGCCCCCAAACGGTTGGGATGAATTGAGTTGAAGTTGTGTTGCGAATGTCTGTCAGTGCCGCGTTTGCTGCGTGCGTTACGCGAGGCTCATCGCCTGCGCATGCCCATGCGCATGACGCGATTCGCGGTTCAGCGCCGCGACGTCCACGATCAGCGCGACGCTGCCGTCGCCCAGAATGGTCGCCGCGGAAATGCCGTGCACCTTGCGGTAGTTCGTTTCCAGATTCTTCACGACCACCTGCTGCTGGCCGACGAGTTCATCGATCAGCATCGCGAAGCGCCGTCCCTCGGTCTGCATGATCGTGACGATGCCCTGGGTCGGCTCCTGCTTCGCATCCGACACGTTGAACACCTCGTGCAGCGCGACGAGCGGCAGGTATTCGCCGCGCACGCGCACCACGCGCTCGCCGTTGGCGACCGTGTAAATGTCTTCGGCTCGCGGTTGCAGCGACTCCATCACGAAGTTCAGCGGCAGGATGAAGATCTCGTTGCCGACCTTCACCGACATGCCGTCGAGGATCGCGAGCGTGAGCGGCAGCACGATCCGCGTGGTACTGCCCTTGCCCGCGTGCGACGTGATCTCGACGTGACCGCCCATCGACTGGATGTTGCGCTTCACCACGTCCATGCCGACGCCGCGGCCGGACACGTCGGTGACCTGCTCGGCGGTCGAGAAGCCCGGCAGGAAGATCAGGTTCCAGACTTCCTCGTCGCTCATCGTGTCGCTGACCTGCATGCCCTGCTTGGCCGCCTTCGCGAGAATCTTGTCGCGGCGCAGGCCCGCGCCGTCGTCGCTGACCTCGATGACGATGTTGCCGCCGTGGTGCGCCGCCGACAGCACCAGCTGACCGGTCGAGTCCTTGCCCGCCGCGCGCCGCGCCTCGACGGTTTCGATGCCGTGGTCGAGACTGTTGCGCACGAGGTGCGTCAACGGGTCGATGATCCGTTCGATGAGGCTCTTGTCGAGTTCGGTCGCCTGACCGAAGGTGACGAGTTCGACCTCCTTGCCGAGTTTCGCCGCGAGATCGCGCACCAGACGCGGGAAGCGGCTGAACACGTAATCCATCGGCATCATGCGGATCGACATCACCGCTTCCTGCAGATCGCGCGCGTTGCGCTCGAGTTGCGCCATGCCGTTGAAGAGCCGGTCGTGCAGCGCCGGATCGAACGTGCTGGTGGTCTCCGCGAGCATCGCCTGCGTGATCACCAGCTCGCCGACCAGATTGATCAGCTGATCGACCTTCTCGACGCCGACGCGAATCGAGCTGCCTTCGCCGCCGGCCGCCGCGGCGGCCGGACGGGCCGCCTTGCGGTCCGGATCGGCGGACGCGGCCGAAGCCGGTTTGGCCGCCGCCTGAGCCGCCGCGGGTGCCGCGGGCGGCGGCTCGATGCTGTCCGCCTGAGCGGGTGCGCCTGCGGGCGCAGCGGCGAGGGCCGCCGGGGTCGACGATGCTGCGGGCTCCGTGTGAAGGACCGGCTGCGCCTGCGCTTGCGCCGCGGGAGCGGCGGGCGCGACCTGCGCGGATTGCGCCGGTGTCGGAGCGGCAGCGTCGGGCGTTCCAGGTTCGCCCTGCTGCGCGTCGTCCGCCGGCGCGGTGCCGCGGCCGATCGTGATCTGACTTTCGTCGATCACGAAGCAGCACACGGCGATGATGTCGTCGGAAGATACGTCGCTCGAGAGCCACAGCGTCAGATCGCTGCCGCTCTTGACCTGCCCGACGATGTTGCCCAGGTTGCCCAGCTCTTCGGCGAGCAGTTCCTGGTCTTTCTCTCCCACGCCCCGTAGCGTAATTTTCAGATGTGGGCCGGCGCTGTCGGCCGTGCCCGCGGCTTGTCCGGTCTGTGCCGGTTCGCCGTCGATCCATTCGCCCGCCGCCTGCACCGCCTGTTCGACGACGTGCTCGGGCGGGGTGCCGCCTTGCTGCTGTACCGCGGTTGCTTGTGTTGTTGTTTGGGTTGCCGTCGCCTGCGCTGCTGCGGGCGCGGGGGCGCTCACGGCCGGCGCGGTTTCGGCGCTCGCCGCCGCTGCCGGCGCGCCGCCCATGCGGCTTTCCGCGTGCAGGTGCTCCAGCTTCGCGCAGATCGCGCGCGCCACCGCCCCATCGGGCTCGACGCTCGCGCGATAGTCGGCGAGCTGGCCGGACAGCACGTCCTTGGTTTCGAGGAACGTGTCGATCATGTCCTTGCGCAGCACCAGCTCGTTGTTGCGCGCGCGATCGAGCAGCGACTCGAGAATGTGCGTGGTCTCGGTGAGCGCGGTGAAACCGAACGTCGCCGCGCCGCCCTTGATCGAATGCGCGGCGCGAAAGATCGCCGCGAGGTCTTCGGGGTCCGGGTGGGCCACGTCGAGATTGAGCAGCAATTGCTCCATCTGCGCGAGCAGTTCGTCCGCTTCGTCGAAGAACGTCTGATAGAACTGTGTGATGTCGAGTGTCATGCCTGGTTCACCGCGAGAGTGCCTGTCTGGCGTGAGTCGCCGTAGAGGCGCGTCGAGAGCTATCTGTACTGTGTCTAAAGGTGCTGATGACGCGGATCAAGCCGGGTCCGGTTCGGCCAGCGCCGCCACCAGCTCGGTCAGCAGGTCCGGGTCGAGCGGCTTTTCGATCCAGCCGGTCGCGCCCGCCGCGCGCGCCGCCTCTTTGAAGGGTTCGCCCGATTCCGTCGTGAGGACGAGGATGGGCGTCGCCTGATAGGCCGGATTTCCGCGCAGCGCGGTGATCAGATCGAGACCGGTCTTGCCGGGCATGTGCTGGTCGGTCAACACGAGATCGAACGCCATCGCGAGCGCGTTTTCGAGCCCTTCGTTGCCGTCCGCCGCGAGCGTGACTTCATAGCCGGCGCCCGTCAGCGTCGCGGCGAGGATCTGCCGCATCGATGCCGAATCGTCGATTGCCAGGATGTGCCTGATCATGAAAACCTCGCTGCGCTTAACACTGGGCCGCCGGGCGGTGCGCGCCGGTCGGGCGCGGGCCGCGGCCCGGCGGCCGCGGTCTGTTACTGGGCCGGCGGCGCCGCCGCCGGCAACTTCGGTGCAGCCGTCACCGGCTGCGCAAGTCTTTGCAGCAGCGGCTTCGAGCCGGCTGCGTCGTCCGACAGGGTCGTCGTCGTGGAGTCGTCGTGATCGAGCGCCTCCTCGGACTTCCTGTTCAACACGATGATGCTGATGCGACGGTTTTCCGGATCGAGCGGGTCCGCCTTGTTCAGGTTCTGCGTCGACGCGAGACCGAGCACGCGCATTACCTTCGCTTCGTCCATGCCGCCCGCGACCAGCTCGCGCCGCGATGCGTTGGCGCGGTCGGCCGACAGCTCCCAGTTGCTGTAGCCCTTCTCACCGCCCGCGTACGGCACGGCGTCGGTATGGCCCTGCACGATGATGCGGTTCGGCACGTCGTTCAGCGTGTGGCCGATCTCGCGCAGGATGTCGCGCATGTACGGCTCGACGACGTCGCGTGCGGTCGCGAACATCGGCCGCTTCTGCGAGTCGACGATCTCGATGCGCAGGCCGGTCAGCGTCGAGTCGATGCGGATCTGCTGCTTGAACTGGCGCAGCACCGGGTTCGCCTCGATCGCGGCCATCAGCTTGACCTGCAGGTCGTGCAGACGCACCTGTTCCTGGCGTTCGAGCGCGCCCGTCAGCTGCTTCACGGAGTCGTCGTCGTTGTGCGACGCGGTGCGCTCGGCGCGGCTGCTGCTGCCGTCGGTCGAGCGGGTCACGCCCTGCGCGTCGGTCGAGATGTCGCGACCGCCGCCCTTCAGGATGCTCGAGTCTTCGGCGCTGCGATCGCCGCCCCACAGCGTGATCTTCAACGGCTGGTTGAAGTAGTCGGCGATACCTTTCAGCTGCACGGTGGAGGCCGAACTCAGCAGCCACATCAGCAGGAAGAACGCCATCATCGCGGTCATGAAGTCCGCGTACGCGAGCTTCCACGCGCCGCCGTGATGACCGGACTTTTTCGGCGCGCTGCGCTTGACGACGATTGCGCGGTCTTTGTCCTTGCTGCTCATCGGTTCGGTTCCCGTCGCCTGCTTATTTCGCCTTGACGCGGCGCACGTGCTCTTCGAGCTCGGCGAACGACGGGCGCTCGGTCGAGAACAGCACCTTGCGGCCGAACTCGACCGCGATCGCCGGCGCGTAGCCGTTCAGGCTCGCGAGGATCGTCACCTTGATGCACTGGAACATCTTGGTCGACTCGGTCACGCGCTGCTCGGCGACGCTGGCGAGCGGCCCGATCAGCCCGTACGAAAGCAGAATGCCGAGGAACGTGCCGACGAGCGCCTGCGCGATCATTTCACCGAGCACCGCGGGCGGCTTGTCGGCCGAGGCCATCGTGTGCACGACGCCCATCACCGCGGCGACGATACCGAACGCCGGCATCGCGTCGCCGACCTTGGTCAGCGCGTGCGCGGGCGCCTCGCCTTCCTGGTGGTGCGTCTCGATCTCCTCGTCCATCAGGCTTTCGATCTCGAATGCATTCATGTTGCCGCCGACCATCAGCCGCAGGTAGTCGGTCAGGAACTCGATGATGTGCTTGTCGGCGAGGATCTTCGGGTACTGCGTGAAGATCGGGCTCTTCGACGGATCGTCGATGTCGGCTTCGAGCGTCAGCGTGCCTTCCTTGCGCGCTTTCGCGAGCAGCACGTACAGGAGCCCCATCAGCTCCATGTAGACATCCTTGTTGTACTTCGCGCCCTTGAACAGGGTCGGAATGACGCGCAGTGTCGCCCGGATCGTCTTCATCCCGTTACCGAGAATGAATGCGCCGACTCCGGCGCCGACGATCATCAGCACCTCGACGGGTTGCAGCAGCGCGCCGAGATGGCCGCCTTCGAGCGCGTAACCGCCGAAAACGGACAACAGCGTCACGAGTGTTCCCACGAAAATCAGCACTGCCGAGCCCTCACAAAAAAGCGACGGTTACCGTCGTTAGTCAGGTTTACGGCACCGAGGCGGAAAACTTTGGGGAAAAAGACGGCGCTCGAGTCCGATGTAAACCAGAGGCTTGCGCTGCCTCAACGCGTGCTGCTCAGACTTCGGCGGTGACGAGGGTATCGAGCGTGGGGGCGGGGCAGCGGGCCTCGTGAGCTCGCGCGTCGGTCACTTGCGGCACCTCGGCCGGGACTCCGGCGACGGCGATTTGCCGCTCGGCCCGCGTTTGCGCCGCCTTCTTCGTCTTGCCCGCGCGCGACGGCGGCTGACACAGCCCGCAAACGAACCCGTGCTGCGGATCGTGCGCGTGCGCGACGAAGTGGCCGCCGCAGCGGCGGCAGGCGCTCATCTGCAGCATGCCCGAGTCGAAGAAGCGCGCGAGCGTCCAGGCGCGCGTGAGACTGAGCACCGGCTCGTCGTCGTGCAACTGCACGTGCTCGAGATACAGCCGGTAGCTCTTCACGATCGATTCGATCGCGCGGCAGCCGCCGTGACCGGCCATGAAACGGTAGATGTTGTAGAACAGCGACGAATGAAAGTTCGGCTGCCAGGTCATGAACCAGTCGGTCGAAAACGGCAGCATGCCCTTGGGCGGCGACACCCCTTTCAATTCCTTGTACAGCTTGACGAGCCGGTCGCGCGACAGGCTGGTTTCCGCCTCCAGCAATTGCAGACGCGCGCCCAGTTCGATCAGCTCGATCGCGAGGGTGATTTCCCGGACTTCGAGTACGACGCTCTTACTGGCCATCAGCCGATCTGCTCGACCGGCTGGCTCGCCATCAGGATCGCCGAATGAGCCTGCGCGATCGCGCTGGACTTGTCCTTGTCCGCGAGGGCGGTCAGCACCGCGTGATCGTCGAAGCGGAAGCGGCACAGCATCTGGTTGGACGCCGCGAGCTTGACGGTCTGCGCCAACGACAGATTGGCGAGCACGTCGGCCAGCTGGTCCGAAATACCCATGCGGAACATGCCCATCGGCTTGTCTTCGCGCAGCAGACGCTGGGCGAGCAGCAGATAGGAAAGATTGACTTCCCTGATCTCACTGAGCATATGGCTAGTCGTGCTCATGATTTCCCCCGTTCGTATGCCCGGCTGGTCAGGCCGATTTTTGCGGAAACGTTTGCTCGAACGCGCGCGCTGAATCCGCGCGAATCCGCTCGTCTCTGGTCTTGCAAGCATTGTCTCGAAAGGGGGCACAGCCGAAAATCGGAGAGACACCCCAGCTGGGTGACGGATTAATCCGTCATTTGTGTAGGAATTATTCCTACAACCCGGGTTGCGGCGAGGCACGAATTGGGCCGAATTGATGCGCGGGGCGGGACTGACGATGCGCGCTGGGAATTTATACGGCTGCGGCGTGTACCGGATGGTGAGTTTTCAGAACTTCACCGCCGCACCGTAAAACGGTGGAAAAGAATTATAAGACGTTTTCACCCGGCTGCAATCTGGCTCGGTTAGAGATCTTTCCCGGCTCATCCGACCCTCGGGTCCGCCGCTTGCTACGGTGCATTTCGCCTGTCGAGCTTGATTGAGTCGGTGGAATTACGCTTCCCGATTATGGGGACCTGTTGGCTGCTCGACCTTGCGCGGCAGCTGTAACGGTCCATGTTTCGCGCTGTAACAACATTAAGCGTTTGAAAAATAACTCGAATTACCGCGGTCGATCCCGATAATGAAGGCTAAGGGATTACCCGATAGCTATTTCGGAGCACCCTCGGGCGGGGCAAACCGCGCCCAACCGTCCGGTTAGGCAGACGTACCACGCGCCATTCAGCCGTCGTGCGAAGCCCCGGTAAGTATCAAAAATCCGCATGGGATCCGGGTCGGCGCCACAGCGCTAACTCTGATCGACACAGGAGAAAACGCATGCGAATCGCACAAGTCGCGCCGCTCTACGAAGCTGTCCCACCGAAACTCTATGGCGGCACCGAACGTGTCGTGTCGTATCTGACCGAAGCGCTGGTCGAACTCGGCCACGACGTCACGCTGTTCGCGAGCGGCGACTCAGTCACGTCCGCCAATCTCGAGGCATGCTGGCCGCGCGCGCTGCGCCTCGATCCGACGATTCGCGATGCATTGGCGCCGCACGTGCTGATGATGGAAAAGGTCCGCAAGATCGCGCACGAGTTCGACGTGCTGCACTTCCATCTCGACTACCTGCCGTTCCCCCTGTTCACGACGATGGACACGCCGTTCGTGACCACGCTGCACGGTCGTCTCGACCTGCCGGAATTACAGCCGGTGTTCGACGCGTTCTCGCACGTGCCGGTCGTGTCGATTTCGGATTCGCAGCGTCTGCCGCTGCAGCAGGCCAACTGGCTCAACACGATCTATCACGGTCTGCCGGACCAGTTGCTGACGCCGCAGCCGCACAAGAAGCCCGAATATCTCGCGTTCCTCGGCCGCATCTGCCCGGAAAAACGCGTCGATACAGCTATCAGGATCGCCGCGCAAAGCGGTCTGCCGCTGAAGATCGCCGCCAAGGTGGACAAGGTCGACATGGAGTACTTCAAGCGCGAGATCGAGCCGCTGCTGTCGATGGCGCATGTCGAGTTCGTCGGCGAGATCAACGAGGCGCAGAAACCCGAGTTTCTGTCGGGCGCGAAGGCGCTGCTGTTCCCGATCGACTGGTCCGAGCCGTTCGGCCTCGTGATGATCGAGTCGATGGCCTGCGGCACGCCGGTTATCGCGTTCAACCGCGGCTCCGTGCCTGAGGTGATCGACCACGGCGTGACCGGCTATATCGTCGAGGACGTGCAAGGCGCGGTAGCGGCTCTGCAGCGTCTCGACGAGCTGTCGCGCATCGAAATCCGCGCCCAGTTCGAACGCCGCTTCAGTTCGAAAACGATGGCGCAGAACTATATCGACGGCTATTCCGCCTTGATTGAAACGTCGCGGCGCCCGGTATTGCGCCAGGTCGCGGTCGGCTAGGCGCGCCTGAAAACGGCCGGCGCTTTTACGGCTGGCCGTTTTCGGCCCGCATTGAAGCGGCGCTGTGAACCTTCGCTTATAACGCCGCAATAGCGGCGAGTCCGGCATCGGAATCGTTTGCGCGAGCGAAAAACGAAGTCTTTTGGCTGCCGGACGCGAAAAAGCCGCCCTGTATGGGCGGCTTTTTTAATACAGGGATGGTTGCGCTTCCACGGTGGATTTGCGAGCGGCGAATAAGTCAAACAGCAAAGAAACCTTCAGACCGCCTTCACCCCGTCTCACATCAGGTCGGGCGAGCGTCACGCCGAGCCAATCAGAAATCGCTCGCGATTCTTGCCGACGATCCATTTGGGCGGCTTGCCGCGCCCGCTCCATGTATTGCCCGACTTCGGGTCCTGATATTTCGCCGGCAGCGGCGTCTTCTTGGGCGGGCGGCCGCGCTTGGCGGCGACCGCGAAACCGAGATCCTGCGCGGTCAGACCGTATTCGGCGATCTTTTGGCGGATGTCGGCGACGACATTGTCGATTTCCGTGCGTCGCGCTTCTTCTGCCTGTGCCTGCAATTTGGCAATCTGCGCCTTGAGGTCTGCATATTGAGACATTCGGTTCTCCCCTTTTCTAGAACTCATTCGACCGCAGACTAGCTGCAATTATAAAAATTCGCAATGGCGACTAATACCGGTTTAGCGAATTTTCCTCTGATAATTATTAAAGAGTGTGAATTGTAAAACCTGCGCTTTATCTCGCAATAGTTTATAAATTCTGTGCGGTTTGACAATCTTTGACACCCGATTTGGCGCTGTCTGCCTAGAATTGCGCGCTCAAGGTACGTACTCGCCCTTTCGATGCGTGCTTCTGAAGTACCCATTCTTTTTAGGATCGCCAAACATGCAGTTGTCAAAGCGCCTCGTTGCCGAATTGTTCGGCACCTTCTGGCTCGTGCTCGGAGGCTGCGGCAGCGCGGTCCTCGCCGCCAACTTCGCCGGGCCGTTTCACGGATTGGGCATCGGCTTCGTCGGCGTGTCGCTGGCCTTCGGCCTGACCGTGCTGACGATGGCTTTTGCGATTGGCCACATTTCGGGCTGCCACCTGAATCCGGCGGTGAGCGTCGGACTGGCCGTCGCCGGCCGATTTCCGGTGCGCGATCTTCTGCCCTATGTCGCCGCGCAGGTGGTCGGCGCGGTGCTCGGCGCATTCGTACTGTCGCTGATCGCATCGGGCAAGCCTGGCTTCGACCTCATCGCGAGCGGCTTCGCGACGAACGGTTACGGCGAGCAATCGCCCGGTCACTACTCGCTCGCCGCTGCCTTCATTTGCGAAGTGGTCATGACTGGCTTCTTCCTGTTCGTGATTCTCGGCGCGACCGACCGCCGCGCGCCGGCCGGCTTCGCGCCCATCGCGATCGGCCTGTGCCTGACGCTGATCCATCTGGTCTCGATTCCTGTCACCAACACGTCGGTCAATCCGGCGCGCTCGACGGGCCCGGCGCTATTCGTCGGCGGCGTGGCGATCGATCAGCTGTGGCTGTTCTGGGTTGCGCCGATCATCGGTGCGGTGATCGCGGGTGTCGTCTATCCGCTGATCGCTGACGATCGCAGCAGCGATGCGCGCAGGCTGGCGCTCGACTGACGGCCAGTTCGACGCGCCGGTCTCGCGATCGTCGCGTAGTGGGCATGAATGGGCGCCTCGGCGCCCATTATTCATTGCGCTCGCCAATGCGATATGAATGCCGCGCCGGCCGCGTGCCGGTGGGCACCGCTGCTAGAATCGGGCGACTTCCCAGCCTCGCACAGGTGCTTTCGATGAACCGTTTCCGCGGATTCCTGCATGGCGTCGCACTGTCGCTCGGCGGTCTGTGCGCGAGCACGATGACGTTGCCGGCCGCGTCCGCGGCGACGAACACGGCGACCGTCGTTGCCGCGGCGGGCGGCAATATCGAAACCCTCGTATTCGTTCGACACGGCGAGAAACCCGCGCAGGGGTACGGCCAGCTAGACTGCCAGGGGCTCAACCGTGCGCTCGCGTTGCCGGCCGTGATCGCCGCCAAATTCGGCAAACCCGATGCGATCTACGCGCCCGACCCCGGCCAGCAAAAAGACGACGGCGGTCATCCGTACTATTACGTGCGCCCGCTCGCGACGATCGAACCGACCGCGATTCAATTCCAGATGCCGGTCCAAACACCGTACGGTTTTGCGCAGATCGACCAGCTCGGCAACGCGCTCGTCGACCCGGCCAATCGCGGCAAGCTGATCGTCGTTGCCTGGGAGCACAAGCTGATCGAGAAGCTGTTGCGGCAGATGTTGAGCACGCATGGCGGTCGCGCGGCCGACGTGCCGAAATGGCAAAGCGACGACTTCGACAGCATTTACGTCGTCCGACTCGACTGGCAGAACGGCACGCCGCGCGCGAGCTTCAAACACGATCGCGAAGGGCTCGACGGGCGGGCAACCGATTGCCCTTGCGCGGCCTTGCCGGGAGTGTCGGCATCTTCGGCAGGGGCGGCCTCTTCCGCAACTTCGGCCGCTTCGGCGCCTGCGGCGGATTAATTGAGCAATACAGATGTAAGCCGTGTTTACGTGCGCCGGCGCGGCAAGCCGCGAGCGTGCGCGAAGAGCCGTCTGCCGGCTTGAATTGACCGGCCGCAAAGCCCCGTGCGGCGCGGCTGCAAGCGAAGTAAGGTATTTGCGCGCAACGTCCGCGCGAGCGCTTTTTCTAGCTTCGATGACTTCGACGATGCTTGCAGTCCGTAACATCTGGTCGCAGTCCAGCCCGCCTCGAGTGCGTACATTGGTCCTGTGCGACAAACCTACGTCGCCTCACAGGAGAGACCAACATGAAACGCATCGTCACTCACTTGCTGGTTGCTGCCGGACTCGCGGCGGGCGCATGCGGTGTCGCGCAGGCGCATACGGATCTGAGCGTCGGCCTATCGCTCGGCGCCCCGGTTTATGCCGCGCCCGTGAGCGTCTACGCCGCGCCGGAGCCGGTGTATTACGGCGGCTGGGATCATCGCTACCCGCGTGGTGACTACTACCGCGACTATCACCGCGATGATCGCGGCTGGGGTCACGACAACCGTCGCTGGGGTCATGACAATCGAGGCGAGCACCGCGGCTGGCGGGATTGACGAGCGCAAGCGGAGCGCACGCTGCGCGCTTCGCGAGCAACTTCTGCGGCCCGCATCCACGCGAGTGGATGCGGGCCGCTTTCAATCGCAGTGACTGCGGTTCAAGATGCCAGTTCGTCGTTGAGCGCAAACAGTTTGCGCAGATGATGCGCAACGCCTGCCTCGAAGTTGTTGCCGATGCGCGGCACATGCGGCAGGCGGGTGATCAGATCGGGATTGGCGTTGTTCATCATGAATGGATGGCCGGCCGTCTCGAGCAGATCGATATCGTTCATGTTGTCGCCGAACGCGACGCAGTGCGACGCGTCGACACCGAGACGCTTGAGCACGATCTGCAGGGCGCGCCCCTTCGACACATTCGCGGTCATCACTTCGAGACAATCCGGCAACGAATACGTCACGTACAGTCGTTCGCCGAACTCGCGTTCCAGATTGGCGGCCACCTGCGCGAGATCGGCGGGGTCGCCGATATACAGCGCCTTGGCAATGTCGACGCCATCGTGCTTCGGCAGGTCGGTCACTTCGTACGTGAAGCCGGAATCCTGGTGAAATTCCAGCAGATGGGGCGCGTCGCGGTCGATGAGCCACGCCTCGTCTGCAAACAGACTGACGATCACTCGACGATGCGCGCCGACAATTTCGGGCTGCACGAGACGCTGGACGATCGCCGGCGGCAAATCGTCGGCGTGGATCACCGTGTTGTCAGGCGCGTGAATGCGCGCGCCGTTCGACGTGATCAGATACGGATTGATGCCGAGCAGATCGCGGATGCCCGCGACGTCGCAGTAATGCCGCCCGGTGGCGATCACGAACTGCAGCCCGTCGCTTTCGAGCTTGCGCACCGTGGCGACCGTGAACGGGTCTACCTGGTGATCGGCGTTGAGCAGTGTGCCGTCGAGATCCGTGGCGATGACTTTATACATGGTGAGTACGGCGGCTGAACCGTCGAGGCAGCGTCAAAGCGGGTATTTTACAGGTCTCCTCGAGCCAGCCGCTGCGCCTCGCGCCGCGCCAGTTGCAAGCCGCCATGCGCCGAATCCGCCTGCGGCTCGCGCAGGCGCGCCTGATACGCCTGCGGCACGTACTCGCGCAACGGCGTACCGAGGCCTCCGCATAACGCGACCGGCAGCGCGCCCGTCGCGTCCAGCGCAGCGATCATCTTGCCGACTTCGACGCCGGCCTCGCCAAGCAGCCGCGCCGCGAACGGATGTGCGCGGTGTTCGATCGCGATCGGCGCGAGCCGCGCGTAGGCAGTCTGGTTGGCCGTGCACAGCCACACGACGAGACTGTCGCGATCCCGCGCGCCGGTATGCGCGAGCAGCGCTTGCGTGAGATCGTCGACGGCAGCGCGGCCGTCCAGCGCCTGTTGCGCGTGCACGATCAGCCGGAGGCCGAGCCACGCGCCGCTCGCTTCGTCGCCCGATGGAAAGCCGTAGCCGCTGGCCATGCGGAATTCGCCGTCGCTCGCGAGCGAAGCCGCGACGCTGCCGGTGCCGAGTGCGACGATCACGCCGGGCGCGCCGTCGTGAGCGCCGAGCAGGGTCGTGTAGGCGTCGGTTTCGACGGCCAGTCCGGCGAGCCGCGGCGCCTGCTGGTGAAACTCGGCGAGCCAGTCGCGATTGTTGACGCCCGCCAGTCCGCAACCGAGCACGCAGCGCGACCAGTCCAGCGCGACTCCGGCTTGCTGGAACGCTTCGCCGCAGGCGGCCTGAATGGACTGCCATGCGCGCGGGATGCCGAGCCCAAGGCCCGATGGGCCGCTTGCCGCTTGCGCCAGTTCGCGGCCCTGCGCGTCGCCGAGCACGACGCGCGTGCCGGTGCCGCCGCCGTCGACGCCGATCAGAAAGAAGTCGTGGTTCATCGAATCGAATCAGTTCCGTGGGTGAATAGCGCTTAGCGTGGCAGGTCAGTTTGAATCGCGCAATTAGCCGATGGGCCAGCTTGCGGCGCACACCGCTTCCGCTATGCTGGCGAACGACATGACCACGCGGGGGCACGACAGTGACACAACGATGCAACTGGGTATCGAGCGAAGCGCTCGCACAGTACCACGACACCGAATGGGGTGTGCCCTCGCGCGACGACCAGCACCTGTTCGAGATGCTCGTGCTCGAAGGCGCGCAGGCCGGTTTGTCATGGTCGACGATCCTCAACAAGCGCATCGGCTACCGCCGTGCATTCGCCGACTTCGACATCGACAAGGTCGCGGCCTTCACGCCGAAGCGCGTGGATGCGCTCGTCGCCGATGAAAGCATCGTTCGACATCGCGGCAAAATCGAGGCGGCCATCCTGAACGCGCGCGCTGTGCAGCAGATTCAGGCCGAACATGGCTCGCTCGCGAACTTCGTGTGGTCATTCGTCGATGACACGCCGATTCAGAACGAATGGGCTTCGTATAAGCATGCACCTGCGTCGACGGAAGTATCGGACGCGCTAAGCAAGGCGCTCAAGCGCTACGGTTGCAAATTTGTCGGTTCGACGATCTGCTACGCATTCATGCAGGCGATCGGCATGGTCAACGATCATGAGACGACCTGCATGTGTCGTGAGCGATGCGTGTCGCTGGGCAAGAAGGGGCGTGGTCGGAAGGCGAGGTGAGGCCACGGCGTCCGCGGGAGGCGCAAACGCGTGAATTGGCGCCCTTTCATGCCCGTAGTCGGCCCTTCGTCGGACGACGCACGGCGGATACTCGTCGCCATGCGCTCACGCGATGCGCGCTCAACAACAAATAACTACCGCCTCGGACGCGGGAGACCAACCATGAAAACACTTAGCTTCCTGGCCCACCAGGACATTTACGATCAGTCCGTCACGCATCTGTTCGAACAGAAACGCGCTGCATTGCTACCAAGGGGCGGCGGCGCCTACCGCGGCTATTGCGGCGGCTGCCCGGTCGGCAACCTGATCAAGCCGCGCGATTACATGACCGCAATGGAAGGCGTTCCGGTGCGCTTCATCGGCAAGCCACTGGCCGAAGTGCCCGCTTACATGGATGTCGGCTTGGCCGCGCTGAAAAAAGCGCTGCTTCGCGCCCGCATCAACGTATACGATCCGGTGACCATCGCTTTGCTCAGTTGCCTGCAAAACGTGCACGACGTGTTCGGCACATGGGAGTGGCACGACCGGCTGGGCTCGATCGCGCGCGAGTTCGGGCTGTCGGCCGAGCGGCTGAGGAGCGCGGCGTAACGGCTGCACGCAGGGGCAAAATCCGACGCCGCAAAAGCAAAACGGCGATGTGGCTTCTTTCGAAGCTCACACCGCCGTTCGGCGTATCTAAAAAGCGTGCTTAGTGCAGCTTTTTCGGCAGCATCTGGCTGCGCAGACGCTTGTGCAGGCGCTTAACAGCTGCTGCCTTCTTGCGCTTGCGAGCCGTGGTCGGCTTTTCGTACGACTGGCGTTCACGCAGTTCAGCGATCAGGCCATTCTTTTCGATTGCGCGACGAAAGCGGCGAATTGCCACTTCGAACGGCTCGTTTTCCTTCAGAAGAATCGTCGTCATGTAATTCCTAACTCAATCACTAGATACGGGTTTAATTGCATGGCGGTAACCGCTCAGGTCACCACTCACGCGCCGGCCCTCCGGTCGCTTCGATTCATGGCCAGTAACAGGCAAACGCGAGGCTGATAAACAACCCCGGCCAAACCACGAATGAAGCGAGAGGCAAAGCGGCCACGGAGGCCGGAAAAGAGAGGTGGGGAGTTCACCGCGGAACGCGGACAGACGTAATGCAAAAGCCGCGTCTGTTGCCGTTTCGCCAACCTTTCATCAACGAAGAACACTGACGAAACAGGCAAAGATCTCAATTCACTCCCGATCATATCAGGAAACTCCCCATCCTACCAGGGGTTTACCGATTGCGCCAGGCTTTTCCCTGGCGCGGATCGCCCCCGCGTTGGCGGCCGAGGTGTTCGCCTTATCAGGCGCTCGCTTCGTCCAGCTCACGAATATCGTCGGCGGCGAGGGACAGCTGGACGGCCGCGACCAGGCTCTTCAACTGCTGGACCGAGGTTGCGCTCGCAATAGGGGCCGTAACGCTCGGGCGCGCCATCAGCCATGCAAGCGCGATCGCCGCCGGCGTGCTGCCGTGCCGTTGCGCGACGCGGTCGAGCGCGCCGAGAATCCGCAAGCCGCGCCCGTTCAGGTATTTTTCGACCCGGCTCCCGCGCGCCTTGCCGGCCAGATCGGCCTCGCTGCGGTATTTGCCTGACAGGAACCCGCTCGCGAGGCTGTAATAGACGACCACGCCGAGATGATTCGCGAGCGCCGCCGGCTCGCTGTCGCTCTCGTATTGCGCGCGGTCGTACAGGTTGTATTCGGGCTGCAGCAACTGATACCCGGGCAGCCCGTGCTCGCGCGATACCGCGAGCGCTTCCTCGACGCGCGCGCCACTATAGTTAGACGCGCCGATCACGCGCACCTTGCCCGCCTCGATCAGCTTCTGATACGCACCGAGCGTTTCGGCGAGCGGTGTCGCGGTGTCGTCGTCGTGGGAGAAATAGACGTCGATGTAATCGGTTTGCAGGCGGCGCAGCGAGTCTTCGACCGCCGCCTGGATATTTGCGGCCGATAGCCCCTTGCGCTGCGGATGCTTCGACACCTTGGTCGCAAGCACGATCCGCTCGCGCTTGCCGCTCTGATGGAACCACTTGCCGAGGATCGTCTCCGACTCGCCGCCCTGGTTGCCGGGCACCCAGGCCGAATAGACATCGGCGGTGTCGATGAAATTGAGTCCGGCTTCAACGAACGCGTCGAGGATCGAGAAAGAGGTGGCTTCATCGGCCGTCCAGCCGAATACGTTGCCGCCGAACATGAGCGGGGCGACCTGCAACGAGGAAGTGCCGATCCTGCGTAGTTCCATGATGGCTCCAGGTATGAGTGGGCGAACGCAATGCGGGAAAATGGCCGGGCAAACCCGGGACCGTTGAGCATACGCCGCCTTGCACTACGTTGCAGCCCCGGGCACGAAGGCTACGCCGCACGCCTCGCGCTTGAACGCGGTCGATGCGTGGCGCAAAAGATGGCGCAATAGTTTGCGCGCGTCTCAAGTTTATTCAGAACACCGCTGGTGTTCACGAATGCCGCCGGCGGCAGCGTCACGAACAACCGCGACGCGGGCACGCGCTACGTGCAGGTGTCGGTCCCGCGGCAGATCACGATCATCGACAACGGTCAGACGGTGTTCCAGAGCGTGCAGGCAGACGGCTCCGCCTACGTCGCCGCGGCCGGCTCGTCCAATCAGGGCACGGGCACGCGACCAACCGGCGGCGTCTGACGTCAACGACAACCACTCAATCCAGTTCGCGACGGACACTACCACCGGCGCGATGATCTATAGGGTCAGGACAACTCGGCCAATACGACGACGCAAACGACCGGCACGTACACAGACATCTCGGTAATTGTGGCCGGCTCCGTCTTGAGCGTCCCGATCTCGAGTACGCCCGAAGGACGGCGACGCGTTCAGCGTGACGCCCGGCAATGCGAGCGCCCAGGCAACACGCCTGCGGGTACGGCGGCGCTCGATAATGCGCTCACGACGGGCGAGGCGCGGCTCTCCAACTCGTACTCGAACGTGGTCACGATCCTGGCTTCGGTAGGCGGAGGCGTCGCAGAAAACCTTCTCGTCCGCGCAGAACCTGTCGCTCTTCCAATACATCAATCCCTGGTGTGGGCGAGAGGCTGGCACGCGCCGCCAGGCACACCAGCCTCCCCGAAAGCGCAGCCGCACAGCGCATATTTTTCAAGCGCGCTCCCAAAGCGCCCGCTCAGCCCCTGGTCGTAGCGCCGCTGCCACGCACCCCAGCTCCTCGACACATGCTCGCGCTGCTCGATGCGCTGCCGCCGGAATTGCGCGTCGGTCTCGTTTGGCGGGGCAAGCCGCAACATCACAACGACGCAAACCGGTCGTTGCCGGCGGTCGCGTTGCTCGCGCCGCTCTGGCGGAAGAGGTGGTCGAGCGGGTGCGGGAGAGGTTGGCTAGTTGGCCCTCATTGAGTGCACGCCCAGGGCTACGGGATACCGGGCATTAGCACCGCCGATAGTCTGTCGCCTGAACTATCGCTCTACCCCACGCGCCCGCAACAAAGCTTTAGTTGACCGACCAGGCGCAATGGTCATTTCAGGAACGTCGACCATGCCTGGTGTTTGCGGTAGTACTGATCCTCCGCAGCATCCAGTCCGTTGTCCTTGTACCAGGGCAGATGCCTGCACGTGTACCGTCCACCGAAACGCACCGCAGCCAGATGAGTTTCGCGGCGGAAGTACCGCTTGTTGTAGACCGCAAAGGTCGTATCGATCGGCGCGCGAAAGATCGGGTCACCGTTGGCGCTCGCCGCGATCTGCTGTTGCCAGAAGCGTGCTTCCCAGTCGATCAGCCCATAGTTCTTCACGCCGTCCGACTGCATGATGGAGAGTGCTTTCTCGTCCATCAGCGCGGGTTGCGAGATGTCGAGAGCAAAGCCGGCCTTGCCGATTTTCAAAGCTTCCGTGGCGTCTATCAGGTCGAACAGGAAAGTATCGGGCAACTCGGGATTCAGTTCGAGATCGGGATCGGTAATGCAGAAAATGTCCGGCAGCCGGTGATAGATGACGTCTGAAAGCGTGAACGCGCGCGGCCCGACATTGTGGTCGAGCCGTGCGACGCTCACCGTATCCTGGATGCTGGCGAGGTAGTCGAGCATACCGGGGGCGCTCGATGCGTTGTCCACGACGATGAGATTGCGCAATCCTCTGCCTTGGAGCTGCGACACCATCCGGCGCAGATATGTGACGTTGTTAAAGGTCGGGATCAGAACCGGCACGTTGGCGATCAGGGCGCCGACTGGATGCCGGTATTGCCGGCTATCCGCCCTGAGCGCTGCCAGCTCGCTCGCTGGCTCACCCTGGTTGACCGGCGCGATGCGCTCGAGATCGCTCACGTATTGTGAGACTCGGCTCAGTTCCTGGCGGATGTTCCTGTCGTTCGGCAGCAGGGTATTGGCCTTGCGCAAAGGCTCCAGTGCCTCAAAGGGTTTCCCTTGCTGCCGTAGCGACGTCGCCAGCATGTGCCATGCCTTGCCGATTTCTGGCAAGAGCGTGGTGAACTGGCGGGCTACAGCTTCGGCCTCGGCAAACTGCTGCTTGTCGAGCAGGAGCGTGAGCGTATCGACGAATTCACCGGCCAGCGCGGCGCGCTGCTCGGGCGACAGGCCTGCTGGGCTGTCCCCGGCGGTGTGCGCATTGCTGACATGCGCCAGAACCTCGAAATGCTCAGGCTCCAGTCCGTCGCACCACCGCTGCCACATGGTGCGAAACGCGCGCGAGGCGGCGTTGGAGATCGCGCCGGCGTCGATCAGGACCGACTGTCTGCAGTACTCGCGCAGCTCGCCGCGCACTACCGCGAGCGCTTCGGGGTCGGCGGCCAGCGCGGCGCACTTGTGCACGAAGTCGTCCTTGTCCTGCGCAACGAAGGCTGAGTCGAGCCCGAGGTGCGAGAGCCACCCCGTGCTGCCGCGGCTCGCCATCGAAACGCCGGGCAGGGTCATGGTGGGCACGCCCATCCACAACGCTTGCATGGTCGTGGTCGAATTGCCGAAGGGCAACGTGTCGAGACAGACGTCGATCAGATTGTGCTGCTGCAGGTAAGTCGAGACATTCCCGCGCTGCAGAAAACTGATACGGCTCAAGTCGATCCCTTCGCTTGCGAACAGCCCGGTCAGCTTGTCCATCTGCTGCCGTGCCGTAATCGCGCCGACGACCATGCGCGAATCCGGTACCTCGCGCAGCACGCGTGCCCAGAGCGCCACGACTTCAGGCCCGATCTTGACGATGCGGCTGAAGCTGCCGAACGTGATGAAGCCGTTTCTCAGGGCAGGTAACTCGTTGACGTCCGGCGCTTGCGGGTGCGGCTTGAACGGCGCGAGCGCCGGCAGGAACACGAGCTTTTCCGAGAACTGGCGCTCGAATTGTTCGAGCGGCGTGACAAAACGGTCCGACAGGTAATAGTCGACGGCATCCAGCCCCGTCGTGGCCGGATTGCCGATCCAGCTCGCCTGGACCGGCGCCGGCTTGTGCGCGAAGGCCACGAGCCGGTTGCGGCCGGTATGGCCGGACAGGTCGATGAGGATATCGATGCCGTCGTCGCGGATCTTCTGCACGACTGCGTCGTCGCTCATGCCGAAGATTTCGCTCCACGTCTGCGCATGCGCACGAATCTGCTCGGTGAAGCCGTCGGTCACCGCGTAGTTCGAATAGATGTGCAGTGACAGACTTGAATCGAGCGCCAGATGCTCTAGCACCGACAGGAAGAAATACGCAACCGGGTGACCGAGCAGATCGCCGGAAACAAAACCGACTCGCAGGCGCCGCGACGGATCGCGGTCATTGGTGTGCCGGGGCCGACGCGCACGCAGCGGCGCTTCGTGGCGCGCTGCAAACTCGCGGAACTCCGCGAATGCGCTGAGCGCGTCCAGATCGGGCTTGTGCATCAGGGTGAACAGCAGGTTGCTGTGGGTTATCGCCTGCATCGGTGCCAGTTCGAGCGCACGGCGGAAAGCGGTTTCGGCTTCGTCGTACAGACCATGCTTGAGCAGCAAGAGGGCAAACGCGTCGCACTCGAGGGCGTCGTTCGGCGCCAGTTCCACGGCACGGCGGAGATGGACGATCCCCTCGGCGTACCGGCCCATCTCCTCTAAGGCGGTACCAAGGTTGCGATGTAGCGCGGCGCTTTCCGGATATTTTTCGAGCGCCTGCCGGCAATGCGCTTCGGCTTGCTGATACTGGCGGGTGGCAATCAGCCCGTCAGTCAGCATCGTCCGGGCGGCAATGAAATTGGGCAGCAGGCGGGCGGCGTGGTCGGCTGCCTCGACGGACTCGGTGTAGCGGCCCGTGCGTCGCAGGACACGCCCAAGTTCGTACCAGCATTCGCCATGCGACGGATATTGATGCGTCAGGCGGCGGGACACATTCAGCGCCGCTTCGAATTTCCCGCTGTTGAAGAGATGCTGGAGCTGGCGCATCTCCTTGAGGCTTGCGCGGCGCGTATCGAGCTTCCCGCGCTCGTCCGTATCGGATGCCGCAGCGGGGCGCGAGTCGCTCCCGCTCGCATCAGCCTGGGGAGCGGGAGCGGTCGCAGCCTCGGGCTCCGGCGTGGCCGGGAGCGGCGCTTCTTCCCCATTGATGCGCGCGTGCAGCATCTGGACGACCGCCTCGGGCAGGCCTTGATGCCGCGCGAGGTCGAGCACGACGCGCGCCGCCTCGGTCTGCTGGCTGGCGACGAGGGCGTTGATGTAGTAGACCCAGATCTGCCCATTTTTCGGCATCTGCCCAAGCGCCGCCTCGAAATGCGGCACTGCTTCGGAGGGCCGCCCCGTTTGCATGAGCAGCACGCCGAGGTGGTAGTGCGCGTCGGGGTGATCGCTCGCGGCCTCCAGGACGGAGGCATAGCGCGCGGCCGCCTCGTCATATTCCTGCTGGCGATGATGTTCGATCGCGCTCTGCATGGCGAGCGCGATGTCGTGATTCTGCTGCAATTTGGCAGCAGGTGTGGCGGTGCAGCCCGGAGAGAGGAAGGCGGTCATGACGAAGGCGCGCGTACGCGTCAAGAACTCGGAACGTTCGAATTATGGGCGGCGGCCGATTGCGCCGATCGTCCGAGCTAGCGCCAAAACGGCCGCCAATTTGCCTTCGATGAACTCTCAGGGCAAACAAACGGAAAAGAAAAAGCCCGCACAAGGCGGGCCAGAGTACGCCATTGCGACGCGAAGGACGCAATGAACCGTTGCTCCTGCTTCAGTACCGCGCCATGCTCAAATACCGCCCGGCGTTGCGGCTCGCTTGCATGCTCGCCTGATACTCGGCGCCCAGCACCTGCTGCGCGGCCTGCGCGGCCTCGACGATGCGGCTGTCGATCTCGTGGATCTCCTTGAGCCGCACGATGACCTCCTGCGGCTGGGGCGCGCCGAGCGCCGTCAGGAGGGGCGAGCGCTCGTCCGCGAGCTGCGCGGCCCGCTCCCACTCGCCAACAGCGACCGCCAGTTCGAGGTCTTTCGTTATCTGCCAGATGCGCTCGATCGGGGCGACGTTCTGCATGGCTCGCTCCTCGTCGCGCTCAGCTCTTGTTCGTGGCGAGCGCGCCTGCGCTGTTGGCGCCACCGAACAGTTGCGTGAGGTATTGCGAGTTGTTGTTCATCGTTGCCATCAGCGAGTTGAGCGCTGTGAACTGCGCGGTATACATACTGGTGAGCTGAGCCTGCCACGCTGTAAGGGTCGTCTGCTGGTTCGAGAGGCTAGTCAGGTCGGCGTTGATCGCGTCCGTACGGTTTTGAATGATGCCGCCGGACGAGGTGTAGTTTGTGATGCTGTCGTCCAGTTGCGCGGCGATGCCGTTGGTGGAATTGAACAGCGAGGCTACAACCGACTGGTTGTTCTGCAACGCATTGCTGAGCGTCGTGTTGTCCACCGACAGCGTGCCGTCCGCCTGGAGCGTAATGCCGATCGCGGCAAGCGTCGTCTGCGAGGTGCCGCTGCCCACGCCGCCGCTCACGATCTTGGCGAGCTGGTTCTGGATCGTGCTCAACGTGGAATCGCCGATTAGCACGCCCTGCGACGTCGAGTTCGCGTTGTACGCCGTCAGCGCCCCCATCGTCGTGACGAGCGTGTTGTAGAGGCTGACGAAATTGTTGATCGCCGAGGACTCCGCGCTGGTGTTCTGCGCGATCGTGAGCGTCTGCGTGGTGCCGACCGCCGCTGCCGTGAGGTTCAGCGTCACGCCGGACACGGCCGTCGTCACGGAGTTCGAGGAGCTGGTTACGCCCACGCCGCCGAGCGTGAAGTACGCATTCTGGGCGGCCTGCGTCTGGGTCCAGCCTGTGCCGGTAATGGTCGACTGGCTGGGGTTGTAGGTCTGCGGGTTGCCGTTGCTATCGAGAACCGGGTTGCCACTGCTATCCAGAACTTGAGCGGTGAGGTCGCTCGCGCTGGAGATCGCCTTGCCGTTGGTGGTCGTCACCGCGAGCTTGTTCAGGTCGTCGGTCGAGCTCGAATCGTTGATCGCGATGCTGATGCCGCTCGACGCGCCGGTCGAGGTCGATTGCAGCACGAGATGCGCGCCGTCCGCGCCGGTCACCACGGTCGCGACCACGCCGGGATTGTCGTTGGCCGAATTGATCGCCGATGCAATGCCGGCAATCGTGCTGTTCGAGCTATTCAGGGAAATCGTGCTGGTCTTGCCGTTGACCGTCAGGGCCATCGTGGCCGCGCCGGAAGCCAGGTTTTTGGTCGAGCTGTAGCCCGCCGAGGTGAGCACTTGCGACGTGGCGACCTGCGCCACATTGAGCGAGTACGAACCTGCCACCGCGCCCGTGCTGGCCGTGGCGGTAACGCCGCTGCCGCTCAAGGTGGACGAGAACGAGTTGAGCGTCGCACCGTCGCTGAGCGGCTCGGCGGCGGCCTGCAACGCGGACAGTGCCGCGGAGAGCGTGCCGTAGGCCGAGATCAGCGTGTTGTCCGCAGTCTGCTCGGCAGCGATGGTCGCGGACTGGCCGGCAGTCTTCGAGTTGACGAGCGCGGTGACGAGCGAACTTGTGTCCATCGACGAATTGGTCGAGCCGCTAATGATCGACTGGGCGGCTGCCTGCACCGTGGCGTTGGCGTCGGCTGTCGTGGTGGCGACTGCACTCGCGATCGCGCTGGTGGTGGATCCGGTTACGGTGGAGGTAGATCCGGTTACGGTGGACATGAGGAGGCTCCGTGCGTCGGCAATGCCGGTTAAAGCGATTTAACAAGCGGGGTAACGCGGGAAAAGACAATCGGGAGGCAAGCCTCCCGACGGGTTTGCGTCCGGCGCGCATCGAGCCGCGCGCCGGCTGCCTGCAGCGGGAAGCGCCTTACTGGAGGAGCTTCAGGATCTGCTGCGGCTGCGAGTTCGCTTGTGCCAGCACCGAGATACCGGCTTGTTGCAGAACCTGTGCCTTGCTCAGGTTAGCCGTTTCTTCTGCGAAGTTGGCGTCCTGGATCGACGATTGTGCGGTCGACAGGTCGGTCGACTGAGCTTGCTGCGTCGTGCCGATTGCGCTGAAGCGGTTTTGTGCCGCGCCGAGCGTTGCTTGCAGGTTGTTGACAGCGCTCAGCGCGTTGTCGATGGTCAGCATTGCTGCCGAAGCGCCGTCCTTGGTCGAGATGTCGATCTGCGAAACCGTGTTCGACTGGCTCAGCTTGTCGATGGTCGCGCCCATTGCGTCTGTAGTCTTGCCCGCAGCATCGAGATTCGGGTTATCGCCGGCCGCTTGACTCGCGGTCGCGATAGCGCCCGTTACCGCTTCGACTTCGGTCGCCATAGTCGCACCGGTGTCGCCAGTCAGCGTGGTGTTGCCGTTGCTGTCCGTACCAACAGTACCGCTGGTGAAGACTGCGCTAGCAACAGCGTTAGTCAAGGCCTTACCGTTCTGGTCCGTGAGCGTGAAGCCGCCCTTACCGTCGGCAATCACGTTGATCTGCGAGACAGTAGCGTTCTCGCTGCCGTTCGTCTTAAGCGTCCACGTCTGCGAAGCATCACCTGCTGCAGCCGGAAGCGCGGCGCCACCGGTCACTTCGGCCGCGGGGGCATTCGAGAAGGCCGTGATCGTCGAAGCATCGGTGATGGCGTTACCGTTTTGGTCCGTGTACGAGACCGAATTCGTAGCGTTGTCCCACGAAGCCGTGACCGACGTGATACCCGCAGCCGCCGCCGCAGCGCCGTTGCTATCCAGCGAGACCGAGAACGAGCCGAGCGTGTTGCCCGCTGCCGGAACGCCGCCGCCAATCGAAGCAGCGGACATCGACTGCGAGAGATTCAGCGAGATCGACTGACCGACGTTTGCGCCGACCTGGAACGATACGTTGCCCAACGAGCCGTCGAGGACGTTCATGCCGTTGTACGTCGTTTGCGACGCGATACGGTTGATTTCCGAGACTTGCTGGTTCACTTCTTGTTGAAGTGCAGCACGGTCGTTGTCGGTCATCGAACCGTTAGCTGCTTGCGTAGCAAGCTGGCGGATACGCTGGAGCGACGAAGTCAGCGACGACAGACCCGACGATGCCGTTTGCACCATCGAAGTACCATCGTTCGAATTCGACACACCCTGGTTCAGACCGTTGATCTGGGTCTGCATGATGTTCGAGATCGCAAGACCTGCTGCGTCGTCTGCTGCGCTGTTGATGCGCTTGCCCGACGACAGACGCGTGATCGCTTGCGACAGTGCGCTACCCGAGCCGGTCAGGTTTTGTTGCGCGATGAGCGAGTTGGTGTTGGTGTTGATTCCGAGCATTGAGATTCTCCTGATGGGGCTATCGGCCCAGTAACGGCAGCGGGTTCGTTGGCCTGCCGCCTTGTTTGTGATTACGACCCCACCTGGAAAAACTTTAGCGACTTGTTGATACGCCCCTGCAGCCCTTTTCGCGCCAGCGCGTCGCGGGGATGCACTATTTAAGATTGGGAACCTGGGCTCCGTCCTTCGGGTTTCTGCGGTTTGAGGCCCGCGGGTGTCGATGACCTTCTTCGCTTCGAAATGCTGATGTGCCCCAATCGCGCTTGATATGCACGCGGCCTTACGACTTCGAAAGACAAAGCCCGCGCAGCGCGTCATCGGTCGAATTGAACCGCGCTGCCCGCTCAATTCGGGCCGCCACCGCGCGTGCGCATGCCTTAAGCTGCGAATCCACCGCCCCGCCAGGACCACCGTGACCGCTACGAGCCCACTTGCCCCCACGCACCCGCACATTCTGAGCGCGGCCACTGCCCTCAGCGCCAGCGGGCAGTTCGCCGACGCACTGGCGCTGCTAGCACCGCTCGTCGGCGCGAAGGCCACGCCCGAGGACACGAAGCACGCCGATGCGCTCAACCTCGCAGCCATGTGCGCCGCAGGTGCCGGCCAGCCCGCACAGGCGCAAGCTTTTTGGCTGCGCTGCATTCAAGCAAAGCCGGATTTCGCCGACGCGTATCTGGGCCTCGGAGCGATGCTCGCGATCCTCAACCAGCTTGCCGAAGCGGAGGCGGTTTACGGGCGGCTTGCCGCGATACGCCCCGATGACGCCGATCTCCACAGCAATCGCGGGATCGTGCTGCACCGTCTCGGACGACACGACGCGGCCGAGGCTTCGTACCGCGTGGCGCTCGCACATCGCCCGGATCACGCCGACGCAAACTACAACCTCGGCATCGTGCTTCACGAACAGGGCCGCCTCGATGAAGCGGAGGCGGCCTATCGCACAGCGCTCGCCGTGAATCCGCAATTTGCCAAGGCGAACAACAACCTCGGCAATCTATTGCACGAACGCGGCCGAATCGAAGAGGCTGAAGAAGCGTATCGGCAGGCACTGCTTGCGCACCCGCAATACCCCGAGGCACTGAACAACCTGGGGGCCCTTTACAGAGCGCGCGGCCAGCTCCGCGAAGCCGAGCTGGCCTGCCGCCTCGCACTTCAGATCCGCCCGGCCTACGCGGATGCGCTGAATAATCTCGGTTGTGTGCTGACCGAACTCAAGCGTCTGCCCGAGGCGGAAAACGCGTACCGGCAGACGCTAGCGTTGCGCCCCTCCTTCGCCGAAGCGCATTACAACCTCGGCTGCGTCCTGCACGCACTGGACCAACTGGTCGATGCCGAATGCGCGTATCGCGAGGCGCTTCGGCTCGCGCCGAACCGAGTCGAAGCGGCCAATAACCTGGGTTGCACGCTGCTTGCGCAAGCGCGCCTGCCCGAGGCTCTCGCGGCGTTTCGCCACGCGCTCACATTGCGCGCCGACATCGCCGAAACACACTTCAACATCGGCAGCATCGTGAAAGAGCTCGGCGACCCGGAGCAAGCCGAAGCCGCCTACCGCCGCGCGCTCGCGCTGCGCCCCGACTACGGCGACGCGAAGTTCCGTCTCGCCACGCTGCTCATCGGCATGGGCCGCTTCGAAGAAGGCTTTCTCCTCTACGAATGCCGCTACGAGATGGCTGGGTTCGCGCATCACGCCACGCAGTCGATGCTGAGGTGTCCGCGCTGGCGAGGCGAGCCGCTCGCCGGCAAATCACTCCTCGTTTGGCAGGAGGATGGACTCGGCGACATGCTGCAGTTCGGGCGTTATCTGCGCCTGTTGAAGGCTCAGGGCGCCGCGCACGTCGCGTTTGCCTGTATGGCACCGCTACAACGCCTGTTCGCCGATGTCGATGGAGTCGACGCGGTGCTCAGTCATGACGAAGCCTCGGCGCGCGCCGGCGATTTCGATTGCTGGATCAGCGCGCTCAGCGCACCGCTGTATCTGGGCACGACGCTCGACACGATTCCGCCTCCCCTGCGCATCACCCTGGCCCCGTCGCGCGTCGAGCATTGGCGCGCGCGCCTTGCCGTGCTGGGCGCGGGACACCGGGTGGGTCTCGTCTGGAAGGGCAACCCGAAACACCACAACGACGTGCACCGTTCGCTTCCGTTGCTCAACACACTGGCGCCGCTCTGGAGCCTGCCGGGCGTGAAGTTCGTGAGCCTGCAAAAGGGCGCGGGGGAAGACGAAGCGCTGTCATTCCCTGCGAGCCTCCCGATCCTGGCTCTCGGCGCAGATCTCGAAGACTTCACCGACACGGCTGCGGTCATCTCGCAACTCGATCTGCTGATCTGTGTGGACACTTCGACAGCACATCTGGCAGCCTCGCTCGGCAAACCATGCTGGGTGCTCTTGCCGGCACGCGACGTGGACTGGCGGTGGATGCACGGCCGTGACGACTCGCCGTGGTATCCCAATACGGTTCGCCTGTTCAGGCGAGGGCTGGATGAACCGTGGCCCGCAGTCGCGGAGCGCGTGCGACAGGCCTGCGCTGCGTGGTTCGGCGCGTGACATCAACGCCGCGCTTGCGCTGAAGTGAGGCTAGTCACACATGCTGCGAAACACCACGGCAGCGATCATAGGCGCGCAGAGCACGAGCAGCCCCAAGGCATCGGGCAGGCGAACCAGGCGGTGTCGCAGATGGGCCAGATGACGCAGCGGAACGCGGCGGCGGCCAGTTCGTTGCACGACCATGCCGGTCAACTGGTTCAGCAGGCCTCGGATTTCAGGGTGGCTTGAAGCGGCTTCCGGGTTCGCGCAGAAAGTTTTCCGGTCGTCGGTGTTGCTGGGGCGTGATGAGACCGGCAACTGATGCTGGAAGCACGCCATGTTGGAGCGCAAGACGTTGGTTCTGACGCCACGACAAAAAACTAAAGGCCCTAGGCTATCGCCAAAGGGCCTTGTTTTATCGGGTTTTGTGTCGTTACGCCACTGATGTCGCGAAGTACACCCTGCCGGTGTCGTTTGCGGAGTTTATCGACCAGATTTCAGGGGAATACGGCCGCTTCAGAAGGCCGTTTTAGAGGGCCGTGCACCCTACCGACGTCGCACATCTATCTCAGTGCACTCCACAGGTGTCGCACCTGGCATCTCTCTCAAAGCCCGGTCGGACAAGGCTAAGCAGCGGTAGCCGGCCAATTTTCTTGCGCCGAGGCGGCGAAACTGCAGCCCTGGCCACGCCGTCGCGCACTCAGACACGCCTCTATATATGATGCGATGCACTTTATATCTCGTCGTTCTCAGCCAAGCGGGTCTTCCAAGCTAGCAAATCGCAGATTTACTGTATATATATGCGCCTTCACTTAGTCGTCAATCCTAGCGAGGCCCTCGAGCAACGTGACCGTTTTGCGAGCATTGTCCAAGGCGCCCTTAATTCCATCCGCCGAGCTTGAGTTTGCCATCAGGAATTCGGCGAGCTGCGACAGGCAGTCATTTAAGAGGCGCGTGGGTGCCCCGAGTTTTTCGGCCTCGTATCGCGATAGCGACGACTTGGCGACCCCATGGACGGCGGCAAACTCAGCTTGAGTGCTTTTGCCGCGTGCCCACCGAATCAGTTCGCCTTGCGTTCGGGGTGGAAACATTCGAGTATTGGTGCTGTTATTGCATCAGGTTGCTATAATAGCATCGTCAAATCGGCGTGAAGTCTATACTTCGTTTCGAGACTTTTTGAGGTTCCTGATGGCACGTTCCGACCAAGTAAAGGCACTACTGCGCGCATATGCTGGTGACAACCACGAGCATTTCTACGCGGTCGCCATGCAGATGGCCGCAGACGAAGCGCATCGTGGCCACACAAAGTTGGCGGCAGAGCTGCGTGACCTCGTCGATGCTGCGAAGGCAGGAAAGAAGCCCGGGCTGTCCACAGTACGGAGCAAAGGCGTGCAACGTCCGACTCCGTTGGCTCAGCCGAAGGGTGAACTGTCTGAACTGCTTACGGTTCAGTACCCGCACGAGCATCTGCAGCACATGGTCCTGTCGGACTCAGTTCGCAGGAACCTTGACCGGGTTCTGCGCGAACAGCGCCATCACGAGCAGCTACGCGTTCATGGCCTGAGCCCCCGACGCAAACTCCTGCTCGTTGGGCCGCCTGGAACCGGGAAGACGATGACCGCTGCCGCCCTCGCCGGCGAGTTGCGGCTTCCGCTATTCACTGCGCGATTCGACAGCCTGATAACTAAATTTATGGGCGAAAGTGCTTCCAAGCTCCGGCTGGTGTTCGAAGCACTGAAATCGACGCGCGGAGTCTATTTCTTCGATGAGTTCGATTCGTTAGGCCTGCAGCGAGGCAGCCAGCACGACGTCGCCGAGATGCGGCGTACGTTGAACATGTTCTTACAGCTGATTGAGCAGGACACGTCGGAGAGCTTGCTGATAGCGGCGACGAATCACGGCAAAGACCTCGATAGAGCACTCTTCCGTCGCTTTGACGATGTAATCCAATATGAGGCGCCGGACGAACGCCAGATTGAAGCCCTTCTGCGGAACAGCCTTGGGACGTTTGCAACCTCAAATATCGACTTTCGCGGCCTGGCGGGCATCGGTCACGGTGAGTCTCATGCTGACATTGTCAAGGCATGCCTTGATGCGTTGAAAGACGCAATCATGGAAGGTGAAGACACGGTAAGCGAAGCGAGCGTGGCGCGCCACCTGGAAGAACGTACACAAGGACGCGATTTGCGCACGTAAAAATCAGTAAGAGTTGCTGTAGACTCTCAAGGCAATAAAACGAAATCTTGAACTTGAGAGAATGGCAGACGAACTTAAGAGTCACCTGCCCGTAAGCGGGCACGTGACAATGCTTGAATTTCGCTCACCGCTTTCAGTACAACGCGAGCGAGCGCCACAAAGAGACCGGGGAACCCACGGACGCCGTCTGCTAGGCCAGCTCGGGGCGCTCAATGACAGCATCGCTGACCTTGAAAAGGCTCGCCAGGAACTGGGGCTTCCAGAAAGGCGCGGGATGTCTATCTCTCTCGAGTTCAAACCCCGTGGCGCCTACGACTATACCGGCGTTGAGTGGAAACGAGAGGGTATCGAACTGCTTACCGTTCATGCCCACGAAGACCACGATGTCGTCGTGCTACACGTTCCCGACGGCAAATTGTCGGCATTCGTAAAGCGCGTCTCAGAGTACATCTCGCAAAATAACCGCGCCGGTACCGCACCGAAGAATGCATCGCTGGTAAATGCAATTGAGAACATCCGGCGCACCGCCTTCTCGGAATTGTGGAGTGATTCGGCAACGCCGCCGGAAGACAGGCAGCCTCATTGGTTTCAAATCTGGTTGCGGCACACCTCCGGAAAGATTGACGACCTGGTCACAAGCTTCATCGAGCATGCAAAGAAAGTCGGCATCGACGTCGAACCCGGCTACGTCCGCTTCCCGGGGCGGCTGGTAGTCGCTGCTTGCGGAACTCGCGCGGCGCTTGAGCAGACCATCGAATTGCTCGATATGGTCGCGGAAATCAGGTTTGTCGAACCGAGCGCCGAGTTCTATCTGAGCGACCTGACGCCGGAAGAACGCGCGGATTGGGTCAACGACCTGCTCGGCCGCACTACCTTCACCGTCGGCGGGGTGCCGCACGTATGCATTTTGGATACAGGCGTGAACTACGGCCATCCACTGCTCGACTTCGTCCTCGACGAAGTCGATGCTCATACCTATGACCCGGCTTGGGGAGTTCATGACCATGCTGGCCATGGGAGCGAAATGGCTGGAATCGCCATCTACGGCGACCTGACGGCAGCTCTGAATGGCGAGCACGAAATTGAAATCCCTCATCGACTCGAGTCGGTCAAGATACTTCCGCCAGACGGAGCCACGCCGCCGAAGCTATGGGGCGCTGTCACAACTGAATCAGTCAGTCGGGTCGAAGTTGGTGACCCCGACCGTGACCGGCTGTTCGCCATGATGACAACGTCCGTCGGCCATCTGGAGGGCAATCCGTCGGAATGGTCCGCTACGGTTGACCAACTCGCTTACGGACGGCCGCCGCTCGATATCACGTCAATAGACGACGAGCCTGACGACACACCTTGGGTTCCGCGGTTGTTCGTGCTGTCGGCAGGGAACGTGCAATGGGCCGAGTGGACCGGGTATCCAAACGTGAATGCCAACAGCCCGGTGCAGAATCCGGGACAGGCATGGAATGCGCTCACCGTGGGCGCTGCGACCAACCTCGTCCAAATCGATAGCGCCAAGCACAAGGGATTGAAGGCTATCGCTGAGAAGGGACATCTTTCGCCGGCGTCCACCACGTCAGTTTTATGGGCCAGATCCCCATGGCCATTCAAACCAGACGTAGTTGCGGAAGGCGGTAACGGCTCGCTGGAGCGTGAAGCTTTCGTCACTGTCGGGCCCGAGTCTCTCCGCGTACTCACGACATCCAGCGACGCGACCGGAGAACTCCTTTGCTCGTCGGGCGATACCAGCGCGGCCGCAGCCGATGTTGCACGCATCTGCGCGCATATCAAAGCGCGGTACCCGGACTACTGGCCAGAAACTATCCGTGGGTTGGTCGCTCATGGCGCGGAGCATACCGCTGCAATGCGCGCCACGCTTCCCGAAGTGCCGCGCCGACAGGAGAAGGAACAGCTGCTCCGTACTTTCAGCTACGGCCTGGCGACGCAAGAGCAATCCGAGTTCTCGACAGCTCATCGACCGACGCTTGTCGTTCAGCGAGAGTTCAACCCTTATCGCAAAGGTGACGATGGTGGAATCGTCCTCGGTGAAATGCAATTGCACGACCTTCCGTGGCCCACCGACGAACTCCACCGTCTTGGCCCGGCGCAGGTCGAGATGCGCGTGACCCTCTCCTATTTCGTCGAACCCAATCCGAGTTCGCGGGGCTGGCAAAGCAAATTCCGCTACCAGTCCTACGCGCTGCGCTTTGCGGTAAAGGGGGCTACAGAGGACGACGACGAGTTCATGCGCCGAATCAATAAGCTGGAACGGAATCCAGAAGAAGACGCGGACTACGGCGACCCGGAAATCGCACAGTGGAAGTACGGCGCGCAACTTCGTGCTCGAGGCTCGTTGCATTCGGACGTCTGGACGGGCACGGCAGCTCAGCTCGCATCAAAAGCGCAGATTGCGGTGTTTCCGGTAGGCGGATGGTGGAAAGACTGGAAGGAGCTGAAGCAGTGGAATTCGACAGCGCGCTACGCTTTGCTGGTGTCGCTTCGCGTCGCGGATACAGTGGAGACTGACATCTACGCGCCGATTGCCACGATTATCGAGCAAGAAGTTCAAATCGATATCGACGCGGGTGACCTCTAACGCAGCTTTGGGCCGTAGATGCACGGTGTTTCTGCGCGCGTTGGCAGTATCGGACGCGGTTGATGCAGCTCGCATATATCGGCGATTTCCCGGTGGACAAATCCTTGCCGAAGGTACAGTTCCATGGCCATAGACCTTTTTGCACACACTGGGAAGCCGGACTCCGAGCTTCCTCCGCAATTCCTGAGCGTGCGGGATATGCCTGGCTATGCTCCAGCGCGTAATCGAATTCGCGAGTTGCAGCAGGAATTTTCCGACCCGGACGGCAACTTCGTTGAGCAGTTCCAGACTTTCGGATTTGACGCACGCACCTTCGAGTTCTTTCTGGCGGTGATGCTTGAACACGTCGGTCACAAAGTCGACAGCAGCTATGACCGCCCCGACTTTCTCGTCACCAAAGATGGACTAACCGCTGCAGTCGAAGCCGTTACCGCGAATCCGCCACCCAGTGAGGTAATTCAACCCTTTGTGCAGCCCCGGTTTTCGATCGGACGGTTATGTCTGGACTATTCTCGACGCCGCCACTGTTCCGCCAAATGGCGCATACGGTGGGGTTTCCGACGTCGTCCAAAATGAAAAAAGGCCCTCGGCATTTGCCTTAGGGCCTTGATTTATCCAGGTTTCATCGACCTAGCATCACTTCGAATTTTGGTGCGCCCGGCTGGGATCGAACCAGCAACCCCTGCCTTCGGAGGGCAGTACTCTATCCATTGAGCTACGGGCGCTTCACCACAAAACTGCGGGGAATCTACGCGAAAGCGCGCCAACCAGAACGGACGCGACGCCAACGCGAGAGACCGCAAGGATACCCGGTTTCGGCCGAACCGTCCACAGGACGGCCTCCGACGCCCATCCCAGCGTCTTCCCCGACTCCTGCCATCGTCCATGCCGATCCGGGTAAACGCCTGCTGAACACCGTCCTGGCCCCCTCGCCGCCGCCGAAAGCTTGCGTCTATAATCGTCCGTGGCTGATAAAGAACAAGAAGTTGCCGTCGCGCTGTACCGCTCACACACCCACGGAGACGAGACAAGCATGAGCGAAGCACCACACGGAGCCCCGATCAAAACCCCAGCACAGCTTATCGCCGCGGTCATCGCCGGGTTTGCTGTGCCGATCGTCATCATCGTTCTGCTCGCCGTCTACGTCGATAATTCGACGCGCACCGGCGCCGGCACCGACTCTCTCTCCGAAGCCGAAGTCACCGCCCGCATCCATCCGATCGCCCAAGTCGAGATCCGCGACGCCAACGCACCGCGCGTCTACAAGAGCGGCGAGGAAGTCTACAAGGCGGTCTGCTCGGCGTGTCACGCGTCGGGTGCCGCAGGCGCGCCGAAATTCACCAACACCGCCGACTGGGCGCCGCGCATCGCGCAGGGCTTCGACACGCTGTGGCACACCGCGCTGTCCGGCAAGGGCGCCATGCCGCCGCGCGGCGGCACGAGCCCCGACGACTACAGTGACTTCGAGATCGCGCGCGCGGTCGTCTATATGGCGAACAATTCGGGCGCGAGCTTCCCCGAGCCGGCGCAGCCGGCGGCGGGCGCGGCTGCGGCATCCGGTGCGGCCGCGGCATCCGGTGCAGCAGGTGCATCGGATGCGGGCGCGGCCCAGGCCGCCGCGGCGCTGGCCGCAATGGCCAACGTGCCGCAGACTCCCGCCCCGGCAGCAGGTGGCGCGCAAAGCGCGGACGCCTCGCAGGCCGGCAAGGCGCTGTATCAGTCGGTATGCCAGGCCTGTCACGCGACCGGCGTGCTGAACGCGCCGAAGTTCGGCGACAAGGAAGCATGGGCGCCGCGCCTGAAGGACCCGATGGACACTGTCTATAACTACGCGCTGCACGGCAAGGGCGCGATGCCGCCGAAGGGCGGCTCGAACGCATCGGATGCGGACGTGAAGGCCGCGGTCGACTATATGGTCAGCGCGGTGAAGTAAAGCACGCGGCATCGGTCGTCGCTGAAATGAAAAATCCCTGCATGCGCTAACGCGATGCAGGGATTTTTTCTGTGCAATCGCAAGCAACCGCAACTGGCGGGCACTTGCAGTCCCGCCCGCTCACGACTTCTGCAACAACGCCTTCAGGCTCGCGAGCCGGTCCTTCGGCGACATCGGCGCTTCTTCCGGTGTCGGCGGCGGCGCATCGTCGAGCAGCATTTCGTTGATGAAGCGCGACGCCTCGCAGACGACCGTCTCCCGCGCCCGCTTGCGCTTCTTGCACCAGTTCAGATGCAGGCTGCGCTGCGCGCGCGTGATCGCGACGTACATCAGCCGGCGTTCCTCCTCGATGCGCGCGTCGTCGATCGGCTCGTCGTCCGCGCCGCCCCGATGCGGCATGATGCCTTCCTCGACGCCGACCAGGAACACGTGCGGATACTCGAGCCCCTTCGACGCATGCACGGTCGACAGCCGCACCGCATCCGGATCTTCCTCGCGGCCTTCGAGCATCGACATCAGCGCGACCGTCTGGATCAGCCCGAGCAGGTTCTTGCCGGTGTCGCCGAAGCCGTCGGCGGTGTCGTAGCCGGTCGCTTCGCTGCCGCTGCCGTGCTCCGGCTCTTCCTTCGTGCCCTTGCGCTTGAGCCACTCGATGAACTCCAGCACGTTCTGCCACTTTGCCTGCGCCTGGCGTTCGTCGAACGCGTCGTACAGATACGCTTCGTAGTGGATCGCCTCCATCAGCTCATTGAGCAGCGTGCCCGCCGCGTCCTTCTCCGCGCGGTCGGTCAGGCGCTGCATGAAGTCGCAGAACGCGCGCATCGGCTCGATCTGACGCGGCGACAGACGCGCCTCGATGCCGCCCATGTAGACCGCCTCGAACAGCGACACCTTCGCCTGACCCGCGAACGCGCCGAGCGCCTCCAGCGTCGTATTGCCGACGCCGCGACGCGGTGTCGTGATCGCGCGGATGAACGCGGGATCGTCGTTCGCGTTGGCGATCAGACGCAGGTACGCGCAGATGTCCTTGATCTCGGCCTTATCGAAGAACGACTGGCCGCCCGACAGCACGTACGGAATCCGTTCGCGGCGCAGCACCTGCTCGAAGATGCGCGCCTGGAAGTTGCCGCGATAGAGGATCGCGTAGTCGCGGAAATTCGCGCGCCGCTCGAACTTGTGCGCGGACAGCCGAAACACGACGGACTCCGCCTCGTGCTCCTCGTCGTTGCAGCCCGTCACCGTGATCGTGTCGCCCATACCGTGCTCGGACCACAGCTTCTTCTCGAACAGCTTCGGGTTGTTCGCGATCACGTTGTTCGCGGCGCTCAGGATGCGCACCGTCGAGCGGTAATTCTGTTCGAGCTTGATCAGGTGCAGGTTCGGGAAATCCTTGCCGAGCTGGCCGAGGTTTTCGAGGGTCGCGCCGCGCCAGCCGTAGATCGCCTGATCGTCGTCGCCGACCGCCGTGAACGCCGCGCGCTTGCCGGCCAGGAGCTTCACCAGTTCGTACTGGCATGCGTTGGTGTCCTGATACTCGTCGATCAGCAGATAGCGCAGCTTGTTCTGCCAGCGGTCGCGCACCTGCTCGTTGCTCGCGAACAGTTCGGCGGGCAGGCGGATCAGATCGTCGAAATCGACCGCCTGGTACGCATGCAGCGTCGCCACGTAGTTGCGATAGACGATCGCCGCCTGATGCTCGTCCTCGGTCGAGGCGATCGCGATCGCCTGCTCGGGCATGATCAGGCCATTCTTCCACAGCGAGATGATCGACTGGATCTTGCGGATGAAGCCCTTGTCCGTCGAGCCGACCTGCTCCTGGATCATGCCGAAGCAGTCGTCGGAATCCATGATCGAGAACTGCGGCTTCAGGCCGACATGCTCCGCCTCCTGACGCAAAATCTGCACGCCGAGCGAGTGGAACGTACACACCGTCAGCTGGTTCACGGGCACCTTGCGGCCTTCCTTGCCGGGTGCGGTCAGCGTCTTGCCTTCGAGCAGCTTGCCGACGCGCTCGCGCATCTCCGCCGCGGCCTTGTTCGTGAACGTGACGGCGGCGATGTGGCGTGGCTCGAAGCCCTTGGCTTCGATCAGGTGCGCGATTTTCTGCGTGATCACGCGCGTCTTGCCGCTGCCGGCGCCGGCGAGCACGAGACAGGGACCGTCGAGATAACGGACCGCTTCACTTTGAGCGGGGTTCAGGCCTGCGGACATCGTTTGTGGATGGGTAATGCGGTTGAGGGCCGCTGAGGTCGGACCGGCGGGTGGCGCCGGCCGAAGGCCCGGGGCATGCTGCGCGGCGCAATGCGCGCGGGAGGTGCGATGTTAACATGGCCACTGCGATGGCCACTGCGATAACCACCGCGATGACCACCGCGATGGACGCCCTCGTTGGATGCCCTCGTTGGATGCCTCGATGGTTCGGACGCCCCGACGGGCTGCGCGCAAGGCCGGCCGTCATGCTCAGCCCCCAGTCCAGCCCACAAATGCCACAATGATGAGATTGCGCGCCGCCGCCGCGGTGGCAAGGCGGCGCGCCGCTCCTCCAGGAAGACTCGCATGTCCGCATCGCTGAAAATTGGATTGATGGGCTACGGCTTCGCCGGCGCGACGTTTCACGCACCAGTGATCGAACACTGCGGACGCGCGAGGGTCGCCGCGATTGCGACCGGGCAATCCGAGCGCGCGCACACCGACTATCCGCACGCGAAAATCGTCGCCGATCTCGACGCGCTGCTCGCGCTCGACGACATCGACTGCGTCGTGATCGCGACGCCCAACGACACCCACTTCGACCTCGCGCGCCGCACCCTCGAAGCCGGCAAGCACGTGGTCGTCGACAAGCCTGTCACGCTGAGCGCCGCCGACGCCCACACGCTTGCCAATATCGCGCTCGCGCGCGGCAAGCTGTTCGCGCCCTTTCACAACCGCCGCTGGGACGGCGATTTTCTGACCGTGCGCGATCTGCTCGCGCGCGTGGAACTGGGTCGCGTCACGCAGTACGAATCGCATTTCGACCGCTTCCGGCCGGGCCCGCGTCAGCGCTGGCGCGAAGACGTGACGCGCGGCGGCGGTCTGCTGTTCGATCTCGGTCCGCATCTGATCGACCAGGCGCTCGCCCTCTTCGGCGCGCCGCGGACCGTATCGGCGACGGTGCGCACCCATCGCGACGACGCAAGTGCACCCGACTACGTGCACATCCAGCTCGGCTACGACGAGTTCGAGGTCGTGCTGCACGCAAGCGCGTTGACCGCGTTGCCGGGAGCGCGCTTTGCTATCCACGGCACGCGCGGCAGCTACGTGAAGTACGGCCTCGACACCCAGGAAGATCAGCTGAAAGCGGGCCTGCGCCCCGGCGACGCAGGCTTCGGCGGCGGCAACAGCCCCGGCGTGCTGCGCGTGCTCGAAGGCGACGAGGAAGTCGAGTGCGAATTGCCGACCCGCAACGGCGAGTACGCAGGCTTCTATATTGCGTTGACCGATGCGATCCAGAACGGCGTCGCATTTCCGATCAGTACGCGCGACGCGGTCGACGTGATGACGATCATCGACCTGGCCGCGCGCAGTTCCGAGCAGGGCGTGCGACTGCCGTTCGAGCGGATTCGCTGACCCCCCCCCCGCTGCGCGTCGACACCGCGCCACCACGATCTGTGTACCAAAAACGGGACCGCCTTTAGCGCCGCGAAGGCTGTCGGCGCGGGCTTTCCTGACGCTCCGGAAAGGAACATAACGTTACAAATTCGCCCGCTGCCAGGTCAGCGGGCGTTCTTCGTCAGCCGTTGCTAATGAGGTAGCAATCCAACACGACAACGACTCCGGGAGAATCCATGTCTCGAATCATCCGTGCCCTTGTTGCATGCGCGCTGCTCGGCTCCGTCGCCGCCTGCGTGGTAACGCCCCCGCCGGCGCCGCATCCGGGCCCGACTCCGCAGCAGATCGCGGACCAGCGTCTGCATCAGGTCGACGGCCGCATCGACAATCTCGCGCACCGTATCGATAACCGCGTGAATCAGGGCTATTACCCGCCGCCGCAAGGCGCCGCGCTGCATCACCGTCTCGAGACGATCCGCCAGGAAGCGCATGACATGGCCGCCCAGCATGGCGGCGGTTTGTCCGCGGAAGAACAGCGCGTGCTGAATCAGGAACTGGACAATGCGGCTCATGCGATCGGCGAGTGAGTCAGCGAGCAAGTGGGCAAACCGAATCGGCAAACGAGCCACCAGGTGAGCCCCCACTACCGCTCATCGTGCGGTCACGGATGGCACCGGGAGAAGCAACTGAAAAGCGCGGGCACCACGGTCCGCGCTTTTCTTTTTGACGCCCCCGAACAGCCACAGCCGGCCCCACACCGCTCCCGGGCCTTTATTTGACAAGCCCCGGCCCGTCGCGTAAATTCGCCGCACGCGTCGGGAGAGCGTGCTGGCAGGCGAAAAATCGCAGGCCGCGCCGCCGAAGGGGCACACCCGCAAACTCTCAGGCAAAAGGACCGACCGCGTCGAAAAACCCGTCTTCCGGCGGCTTTTTCGCACTCTGGAGAGCGGCAGTAGCCATCCGCGTCGCACCTCGTGCACCGCAGGCAGGCTGCCCACCGAAGGGGCGCGCGTTTCACCGTGACGGATCGAGCTCATTGAGCCAGTCGCGGCGGCGCAATCTCTCAGGTATCGAGGACAGAGGGGTCATGCAGAACCACGCTCGCAGGCACACGGCCGCGAGGCAGTGCGCCGCATGGCCTTTTTTGTTTCGCGAGATGCCCGAGGCCCCATGACCGAACTCAAACACACCCCGCTCCACGCCGCTCACCGCGCGCTCAATGCTCGCATGGTCGACTTCGGCGGCTGGGACATGCCCGTCAACTACGGCTCGCAGATCGAGGAACATCGCGCGGTGCGCACCGACGCCGGCATGTTCGACGTGTCCCACATGTGCGTGGTCGACTTCACCGGCGAGCGCGTCCGCGCGTTGTTCGAATACGCGCTCGCGAACAACGTCGCGAAGCTGCAAACGCCGGGCCGCGCGCTCTACTCCTGCATGCTGAATCCGAACGGCGGCGTGATCGACGATCTGATCGTCTATTACTTCGCCGAAGACCACTTCCGCGTGGTCGTCAACGCCGGCACCGCCGACAAAGACATCGCCTGGTTCGGCCAGCTCAACGCAGGCGGCTTCGGTCTCACCATCACGCCGCGCCGCGATCTGGCAATCGTCGCCGTGCAAGGCCCGAACGCACGCGAAAAGGCCTGGCAAACCGTGCCGGCCGCGCGCGCCGCGACTGAAGCGCTGAAGCCGTTCAACGCCGCGCGCGTCGACGGCACGCCGTTCGGCGAGCTGACCGTCGCGCGCACCGGCTATACCGGTGAAGACGGCTTCGAGATCATCGTGCCGGCTGCCCACGTCGAAGCGCTGTGGAATGCGCTCGCGGCCCACGGCGTGCGCCCGGCCGGTCTCGGCGCGCGCGATACGCTGCGCCTCGAAGCCGGCATGAACCTGTATGGCCAGGACATGGACGACAATGTCTCGCCGCTCGACGCCGGCCTCGCATGGACCGTCGACCTGGCCTCGCCGCGCGAGTTCGTCGGCAAGAGCAGCCTCGAAGCCGACGGCTCGCGCGCCGCGTTCGTCGGCCTGATCCTGCTGAAGGAAAACGGCAAGGCCGCGGGCGTGCTGCGCGCGCATCAGAAAGTCGTCACGCCGCACGGCGACGGCGAAATCACCAGCGGCACGTTCTCGCCGACCATGCAGGAATCGATCGCCTTCGCGCGCGTGCCGAAGGGCGTGCAGCCGGGCGACACCGTGCACGTCCAGATTCGCGACAAAGCCTGTCCCGCAAGCGTGGTAAAACTGCCGTTCGTGCGCAACGGCAAGGTGCTGGCGGTCTAAGCGGCCGGCGCACGCCCCTACATTCAAACACTACCGAACATACCGTTCAGGAGCATCCAATGAGCATCCCGGCCGAACTGAAATACACCGAATCGCACGAATGGGTCCGCACCGAAGCGGACGGCACGCTGACGGTCGGCATCACCGACCACGCGCAGGAAGCGCTCGGCGACATCGTCTTCTTCGAAGTCCAGGAACTCGGCAAGTCCGTGACCGCGGGCGACACCGTCGCCGTGATCGAATCGGTGAAGGCCGCCTCCGATATCTACGCGCCGGTCTCGGGCGAAGTCATCGAGGCGAACACGACCGTCGCCGACTCGCCCGACACCGTCAACAGCACGCCGTACGACAGCTGGCTGTTCAAGATCAAGCCGGCCGCCGATGCGTCGCTCGACCGTCTGCTCGACGCCGAGGCCTACGCGAAGTCGATCGGCGCCTGAGTCACCTTTCGTTTTAACCGTCAGGCGCGGCGCTCGCACAACGGCGCGCCGCGCCGCCAGGAACACCCATGAAGCTCGAACACCCGGATCGTCTGATGAACCGCACTCCTCTCTCGCTCGCCGCGCTCGAAGTGCACGACGCCTTCGCCGAACGGCATATCGGCCCGGATACGGCCGACCAGCAAGCGATGCTCGAAGCACTCGGCTTCGCGTCGCGCGCGGCATTGATCGACGCCGTCATCCCGAAGACGATCCGCCGCACCGAAACGCTGCCGCTCGGCCCGTTCGCGCAACCGAAGAGCGAAGCCGAAGCGCTCGCCGCCTTGCGCGAGCTCGCGGACAAGAACCAGGTGTTCCGCTCCTACATCGGCCAGGGCTATTACAACGCCCATACGCCGACGGTGATCCTGCGCAACGTGCTCGAAAATCCGGCTTGGTACACCGCGTACACGCCGTACCAGCCTGAAATTTCCCAAGGCCGTCTGGAAGCGCTCCTGAACTTCCAGCAGATGGTCACCGACCTGACCGGCCTGGCGATCTCGAACGCATCGCTGCTCGACGAAGCGACCGCCGCCGCCGAAGCGATGACGCTGCTGCAACGCGTCGGCAAGCCGAAGTCGAACGTGTTCTTCGTTGCCGACGACGTGCTGCCGCAGACCATCGAAGTCGTGAAGACGCGCGCGACGCCGGTCGGCATCGAAGTGAAAGTCGGCCCGGCCGCTGAAGCCGCCGACGCCAACGCATTCGGCGTGCTGCTGCAATACCCGGGCGTGAACGGCGACGTGCGCGACTACCGCGCGCTGACCGAAGCGATCCACGCGGCGGGCGGCCATGTCGTCGTCGCCGCCGACCTGCTCGCACTGACGCTGCTTACGCCGCCGGGCGAATGGGGCGCGGACGTCGCGGTCGGCAATACGCAGCGTTTCGGCGTGCCGGTCGGCTTCGGCGGCCCGCATGCCGCGTACCTCGCGGTGCGCGACGAATTCAAGCGGCAAATGCCGGGACGTCTGGTCGGCGTAACCGTCGACGCGCAAGGCAACCCCGCGCTGCGTCTCGCGCTGCAAACGCGCGAGCAACACATCCGCCGCGAGAAGGCGACCTCGAACGTATGCACCGCGCAGGCGCTGCTCGCGATCATGGCGAGCATGTACGCGGTCTATCACGGCCCGCGTGGCCTGAAGACGATCGCACTGCGCGTCAATTGCATCGCCACGCTGCTCGCCGAGGGCGCGAAGCAGCTTGGCTATAAGCTCGTCAACGAAACTTTCTTCGACACGCTCACGTTCGACACCGGCGCACGCACGCAAGCGCTGCACGACGCGGCGACGGCCAGGCGCATCAACCTGCGCCACGTGAGCGCGACGCAAGTCGGCCTGTCGATCGACGAAACCACCACGCGCCACGATCTGGCCGACCTGCTCGCGGTGTTCGCTCAAGCGGCCTTCACGAGCGACGTGCCGCAAGTCGACGCGCTCGACACCGCGCTCAACGCATCGAACTCTGCGTCGGTGCCGGCCGCGCTCGAACGCACGAGCGCGTACCTGACGCATCACGTGTTCAACCGTCATCATTCGGAAACGGAAATGCTGCGCTATCTGCGCAGTCTGTCGGACAAGGACCTCGCGCTCGATCGCTCGATGATCCCGCTCGGCTCCTGCACGATGAAGCTGAATGCGACGTCGGAAATGCTGCCGGTCACGTGGCCCGAGTTCGGCCAGATCCATCCGTTCGCACCGACCGAGCAAACCGTCGGCTACCGCGAGATGATCGATCAGCTCGAAGAGATGCTGGTCGCCGCGACCGGCTATGCGGCCGTGTCGCTGCAGCCGAACGCGGGCTCGCAGGGCGAGTACGCGGGTCTTTTGATCATCCACGCCTATCACGCGTCGCGCGGCGAAGCGCATCGCGATGTCTGTCTGATTCCCGCTTCGGCGCACGGCACGAACCCGGCGTCGGCGCAAATGGCCGGCATGCAGGTCGTGGTCGTGGCATGCGACGCGCAGGGCAACGTCGATATCGAAGACCTGAAGAAGAAGGCCGCGCAGCACGCCGATAAGCTCGCGGCGATCATGATCACGTACCCGTCGACGCACGGCGTGTTCGAGCAGAACGTCCGCGAAATCTGCGAGATCGTGCATGCGCACGGCGGCCAGGTGTACGTGGACGGCGCGAACATGAACGCGATGGTCGGCCTGTGCGCGCCGGGTCAGTTCGGCGGCGACGTCTCGCACCTGAACCTGCACAAGACCTTCTGCATTCCGCACGGCGGCGGCGGACCGGGCGTCGGTCCGGTCGCGGTCGGCGCGCATCTCGCGCAGTTCCTGCCGAACCAGACTTCGTCGGGCTACCAGCGCTCGGAGGATGGCATCGGCGCGGTGTCGGCCGCGCCGTACGGCTCGGCGTCGATCCTGCCGATCTCGTGGATGTACATCGCGATGATGGGCGCGAAGAACCTGACCGCCGCGACCGAAACCGCGATCCTCAACGCGAACTACGTCGCCAACAAGCTCGCGCCGCACTATCCGGTGTTGTACTCGGGCCCCGGCGGCCTCGTCGCACACGAGTGCATTCTCGATCTGCGTCCGCTCAAGGACACGAGCGGCATCACCGTCGACGACGTCGCGAAGCGCCTCGCCGACTATGGCTTCCACGCGCCGACGATGAGCTTCCCGGTACCGGGCACGCTGATGGTCGAACCGACCGAGTCGGAGTCGAAGGAAGAGCTCGACCGCTTCATCGAGGCGATGATCGCGATCCGCGAGGAAATCCGCGCGGTCGAGGAAGGCCGCGCGGACCGCGAGGACAATCCGCTGAAGCACGCGCCGCACACGGCGGCGGTCGTGATCTCGGACGACTGGAAGCACGCGTATGCGCGCGAGACCGCCGCCTACCCGCTGAAGACGCTGATCGCGAACAAGTATTGGCCGCCGGTCGGTCGCGCGGACAACGTGTACGGCGATCGCAACCTGTTCTGCTCGTGCGTGCCGATCGCCGATTACGAGTAAGCAGTGCGAGTCGGCGAGACGTCATGCGCGGCGCTGTGAAGGTCCGTCGGCGTCCGCGAGCGGTCCACCCGCGGTCCTGTCGTTGAAAGCCGCAACCGGCTAACATCACACACCGAATCAGCCTAACGAGGAGTTTCGCATGGCGCGAAAGGTGCGATTGATGCAAAGCCGGGCCGAGGCGGCAGGCGTCCGTCCGTGGCGGCCCGCTTACGCGGTACTGTTGGCCGCAGCGGCCGCGTTGCTGCCGCTGCGCGCGGCGCAGGCCGCGATGAATTTCTGCGCGGCGCCGGCGCTGCAAACGAGCGAGCGCACCAATGCCGACCCCGGCGTCAAGGCGCTCGTCGCCAACGTGCAGGCACATCTGAACGAGCAGCCGCATGCGCTCGCCAAATTGCACACCGAGGGCACGCTGCCGCACGAGGGCATCTACGATCAGAGCGTCGAAGCGGAGAAGGATCTCGACCTGCTGCGCGACGCCGCGCTCGCGTGGCGCGCGACCAGCGACGACCGCTTCCTGAAGCTCGTCGACCGTCTGCTGTATGCGTGGGTCACGACCTATCAGCCGAGCTTCAATCCGATCGACGAAACGCGTTTCGAAGGTCTGATCCTCGCGTACGACATGACCGCGAGCGCGTTGCCCGTCAAAACGCGCAACGCGGCGATGGCGTTTCTGACGAAGCTCGCGAACGGCTACATCGGGCAGATCGACGCGCAGCCGCGGCCGCTCACGGGCACGTTCCGCAACAATTGGCAAAGCCACCGCATCAAGCTGATCGCGATGGCGGCATTCACGCTCGACAACCGCAAGATGATCAACGCCGCGCAGCGGCTGTTCGTCGAGCATATCGGCGACAACATCGCCCCGGACGGCTCGACGATCGACTTCGGCGAGCGCGATGCGCTGCACTATGTGACCTACGATCTGCAACCGCTGGTGACGGCCGCGCTCGCCGCGCGCCGCCACAACCGCAACTGGCTGCAGGAGAAGGGCGCGAACGGCGCGACGCTGCTCGCCGCGCTGAATTGGCTCGTGCCGTTTGCTACCGGCGCTCAGACGCATGAGGAATTCGTGCATTCGAACGTCGCGTTCGATGCAAAACGTCGCGAGGCCGGCTTGCCCGGCTATTCGGGTCCGTGGGATCCGAAGAACGCGACGGAACTGTTTCACCTGGCGGCCCGTCTCGATGGACGCTTTACGCCAGTCGCGCTGCAGCTCGCACCGACGCCGCCCGCGTGGCTCGCCGTGTGCTTGCCGCTGCCGGCGCGCTAAACTCTTTATCTATAGGCAGGGAGCAGTACATGGCAGTCAGCGTCTTCGATCTCTTCAAAATCGGCATTGGTCCGTCGAGCTCGCACACGGTCGGGCCGATGCGCGCGGCGCTGATGTTCGTCCAGGGACTCGAGCGCGACGGGCTGCTCGCTTCCACCGCATCGGTGAAGGCGGAGCTGTACGGCTCGCTCGGCGCGACCGGCAAGGGACACGGCACCGATCGCGGCGTCATGCTGGGCCTGATGGGCGACGCGCCCGACACCGTCGATCCCGAGACGATCGCGCAACGGCTCGAAGCAGTGCGCACGTCGCGCCAACTCGCGCTGCTCGGCACGCACGAGGTGCCCTTCGTGCAGAAAGAGCACATCGCGTTTTATCGTCAGGCGCTGCCCGAGCATCCGAACGGCCTGAAGCTGTTCGCCTTCGATGCGCAAGGGGCAACGCTGCGCGAGTCGACCTATCTGTCGGTCGGCGGCGGCTTCGTCGTGACGGCCGGCGCGCCGAACACGAAGGTATTGAGCGCCGTCGATCAGCTTCCGCATTCGTTCCGTACCGGCAACGAATTGCTCGCGCTGTGTGCGGCGAGCGGCAAGAGCATCGCGCAGCTGATGTGGGAAAACGAGCGCGTCTGGCACAGCGAGGAAGAGACGCGCGCCGGTCTGCTGAAGATCTGGGACGTGATGCAATCATGCGTCGCGCGCGGATGCGGCATCAACAATCCCGATGCCGATGGTCACTTGCCCGGACCTTTCCAGGTGAAGCGGCGCGCGCCGCAGCTGTATCGCGCGTTGACGGGCAACCCTGAGCGCGCGTTGCAGGATCCGCTGTCGATGGTCGACTGGATCAACCTGTACGCGATCGCCGTCAACGAAGAGAACGCGGCGGGCGGGCGCGTCGTCACCGCGCCGACCAATGGCGCGGCCGGCATCATTCCGGCGGTGCTGCATTACTACACGCGCTTCATGCCGGGCGCGAACGAGCAGGGCGTGATCGACTTCCTGATGACGGCCGCCGCGATCGGCATCCTGTACAAGCTGAATGCGTCGATCTCCGGTGCGGAGGTGGGCTGTCAGGGTGAAGTCGGCGTCGCATGCTCGATGGCCGCAGGCGCGCTGGCCGCCGTGATGGGCGGCACGCCGAAGCAGGTCGAGAACGCCGCGGAAATCGGCATGGAGCACAACCTCGGGCTCACCTGCGATCCGGTCGGCGGCATGGTGCAGATTCCGTGCATCGAGCGCAATGCGATGGCATCGGTGAAGGCGGTCAATGCCGCACGCATGGCGTTGCGCGGTGACGGCAGCCACTACGTGTCGCTCGATTCGGTGATCAAGACGATGCGCGAAACCGGCGCGGACATGAAGACCAAGTACAAGGAAACGTCGCGCGGCGGACTCGCGGTAAATATCGTCGAGTGTTGAGTCGTTGAGCGCGGCATTCAATTGCGTGCGATCGCATCGGAAAAGCGCGGGCCCTGCGGCTCGCGTTTTCATTTGCGCAATCGTGTGGCGCGCACGCCGATCGAACAGTTGCGCTGCGCCATGACAACGCCCACGTGCTCGGCGTAAGCTGTCGAAGCGCCCATCGGCCGCTGTTGCACGTTCCGCCGATGCGGCTCCATCCCAACGCACCCACGCACTGCCAGGAGGCTTCTTCGCAATGTCGCTGCCGAATGCTCCCGCTTCCCATTCCGCTTCCAATTCCGTTATCGCTTCCCATACCGCACGCACGACCGGCGCGCGCCTCGTCGTCGAGGCGTTGCTCACACACGGCGTCGAGCGCGTGTTCTGCGTCCCCGGCGAAAGCTTTCTCGCCGTGCTCGATTCGCTGCACGACGAAACCGGGCGCATCCAGACAGTCGTCTGCCGTCACGAAGCCGCGGCCGCGAACATGGCCGAAGCGCTCGGCAAGTTGACCGGCCGCCCGGGTGTCGCACTCGTCACGCGCGGGCCGGGCGCGACGCATGCGTCGATCGGCGTTCACACTGCGTTTCAGGACTCCACGCCGATGATTCTGCTGATCGGTCAGTGCGCGCGCGAACATCTCGATCGCGAGGCATTTCAGGAGATCGACTACCGGCGCATGTTCGGTCAGATGGCGAAGTGGGTCGCGCAGATCGACGACCCGAAGCGCATCCCCGAATATCTGAGCCATGCGTTTCATACGGCCACCTCTGGGAGGCCCGGGCCGGTCGTGCTGGCGCTGCCCGAAGACGTGCTGAGCGATGCGTGCGACGCGGTACCTGGCGCACCCGCTTATCACCGCGTGGCGGCGTCGCCATCGGCCGCGCAGATCGCGAAGCTGCGCGAGTTGCTCGAAGGCGCGCAACGGCCGATGGTGATCGCCGGCGGCAGCGGCTGGACAGCGGCCGCATGCGCGGACCTGCGGCGTTTCATCGAAAACTGGCAGTTGCCGATTGGCCTCGCGTTCCGCTTCCAGGACACCTTCGACAACGAGCATCCGAACTACGCGGGCGACGTCGGTCTCGGCATCAATCCGGCGCTCGCTCAGCGCATTCGCGACGCGGACTTGCTGCTCGCGCTCGGTCCGCGCCTCGGCGAAGCGACGACCAACGGCTACACGCTGCTCGACATCCCGAAGACGAAGCAGACGCTCGTGCACGTGCATCAGGGCGCGGAAGAACTGGGCCGCGTATATGCGGCCGATCTGCCGATCGTCTCGGGCATGCCTGAGCTTGCGGCCATGCTTGCGGAACTGGAACCGTCGCCGTCCGGCAGGCTCGCCTGGGCGGGTGCCGCTGAGGAAGCGCATCGCGCGTATCTGGATTGGCGCGAGCCGCGCCCAATTCCCGGCGACGTGCAGATGGGCGAAGTGATCCAGCAGTTACGCGCCCACTTGCCCGACGACGCGATCCTCACGAACGGCGCGGGCAATTACGCGACGTGGCTGCATCGGCATTTCTCGTATCGGCACTTCCGTTCTCAGCTCGCGCCGACGAGCGGCGCGATGGGCTACGGCGTGCCGGCGGCGCTCGCGGCGAAGTCGCTGTATCCACAGCGCGCGGTGGTCGCGCTCGCCGGCGACGGCTGCTTCATGATGGCCGCGCAGGAGCTCGCGACAGCGATGCAGTACGACCTGCGCGTGCTGTTCATCGTCGTCAACAACAGCCAATTCGGGACGATCCGCATGCATCAGGAGCGACACTATCCGCATCGCGTGCATGGTACCGGCCTCACGAATCCGGACTTCGCGGCATTCGCGCGATCGTTCGGCGCGCATGGCGAAACCGTTGAACGTACCGGGGATTTTCTGCCGGCGTTGCAACGCGCCATCGAATCGCAGCTGCCGGCCGTGATCGAAATTCGCATGCCGCAGGAAGCGAGCACGCCCGCGGCGACGCTAGAGATGATTCGTGAGCAGGGGAGGAAGATGCGCGGGCAGTGAAAATCGCCCCGTGGCCTGACAGCGTGTCGAATGCGCGGCCCATAAAAAAACCCCGCCGGAGCGGGGTTTTCTATCAACCGTAGTCAGCAAAAAACTTACTTGCCGCCCACGCTTTGCAGCGTCGTCCACTTGCCATCGACGACCTTGTACAGCGTGATACCGCCGTTCTTCAGATCGCCGCGCGCGTCGTACGCGAGGTTGGCCGACGTCACGGCCGGCTTCGACGTCTTGGCGAGCACCGGCAGGTACTTGGCAGGATCGGTCGAGTTCGCGTTCTTCATCGCGGTGAACATCGCCATCGCGCCATCGAACGCGTACGGCGAGTACGTTTGCACGTCTTCGTTGAAGCGCGCCTTGTACTTCTCGACGTATGCCTTGCCGCCCGGCATTTCTTCGAGCGGCAGACCGGCGAGCGAAGCCACCGTGCCGTTCGCCGCATCGCCGGCGAGCTTGATGAAGGTCGGCGTGTGGACCATTTCGCCGCCCATCAGCGGCGCCTTCACGCCGAGCTGCTTCATCTGCTTGACCATCGGTGCGGCTTGCGAATCCGCGCCGCCGTAATAGATCAGATCCGGGTTCGACGACTTCAGCTTGGTCAGGATCGACTTGAAGTCGACGGCCTTGTCGTTCGTGTATTCCCGATCGACGATCGTCGCGCCTGCCGCCTTCGCAGCCTTCTCGAACTGATCCGCAAGACCCTGGCCGTAAGCGGTGCGATCGTCGACGATCGCGATCTTCTTCATGCCGAGGTTCTTCACCGCGAACGTGCCAGCGACCGAGCCTTGCTGCGTGTCGGACGTCATCATGCGGAAGGTGGTCTTGAAGCCCTGCTGCGTGTATTCCGGCGCCGTCGCCATCGCGATCTGCGGAATGCCCGCGTTCGCGTAGATGCGCGAGGCCGGAATCGTCGTGCCCGAGTTGAAGTGGCCCAGCATGCCCTTGATGCCGTCATCCACGAGCTTTTGCGCGACCGTCGTGCCGGTGCGCGGGTCGGCCTGGTCGTCGGCCGAGTCGAGCACGATGCGAACCGGCTTGCCGCCGATCACCGGCTTCGTCGCGTTGAACTCTTCGACCGCGAGCGTGATGCCGTTCTGGAAGTCCTTGCCATAGTGCGCCTGTGCGCCCGTCATCGGACCGGCGAAACCGATCTTCACGTCTTCCGTCGATTGAGCGTTGGCCGTCCCCGCCAGCGACATGGCGGCAACCAGAGCTGCGCCTGCCAGCTGTTTCATTTTGTATTGCATAGCTTCTCCTTGATACCAGGTGTGGATGAAGCGGTGTCGGGGTCGCCGTGCCGCTTCCTTTCTATTGAATAAATCGCCGAGGTTCGCTCAACCGATCGTCATCAAATTCGCATTGCCGCCTGCCGCCGCGGTATTCACGCTGACCGAGCGCTCGGTGAGCAGACGCTCGAGCGCGTAGTCCTCGTCGCCGCTCGCGAGCGCACGGGCCGCGACGCCCTGCACCGACACGATCGGCCCCGCGCGCTTCGCGACCTCCTTCACGAGCGCAAGCAGCTCATCGCTGTCGCCTTCGAACAGCACGGCGTCGAACGGCGCGTCGGCGCTCTTCTTCACGCTCGCGTGGGCCTTCAGCGACGCCGGCAATTGCGAAACCAATTGTTCACCGGCCGCGCCCTCGAACAACGCACGATTTCCCGTAGCCAGCGCCGCCGCGAACTGCACGCGCGCGCCGCTCGCCGTCGACGCGATACACAGCACCGTGCCGCGCGGGCCCAGCGTGTACGTATTGCGCTCGCCGGTCGGCCCCGACAGTACCGCGGTCGCGCCCGCCGGCACATGCGACAGATAGCCGTCGCAACGCGCGGCAAGCTGCGGCTCGCGCTCGGCGATCAGCCAGTCGCGCAACGCGGTCAGCGCGGCCGCCGGATTGTCGCCCTGTTCTGCAGCCTGCGCCGCCTGCGGTACTTCGACCACCAGCGCCTGGGCGAGCGACTTCGGCAAACCAGCCGGACGCGTTGCGAGCAGACGCTGCAGATATAACGCACCGCCGGCCTTCGGCCCCGTACCCGACAGTCCTTCGCCGCCGAACGGCTGCACCCCGACCACCGCGCCGATCACGTTGCGGTTCACGTAGATGTTGCCTACGTGTGCGCGGCTGATCACGTGCGCGATCGTTTCGTCGATGCGCGTGTGGATGCCGAGCGTCAAACCGTAACCCGTCGCGCGAATCTGTTCGAGCAGCTTGTCGAGCTGGCTGCGGCGATAGCGCACCACGTGCAGCACCGGACCGAACACTTCGCGCTTCAGCTCGTCGATGCTGTCGAGCTCGATCAGCGTCGGCGGCACGAAAGTACCCTGCGTCGCGCCCTCCGGCAGCGGCAGTTGCTCGACCTTGCGGCCCTTGTCGCGCATCGCCGCGATGTGGGCGTCGATGCCGCGCTTCGCGTCCAGGTCGATCACCGGGCCGACGTCGGTCGACAGCCGATCCGGGTTGCCGAGCGCGAGCTCGCGCATCGCGCCCGTCAGCATTTCGAGCGTGCGGTCCGCGACATCGTCCTGCAAACAAAGAACGCGCAACGCCGAACACCGTTGACCGGCGGAGTCGAAAGACGACTGCAGCACGTCGGCGACGACCTGCTCGGCGAGCGCCGACGAGTCGACGATCATCGCGTTCTGGCCGCCGGTTTCGGCGATCAGCGGAATCGGCTTGCCATCCGGATCGAGTCGGCCGGACAGCGTCTTGTTGATCAGACGCGCGACTTCGGTCGAGCCGGTAAACATCACCGCACGCGTGCGCGGATCGGCGACCAGCGCGGCTCCGACCGTCTCGCCATTGCCCGGCAGCAGTTGCACCGCGCCCGCCGGCACGCCCGCTTCGCGCAGAATTCGCACCGCTTGAGCTGCGATCAGCGGCGTCTGCTCGGCCGGTTTCGCGAGCACCGTGTTGCCGGCCGCGAGCGCGGCGGCCACCTGGCCCATGAAAATCGCCAGCGGGAAGTTCCACGGGCTGATACAGACCACCGGACCGAGCGGCCGATGCGTGTCGTTCGAAAACTCGTCGCGGATCTGCGTCGAGTAGTAGCGCAGGAAGTCGATCGCTTCGCGGATTTCCGCGACCGCGTTGGCGAGCGATTTGCCCGCTTCGCGCACCACGAGGCCCATCAGCGTGTGCATCTGCGCTTCGAGCAGATCCGCGGCGCGCGCGAGGCAATCCGCGCGCGCCTCGACCGGCGTCGCCTGCCAGATCGGCGCGGCGGCCACCGCATGGCCGAGCGCGGCGCTCACATGCTCCGCCGTCGCTTCGACGACCGTGCCGACGAGATCTCGCTGGTCGGCCGGGTTGCGCACGTCGCGCCCGGCGCCGACCGCGATCTGGTTGTCTTCGAGCATTGGCGCCGCGCGCCACGGATGATGCGCGCTCGCGAGCAGCGCCGACGACAGCGACGCGAGCCGATGCTCATTCGACAGATCGAAGCCCATCGAATTGAGCCGTTGCGCGCCATACAGGTTGCGCGGCAGCGGAATGCGCGCGTGCGGCGCGCCGAGCGGCACGATCCTCGACGCTTCCTCGACCGGATCGGCGACCAGGTCCTTGATCGCGACGGATTCGTCGGCGATGCGGTTCACGAACGACGTGTTCGCGCCGTTCTCGAGCAGCCGGCGCACGAGGTACGCGAGCAGCGTCTCATGCGTACCGACCGGTGCGTACACGCGGCACGGGCGGTTCAGCTTGTCGCGGCCGGTGACTTCTTCGTAGAGCTGCTCGCCCATGCCGTGCAGGCACTGGAACTCGTACTGGCCGGGGTAGTAGTTGTTGCCTGCGAGCTGATAGATCGCCGACAGCGTGTGCGCGTTGTGCGTCGCGAACTGCGGATAGACGGCATCGGGCGCGCCGAGCAGTTTCTTCGCGCAGGCGAGGTACGACACGTCGGTGTAGACCTTGCGCGTGTAGACCGGATAGCCTTCGAGGCCGTCGACCTGCGCGCGCTTGATTTCCGTATCCCAGTACGCGCCCTTCACGAGCCGCACCATGACACGGTGGCGGCTGCGGCGCGCCAGATCGATCAGGTAGTCGATCACGAACGGGCAGCGCTTCTGATACGCCTGCACGACGAAGCCGATGCCGTTCCAGCCTTGCAGCTCCGGATCGAAGCACAGCGCTTCGAGCAGGTCGAGCGAGAGTTCGAGGCGGTCGGCTTCTTCGGCGTCGATATTGAGGCCGATGTCGTAGCGGCGCGCAAGGATCGCGAGCGAACGCACGCGCGGCAGCAGCTCGCTCATCGTGCGTTCCTGCTGCGCGCGCGAGTAGCGCGGATGCAGCGCCGACAGCTTGATCGAGATGCCGGGGCCTTCGTAGATGCCGCGGCCGCCCGCGGCCTTGCCGATCGCGTGGATCGCCTGCTCGTACGACGCGTAGTAGCGCTGCGCGTCGGCCTCGGTGGTGGCCGCTTCGCCGAGCATGTCGTATGAATAGCGGAAACCGCGCGCCTCGTACTTACGGCTGTTCGCGAGCGCTTCGGAAATGTTCTCGCCGGTCACGAACTGCTCGCCCATCAGGCGCATCGCCATGTCGACGCCCTTGCGGATCAGCGGCTCGCCGCCCTTGCCGATCAGGCGCGTGAGCGCCGACGACAGGCTCGTCTCGCTATTGGTCGTCACCAGCTTGCCGGTGATCATCAGACCCCAGGTCGCCGCGTTGACGAACAGCGACGGCGCCTGGCCGACGTGCGATTTCCAATCGCCCTTGCTGATCTTGTCGCGGATCAGCGCGTCGCGGGTCGCGCGGTCGGGAATGCGCAGCAGCGCCTCGGCGAGGCACATCAGCGCGACGCCTTCCTGGCTCGACAGCGAAAATTCGTGGATCAGCCCTTCCACGCCGCCGCCCTTGCTCTTCGCGCGCAGCGTTTCGACGAGCTTGCCGGCCATCGCCTGCACGTCGCCGGCGAGGTTGGCCGGCAGACGCGCCTGGCCGAGCAGGAACGGCACGCACTCGGGTTCAGGGCGGCGATACGCGGCGGTGATCGCCGCGCGCAGCACCGACTGCGGTTGCACGTTCTGCGCAAAATCGAGGAACGGATGGGACGCGCCGTCTTCCTCGTTCTCGACCGCCGCGCCGTCGGCGAGATCGGCCGTGCCGGTTGCGCCTGACAGTTCGGGCGGCAACTGGCCGTGCTCGATCTTTTCGAGGTAGGCGAAAATCGCCTGCTTGATCAACCAGTGCGGGGTGCGCTCGAGGCGGGTGGCGGCATCTTTGAGCCGGGAACGCAGGAGGTCGTCGACCTTGACGCCAAGAGTGGTGCTAGCCATGTTTCCTTCTCTGATACCGGGCGCGAGCCTGGCGAAAGACTAAAAGTTGGGCGAATCGTACGCCTCCAAATAAAAAGGTGCAACCAAATCGGCAGGTTGGTTGCACCCCGTCGGAAGCCTTATGGAACACGGGTTTCCGGGCGGTGACCGACAGTCGAACCGGGGTGTTTTCGATCGGTACTTTCCCTGGCGTGATTCTTTTTGAAATAAGCCTTATCAAACGACTTCGCGCGCCGATATACAGAAGCACGAAGACGGACGGCCCGAAACGTCGGTTTCAGGGCACGCAGAAAACATAAACGGGGTTCTCGAGGGTTGGTGTAATGGAAAAGTGGCTGGTAATACTGGGCATCTGGGCGATGTGCGCGACCTGTGCGGTGTTTTTCATTCGAGGCGCGACAAGGGGCTCGAATCGGCGCGAAGAGGAGCGCAAGCGTGCGAGCGCGGCCTCGCGTGGATCGGCGGGCAATACGCGAAACGCGCTGAACGACTGAGATCAGGAGAGGGCGCGCAACGGCTCATGAAGCCGGATGCGCGCGAGTGTGGGGATTCGCGACTGGCTTGGCGCGGGGATTTGCGCCTGAAGATCGCTTGTTGGATCAGCGCGGCCCGAGCGACGGCGCAACCGGCTCGAACCGCGCACAGACATCGCCGGGCGATACCAACTGGTCATGCAGACCACACAGTCGGCTATCGGCGACGCTCGCGCCGAACCCTGAACTGAACACGGCAAGCCCTGGGATACGCCGCTCGAGCGCATCCCGTTCGCTCACGCGATGCCGGCATGCGGCGCAGCAGGGCGCGTCCGCCGCGCTGCTGCGCTCTACGGCGCCTATGTATGGCGCAGCGCCGGCGCCACGATCCATCGAAATCTTCACGGCGTTATCCGAGGCTGTTCCAGTACGACGCGAACACGTGTGCGGACAGCGCGTAACCGATCGCGATATTGACCACCACGCCCGCTGTGAACGCGAGGAACGGCTTCAGACCGGTCGCGGCAAGCGAGCGGAAGCGCGTCGTCAGACCGATGCTCAGGAAGCAGAAGGTGAACGCCCACGTGCGCAGCACCGTGATCGGCGCGACGAACTCCGGCGTGACGACCTTACGGTAATCGGCGAGTGAATAATGGCTCGCGATCCACGTGACCAACGCCGACGCGATCACGAAGCCGATCACGAACTTCGGGAAACGCGCCCAGATCTCACCGGCATTCGCGCGCGCGGCGACGCCGCTGTCCTGCGCTTCCCAGCGCGTCGTCGCGACGATTGCGAGCACGAACGCCCAGATGCCGATCCAGATGTCGCGGCCGACCACCTTCATCAGCGTGAAGGCCTGCAACGACGCTTCCGGCGCGCCGGCGATCGCGCCGCCCGCGTGGCGCGCGAAATCGCCGTAGGCCTGGGCGGCGGCAATGCCCGCGGCGTCGGCGAATTCGGAGGTGCCGATCCAGGCGCCGGCGACGGCCGTCGGCAGTCCGAGCGAGCGCGACGCGAACGGCAGCACGAAGATCATCACGATCGCCCACAGCACGACCAGCGTGATCGCGACCGACGCCTGCTCGCGTTTTGCCCGTACCGCGCCGGCAATCGCGATCGCTGCCGACACGCCGCACACCGCGCCGCCGACACCGAGCACGGCGGCAAAGCGTCGATCGAGTCCGAATGCTCGCGCGACGAGAAAGATCACGAAGAACGTCACCAATGACACGATGCTCGCCTGGACGACCGCGACCGGACCGGCCCACACGAGCAGCGTGAACGGCAGCGTCGCGCCGAGCAGCACGATACCGACCTTGATGTAAAACTCGACGCGCAGCCCGGCCGCGAGCCACTCCGGCAGCGTGAACAGGTTCGACACGAGCAGCCCGAGCGCGAGCGCGACGAGCGGCGGCTCGAGGTTGTACCTGGACGCGTCGACCCATGCGCCGAGCGTCAGAATCAGCGCGGAAGCGACGAACACGACGATGAAGGCGGCGAGAAACGCGCCGACGCGCTGCCGGAGCAGGGCGACGCTCGCGCCGAACAGCACCGCGAATGTCGCGAATAGCGCGAGGTAGTTGGGTAGATGCTTGCCGATGTCCTGCGCGGCCTGCGCGACGCTCGACCATTTGGCCGGCGCAACCGCGAGCCACTTGATGCTGCTGCCCGACGCGAACAGCGCCCACGCGATCACGATCACGAGCAGGCCGACGCCCGCGGCGAGCCAGTCTTCGGTCAGCGAAAAGCCGCTGCCTCGTGCGGTTTGGGCGTCTTGTGTACCTTGCCGCTGACCCGGCGCGGCGCCCTCCGGCACGGTGTGATGGGTGTCGCTCATTGCACATGCCCCGCGAAAGTTGAGTGGCATCGGCGCGAAGTTATTGTCGTTTAGCCCCAAAATGCGCCGATTTGGCGACTATAGGCGAGCGGGATCGCAAAGCGAAACGATCATTCGCTCTATGGATATGACTCAAAGAAGTATGGCGGGCGTCATCTGGCCCGTGGCGTCAGATGTCGAGCGGATCGACTTCGAGGTTCCAGCGCAGCACGCCCTTGAGCGCGCGCAACAGTGGCTGCCACGCGCGCAGCGTAGCCTGCAGCGCCGCGCGCGATGCGCTTTCGATCAGCAGCTGCGCGCGATGCACGTGCATCACCTTGACGATCGTGAGCGGCACTGCGTCGTAGACGGTGACGCGCCCGGCGGCAGGAATCCGCGCAAGTTCGGCGGCGGCCTGCTGCAGAAACGCGAGCGCCGCTTCGAGCGTGCGGCCTTCGGCGCGCAACAGCGCCTGGTAGACGAACGGCGGCAGGTGCGCGTCGCGTCGCTCGGCGAGCGTCGCATTGGCGAAGCCGACGTAGTCATGACGGCACAGCGCGTGATACAGCGCGTGACGCGGATAGCGCGTCTGCACCAGCACTTCGCCCGGCAGACCGGCGCGGCCCGCGCGGCCGCTCACCTGCATCAGCTGCGCGAACAGGCGCTCGCTCGCGCGGAAATCATGCGAAAACAGCGCGGTATCGGCGTTCAGCACGCCAACCAGTGACACGCGCTGGAAATCGTGTCCCTTCGCGATCATCTGCGTGCCGACCAGAATATCGACCTCGCCCGCGTGCACGTCCGAGAACAACGCCTGCGCGCTGCCCTTGCGGCGCGTGCTGTCGGCGTCGATACGCAGCACACGGGCGCCCGGCACCGCGCTCGCAAGCGTTTCCTCGACGCGCTGCGTGCCGCGCCCGAGCGGTGCGATATCGACGTTGCCACACTCCGGGCACGAACGCGGGATACGAGACTCCCAGCCGCAGTGATGGCAGCGCAGCGCGCGCTCGGGCTTGTGCAGCACGACGTAGGCGCTGCAGCGCGGACAACCGGCCACCCAGCCGCACGCGTCGCAGGCGAGTTGCGGCGCGTAGCCACGGCGGTTGAGGAACACGAGGCTCTGCTCGCCGCGTTCGAGCCGCGCCTTTATCGCGGCGATCAACGGGCCCGACAAACCTTCGATCGATGCCCGCCCGCGCCGGCGCTCGTCTTCGAGATCGATGAGACGCACGCTCGGCAGTGCGGCCTCGGCGACGGCGCGGCGCGACAGCGTGAGCCGCTCGTAGCGGCCCTGATCTGCCTGCCACCAGCTCTCGAGCGACGGCGTCGCCGAGCCAAGCACGACCGGCACGCCGAGTTGCTTCGCCCGATAGATCGCGAGATCGCGCGCCGAATAGCGCAAGCCTTCCTGCTGCTTGTAGGCCGGATCGTGCTCCTCGTCGACGACGATGATCGCCAGCCGCGGCAGCGACGCGAGCACCGCGAGCCGCGTGCCGAGCACAATGCGCGCGCGGCCGGTGTGCGCGGCGAACCAGTTGCGGGCGCGCTCGCCTTCGGCGAGGCCGCTATGCAGCGTGACGATCGCGCTGGCGTCGAGCGCGGCGAAGCGGGCGCGGAACGCCGCCTCGAACTGCGGCGTCAGGTTGATTTCCGGTACCAGCACGAGCGCTTGCGCATCGGGCTTGCCGGCCAGAATCGCGGCGAGCGCGCGCAGATACACCTCGGTCTTGCCGCTGCCCGTCACCCCGTGCAGCAGGAACGGCGCGAAGCCGTGGGCGTCGCGGATCGCTTCGACGGCACTCGCCTGTTCGTCGGTGAGGGTTGGCAGGGTAGGCGCGGGCATGTTCGGCAGCGACGCGGCGGCGGGCACCGTGGCGGCGTCGATCACATCGAGCGTGACCCAGCCTGCCGTCTGCCATGTGTCGAGTGTCGCCAGCGCCTTCGGATGCAGCGCGCGGGCGTCGGCAGCGAGGAGGAAGTCGGCTCGAGCGAGCGCTTGCGCGAGCGCTCGGAGCGCGGTCGCGCGGGCCGGCAAGGCGTCAGGCAATACCGTGCGGCCCTCGGCCGTCAACCGATAGCGCTCTTCCGGGGCGAACAGCCGCGACCAGCGCGACGCGTCGCGCAGCGCCTGCGGCAGCCCCGGCAGCGCCACTTCGCCGAGACCGCGCTGATAGTAGTCCGCGGCGAATGCGGCGAGCGCGAGCCAATGTGTCGACACCGGCGGACACGCCGTGCAGACCTGGTCCACATCACGCAGGCGCTCGGCCGGCACGTCGCTGTGAGCGGTCACTTCGCAAACGAGCCCCACCACGTGCCGCTTGCCAAACGGAACGCTGACGAGCGTGCCTACGACAGCCGCCCCGGAGATGTCGCAGCGGTAGTCGAACAGGGTCGGCAGCGGATGGTCGAGCGCGACGCGGACGAACATTTCGTTCACTCGGCGTGGCGCTGAGGATGAGCCGGCACGAGGCCAACTCGCGGCGCGGGGTGGGTCGCATGGGACGCGAAGCCGTCGAAGTTAAAGTAAAACCTTAATTTCACCGCTAAGTTTTGGATTCGACTGAACAATTGCGCTCGGCTCGCGGCCCTGTGGATAACTTTGTTGAGAACTTCGCTTCGATGGGCCGCAAACGGCGCCGCGACGGCCTTGTGTGGGATTCCGCACATTTCGTCACGCGCCCCGCAAACCCTTGCCCGACAAGGCTCAGATCAAATGCGCCGAGTATGTGCAAGGGTCGGGGCACGATTAAAGTCTCTACCGCGGCGCAGCGTGCGAAGTGTGCATAAGTCGGCTCTTGACTTTCGTAAGACCACCATCTGGCGGCCTATTCGCGGAGCTGCGGTCCTTAGGCCGAGAGCCCAATTCGCTGCGATGCAACAAGAAACGGTAATGATTACACACTCACGCGGGCGTATGTGCGCCACTACGAATAGCGCGGCTGTGACGATGCACTTCGTCGACCAGTTCAGCAACATGCTCTGGCGGCGTGAACTGTGAAATGCCGTGACCCAGATTGAAAACGTGGCCGGGATGGTTGCCGAAACTGTCGAGCACCGCGCGCGCTTCCATGCGGATCGCGGCAGGCGGCGCAAACAGCACCGACGGATCGATGTTGCCCTGAAGCGCCACCTTGCCACCGACACGTTCGCGCGCCTTGCCGAGGTTCACTGTCCAGTCGAGGCCCACCGCGTCGACGCCGCTCGCGGCGATGTCGTCGAGCCACAAGCCGCCCCCCTTCGTGAACGCGATGACGGGCACTTTTTCGCCGTCGTGTTCGCGCTTCAGCTGGCTGACCACCTGCTCGATGTAGCGCAGCGAAAAGCGCTGATAGATGCCATCGGCGAGCGCTCCGCCCCATGTGTCGAAAATCATCACCGCTTGCGCGCCAGCTTCGATCTGCGCGTTCAGATAGGCCGCGACCGAGCGCGCGTTGACCTCGAGAATCCGCTGCAGCAGATCGGGACGCGCGTACAGCATCGATTTGACGGTGCGAAAGTCCGCCGAGCCGCCGCCTTCCACCATGTAGCACGCGAGCGTCCACGGGCTGCCTGAGAAGCCGATCAGAGGCACGCGCTGGCGGCCTTGCGCGTCCTTCAGCGCCGAGCGAATTTCACGCACGGCGTCGGTCACGTAGCGCAGTGTCGCGTCGATGTCGGGCACCGCCAGGCGCGCGACGTCGTCTTCGGTGCGCACCGGACGGGCAAATCTCGGCCCTTCGCCGTTGACGAACTCGAGACCGAGGCCCATCGCGTCGGGCACGGTCAGGATGTCGGAGAACAGGATGGCGGCGTCGAGCGGATAGCGATCGAGGGGCTGCAAGGTGACTTCCGTCGCGAAAGCCGGGTTCTTCGCGAGACCGAGGAAACTGCCCGCGCGGCCGCGCGTGGCGTTGTATTCCGGCAGATAGCGGCCTGCCTGCCGCATCAGCCAGATCGGCGTGTAGTCGGTGGGCTGGCGCAGCAGCGCGCGCAGAAAAGTGTCGTTCAGGAGTTGATGGGCCACGTTGCGTGCGACTGAAGAGCTGAGGGCAAAGGAGCATTTTACCGGAGGCGGCTCCGGACATCGCGCGTCGCGGGGTAATGAATGTTGCGGCGGCGCGTCGTGGGAAGCGGGCGGAAAGCAGCTCGGACGCACCTCGATCAACTACCGCGCGCCACTGCCCGCACGGGTCAGGGTCGATGTCTTCCGCTGCCCGGGCCGCCCTGGCTGAACGGCCGATGTTCAAGCCCGCGCTGCCAAGCTACTATCCGACAGCTTTACCGATGAATTGCACACTACACACCACCAGGAGACTCGATGAAGAAGGCAGCACTCGCAATGCTCGGCGCGCTCGCCGGCGTCCTGATGCACGTCGGCGTAGCCAGCGCGCAAAACGCCGCGCCCGCGCCGTCCAGGCTCGACGACATCATCAGCCGCGGCACGCTGCGCGCTTGCACTACCGGCGACTACAAGCCGTATTCGTTCTACAGGGGCGATGGCCAGTTCGAGGGCATCGATATCGACATGGCTGAATCGCTCGCGAAGTCGCTCGGCGTGAAGGTCGAGTTCGTCAAGACGTCGTGGTCGAACCTGATGAACGACTTCGTCGCAAAGTGCGACATCGGCATTGGCGGTGTGTCGCCGACGCTCGAGCGCCAGAAGCATGCGTTCTTCACACAGGCTTACATGATCGACGGCAAAACGCCGATCGTCCGTTGCGATGACGTCAACAAATATCAGACGGTCGCGCAGATCGATCAACCGTCCACACGTGTGATCGTCAATCCGGGGGGCACCAACGAGAAGTTCGCGAAGCAATACTTCACGCACGCAAACGTGACCGTTTATCCGGACAACGTGACGATCTTCAAGCAGATCCTCGCGGGCAAGGCGGACGTGATGGTGACGGATGCGTCGGAAACGCTGCTGCAGCAGAAACTCAATCCCGGCCTCTGCTCGGTGCATCCGGACAAGCCGTTCCAGTACGGCGAGAAGGCCTGGTTGCTACCGCGCGGGGATGTCGCGTTCCAGCAATACGTCGATCAGTGGCTGCATCTCGCTCGAGCGACCGGCGAGTATCAGGCTATCTCGGACAAGTGGTTGAAGTAAGCCGACCGTGTCCGTTGGAGGGCGTCAGCTGCTGACTGATTGCGAGGGCGGCCTGCGCGCGCCTGGAAATTTGGGCGCCGGCGATGATGTAACGAAGGGCGACGTCGTCGGGTCGTATAACTGTCCGGGTCAGGTCCAAGGTGCAGCGATGCGCCCCTTTCCAATACGCTGCACAAGCGGATTCGCTTTGCTGCATTGCATCACAGGTTTTTCATCGAATTGCGATGTATTTCGGGGCAGGGTCACAGCGCTGGTTCCGCAGGAAATTCGTCGCTCGAACGCTGCAGACGCAACCATTTCACGCTGATGAGTGACCCAATTTCTGCTGCACCAGGCGTCATGAATGGCATCAATCATGCGTATTAAATTGCGGCGTAGTCATCGGTAATAACTACGTTTTAAAGGTTTCATTTTGGCAATAAATCCCGCAGCGCCTTATCTGGCGGGCGTTACAACCTGAAACACTTTGTTACCGCGTTCCTAGGGTAATTCGCCCACAATGCCCTCAACGGTTTCAACACGGATGTGGCTGTGTGCGTGGTGTGAGCGGATACGATGCACTTGCCGGTCGGCGCTTGCCGAAGCCCTGTAAAGGGGCATCCCTGCTGGGGCCGTCATCGACGCAGGGGCGTCGTGATAACCGTCCCATCTTTGGTCTCCTCGCGCTAACCCCGTAGCGTGTGGTTTTTAGCGGGCTCCAGGCCCGCTTTTTTTTCGCCTGCTCAAACGTTTGCGCGCGACGAATCCTCGCCGCCCAATTCCCGTTCTACCGTACCTATTTGGCATATTTGGCTGCGCAGCGTGCTGCGGCGGCGTCATGCCGTCTTGTCCTCTCTGAGTTTCAACTCGCCGATCATCCGTTCGCGCATCACGAATTTTTGCACCTTGCCGGTCACGGTCATCGGCAGTTCATCGACGAAGCGGATATATCGCGGCACCTTGTAATGCGCAATCTGTCCCTGGCAGAACTGCTGGATTTCTTCTGCCGTCGCCTGTTCGCCGGTCCGCAGCACGATCCACGCGCATACTTCTTCGCCATACCTGGTATCGGGCACGCCGAACACCTGCACGCTCTGGATCTTCGGGTGACGGAACAGAAACTCCTCGATCTCGCGCGGATAGATGTTTTCGCCGCCGCGAATCAGCATGTCCTTCAGCCGGCCTACGATGTTGCAGTAGCCTTCGGCGTCGAGCGTCGCCAGGTCGCCCGTGTGCATCCAGCCGTCGACGATACTCTCGTGCGTCTTCGCGTCGTCCCCCCAGTAACCGAGCATCACCGAGTAGCCGCGCGTGCATAGCTCGCCCGTTTCGCCGACCGGCACGATATTGCCGAGCGGATCGACGATTTTCACTTCGAGATGCGGCTGGATGCGCCCGACTGTCGTCGTACGCTTGTCGAGCGGATCGGTCGTCGAGCTCTGGAACGAGACTGGGCTGGTTTCCGTCATGCCGTAGGCGATCGTGATCTCGCTCAGGTGCATCTTCGAGACGACCTTCTTCATCGTCTCGATCGGGCACGGCGAGCCCGCCATGATGCCGGTGCGCAGCCGCGAGAAGTCGTACGAGGGGAAGGTCGGATGGTCGAGTTCTGCGATGAACATCGTCGGGACGCCGTGCAGCGCGGTGCATTTTTCCTCCGCGGTCGCGGTGAGTGTCGCGGCCGGATCGAAGCCCTCGCCCGGAAACACCATGTTCGCCCCGACCGACACGCACGCTAGCACCGCCAGCACCATCCCGAAGCAGTGGTACAGCGGCACTGGAATGCACAGGCCGTCCTGCTCGCTGAGCCGCATCGCCATCGCGATATAGCGCGCGTTGTTCACGACGTTGCGATGCGTCAGCGTCGCGCCCTTCGGATTGCCCGTCGTGCCGCTCGTGAACTGGATGTTGATCGGCTCCCGGCACGACAGCGTCGCGCCGATCGCATCGAGCCGAGTGGCGTCGAACGACGCACGGCCACGCTCGATCACGTCGGAAAAGCTCAGCATGCCTGGCGTCTCCGTGTCGCACATGCGGATCACGTAGCGCAGTTCCGGCAGCCGCGCGGCATGCAGTTCACCCGGCGGCTGCGTCGCCAATTCGGGCGCGAGTTCCTGCAGCATCTCGAGGTACATCGACGTCTTGAAGCGCTCGGCGGTGATGATCGTCTTGCAACCGGCCTTGTTCAGCGCGTATTCGAGCTCCGCGAGCCGGTAGGCAGGATTGATGTTGACGAGGATCGCGCCGATACGCGCGGTCGCGAACTGCGTCAGCAGCCACTCGACGCGGTTCGGCGACCAGATGCCGACGCGATCGCCCTTCGCGATGCCGAGTGCAAGCAGCCCGGACGCAAGCACATCCACTTCCTGCGCGAATTCGCTCCACGTCCAGCGGATGCGCTGCTCCCGAAACACCACGGCCGGCCGGTCGGGAAAGCGCGCCGCGGTGTCGCGCAGAAGCTCGCCGACGGTCGCTTCGCTCAACGGATTTTCAGTCGACCCGCGCACATACGACAGTCCATCCGCGGGTTCGATGAGCGCACCTTCTCCCGAGCTATGCGTTGCCATGGTGTTGTCTCCGTGAGCGCAAGCGCGCTCGATTGAAATGAATTTGAAATCGATTGTGCACCGGCGCGTATCCGGCCGGCATCAAGTCTTACCCGCACCACGTCGCATCGAGCGCGGCGAGCGGCGACCGTCCGCTTCTCCAATCTCGTGGATTTTGCCGACCTTTACGTAAACGTCAACTAGCTATCAAAAAAAAGCAGCCGCGCAGGCTGCTTTCTTCTACTACGTGCTGCTTTAGTGCTGGCCGCGCAGCTTGCGCAAACGCTGGATTGCCGCGAGTTGCGCCGTCGCGTACGCGAGTTCCGCCTGTGCGGTCGCGTACTCGAGGTTCGAGCCCGTGTTCTGCAGCGCCTCTTCCGCACGCTTGCGTGCGTCTTCGGCCTTGGCTTCGTCGAGATCCTTGCCGCGGATCGCGGTGTCGGCGAGAACCGTCACTGCACCCGGTTGGACTTCGAGGATGCCGCCGGCGACGAACACAAACTCTTCTTCGCCGTTTTCAACTTCGATGCGCACCGCACCCGGACGGATCCGCGTGATGAGCGGCGTGTGGCCCGGCAGAATGCCGAGTTCACCCGCTTCGCCTGGCAGCGCGACGAACTTCGCCTGGCCCGAGAAGATTTCCTCTTCCGCGCTGACGACGTCTACTTTAATGGTTGCCATATGTGTCGACTCCTGTCGACGAGAGTTAGCGCTTGAGTGCTGACTCCCGTCCCATGCAAGGCGGGTTGAGCGTAATCAGAGACGCTGGCTTTGCGCAACACTACCGTTTTGGCAGCCGTGATGCGCGAGGTCGGCACCCGCTTCGTTACACCCGACCTTTACTGGATCTTCTTGGCTTTTTCGAAGGCTTCGTCGATCGTGCCGACCATGTAGAACGCTTGCTCCGGCAGGTGGTCGCACTCGCCTTCGACGATCATCTTGAAGCCACGGATCGTTTCCTTCAGCGGCACGTACTTGCCCGGCGAACCCGTGAACACTTCAGCGACGTGGAACGGCTGCGACAGGAAACGCTGAATCTTGCGAGCGCGCGCGACGGAAAGCTTGTCTTCCGGCGCGAGTTCGTCCATGCCCAGAATCGCGATAATGTCGCGCAGTTCCTTGTAGCGCTGCAGCGTTTGCTGCACGCCGCGCGTGATCGAGTAGTGCTCTTCGCCGATCACGTGCGGGTCGATCTGACGCGAGGTCGAATCGAGCGGGTCCACCGCGGGGTAGATACCGAGCGAAGCGATGTCACGCGACAGCACGACGGTTGCGTCGAGGTGGCCGAAGGTCGTAGCCGGCGACGGGTCGGTCAAGTCGTCTGCAGGGACGTACACGGCCTGCACCGATGTGATCGAGCCAGTCTTGGTCGACGTAATACGCTCCTGCAACTTACCCATTTCTTCAGCCAGCGTCGGCTGATAGCCCACTGCCGACGGCATACGGCCGAGCAGTGCCGACACTTCGGTACCGGCCAGCGTAAAACGGTAGATGTTGTCGACGAAGAACAGCACGTCGAGGCCTTCGTCACGGAAGTGCTCGGCCATCGTCAGGCCGGTCAGCGCGACGCGCAGACGGTTGCCCGGCGGCTCGTTCATCTGGCCGTACACCAGCGCGACCTTGTCGAGAACGTTCGAGTCCTTCATTTCATGATAGAAGTCGTTCCCTTCGCGGGTACGCTCGCCCACACCGGCGAACACGGAGTAACCGCCGTGTTCCTTCGCGATGTTGTTGATCAGTTCCATCATGTTCACGGTCTTGCCCACGCCGGCGCCACCGAACAGACCCACCTTACCGCCCTTCGCGAACGGGCAGATCAGGTCGATAACCTTGATGCCGGTTTCGAGCAGCTCGGTCGACGGCGACAGTTGGTCGAACGCCGGAGCCTTCTGGTGGATCGCACGCGTGGTTTCGCTCGAGATCGGGCCGGCTTCGTCGATCGGACGGCCAAGCACGTCCATGATACGGCCGAGGGTCGGCTTGCCGACCGGCACGCTGATCGGGTTGCCCGTGTTCTTGACGATCGTGCCGCGGCGCAGACCATCCGAAGCACCCAGACAGATGGTACGGACCACGCCGTCGCCCAGCTGCTGCTGGACTTCGAGCGTCAGTTCCGAACCTTCCAGAATGAGCGCGTCGTAGATCTTCGGCATGGTTTCACGCGGAAATTCCACGTCGATCACCGCGCCGATGCACTGTACGATCTTGCCTTCTACCAAAGCAGTAGTACTCATCGCTTTTCCTTTAGATACTCAATTCTTCACTCGCGCAAAGGCGCAGTTTCTCCGATGGGTGCGCCGCTCGGGCGCACACGCAACGACCTGCCTGACCGGGGTCAGACGGCCGCCGCTCCACCGACGATTTCCGACAGTTCTTTCGTGATCGCGGCCTGACGGCTCTTGTTGTAGACGAGCTGCAGATCGTTGATGACCGTCTTCGCGTTGTCCGAAGCGGCTTTCATCGCGACCATGCGGGCCGACTGCTCCGATGCCATGTTTTCCGCGACGGCCTGATAGACCAGCGCTTCGACATAACGCACCAGCAGTTCGTCCACCACTGCCTGCGCATCCGGCTCGTAGATGTAGTCCCACTGCGTGCTCGGCGTCGTACCGTCTTCTTCCGTGCGCTCGAACTGGTCCGCCGACAATGGCAGCAGTTGCTCGATCACCGGCTCCTGCTTCATCGTGTTGACGAAGCGCGTGTACGCGAGGTACACCGCCGAAATCTTCCCTTCCGAGTACAGGTCGAGCTGCACCTTCACAGCGCCGATCAGTTTTTCCAGATGCGGCGTATCGCCCAGTTGCACGACGTTCGACACGACTTTCGCCTGCAGTCGGTTCAGGAAGCCCAGGCCCTTGCTGCCGATCGCGGTTGCCTCGATCGTCTTGCCCTGGCCTTCCAGTTCCTTGAACTTCTGCAGCGACGCACGCAGCACGTTGGTGTTCATCCCCCCGCACAGACCTTTATCAGTCGTGACGAGGATGATGCCGGCCGCCTTCGCGCCTTCGTTCGACACCATGAACGGGTGACGATACTCCGGGTTCGCACGGCTCATGTGCGCGGCGATATCGCGGACCTTGTCGGCATACGGGCGAGCAGCGCGCATGCGCTCCTGAGCGCGGCGCATCTTGGAGGCGGCCACCATCTCCATCGCTTTCGTGATCTTGCGCGTGTTTTGCACGCTCTTGATCTTGCCGCGAATTTCCTTCATTCCAGCCATTGCTTGCTCCTTTGTCGGCCCGAGTTAGCGCTTTAGCGCTTACTCGGGTCCCATGCAATGCGGCCGAAGTAGCGCGGGAGCATTCGCATGCGGCCCGCGCCGCTTCAAGGTCCGTTTATGCCTTGCGGATCACTCGCGGATCAATAAGCGCCGGACTTCTTGAAGTCTTTGACGGCCGTGTGCAGCAGGCCTTCGTCGTCCTTCGAGAGTTCCTTGGTATCTTCGATACGCTTGACCAGGTCAGCATGGCTCGACTTCAGGTGGTCGCGCAAGCCCTTTTCGAACGGCAGGACTTGAGCAACTTCGAGGTCGTCGAGATAGCCGTTGTTCGCCGCGAACAGCGACACAGCCAGTTCCCACACTTGCAGCGGCTGATACTGCGGCTGCTTCAGCAGTTCCGTCACGCGGCGGCCGCGCTCGAGCTGCTTGCGGGTCGCTTCGTCGAGGTCCGATGCGAACTGCGCGAACGCAGCGAGTTCGCGGTACTGCGCCAGGTCGGTACGGATACCGCCCGACAGCTTCTTCACGACCTTCGTTTGAGCCGCGCCACCCACACGCGACACCGACACGCCAGCGTTAATTGCCGGGCGGATACCTGCGTTGAAGAGGTCGGTTTCAAGGAAGATCTGGCCGTCGGTAATCGAGATCACGTTCGTCGGAACGAATGCGGTCACGTCGCCTGCCTGCGTTTCGATGACCGGCAGTGCCGTCAGCGAACCGCTCCTGCCCTTCACTTCACCATTGGTGAACTTCTCGACGTACTCTTCCGACACGCGAGCAGCACGCTCGAGCAGACGCGAGTGCAGATAGAACACGTCACCCGGGTAAGCTTCACGGCCCGGCGGGCGGCGCAGCAGCAGCGAGATCTGACGGTATGCCCAAGCCTGCTTGGTCAAGTCGTCATAAACGATCAGCGCGTCCTGGCCGCGATCGCGGAAGTATTCGCCCATCGTGCAGCCGGCGTACGGCGCGAGGTATTGCATCGCGGCCGATTCCGAAGCGGAAGCGGCCACGACGATCGTGTACTCCAGCGCGCCAGTTTCTTCCAGCTTGCGCAACACGTTCATGATCGACGAAGCCTTCTGGCCGATCGCGACGTAGATACAGACGAGATTCTTGCCCTTCTGGTTGATGATCGCGTCGACTGCGACTGCGGTCTTGCCGCACTGACGGTCGCCGATGATCAGCTCACGCTGGCCACGGCCGATCGGCACCATCGCGTCGATCGACTTCAGACCGGTCTGGACCGGTTCCGAAACCGACTTACGCCAGATCACGCCCGGAGCAATCTTTTCGATTGCATCGGTCTTCTTCGCGTTGATCGGGCCTTTGCCGTCGATCGGGTTGCCGAGTGTGTCGACCACGCGGCCGAGCAGTTCCGGACCCACCGGCACTTCCAGAATGCGGCCCGTCGTCTTGACGACGTCGCCTTCCGAAATGTGTTCGTATTCACCCAGAATCACGGCGCCGACCGAGTCGCGCTCGAGGTTCAGTGCGAGACCGAAGGTGTTGCCCGGGAATTCGAGCATTTCGCCCTGCATCACTTCCGACAGGCCGTGGATACGCACGATACCGTCGGTCACGGAGATCACGGTGCCCTGGTTGCGAACGTCTGCGCTCGCGTCAAGGCCCTGGATCCGGCTCTTGATCAGCTCGCTGATCTCAGAGGGATTGAGTTGCATTATTCGCTCCTGATAGTCAATTCTGTTGCGTGCCAGCCGCTAAAACGCGAAGCGCTTCAGGCCGTCAGGGCCGTTTGCATGCTGGCGAGCCGCGCGCGGACCGAGGTATCGAGCACTTCGTCGCCGACCGTCACGCGTACGCCGCCGATCAGCGAGTGATCGACTTCGACCGTCGGCTTCAGCTTGCGCTTGAACTTGCGTTCGAGGCTTGCGACGAGTTCGTTCAACTGCGCACCTTCGAGCGGGAATGCGCTGACGATCAGCACATCTGCTGCCCCTTCGCGGGCGTTCTTCAACTCTTCGAACTGCGAGGCGATTTCCGGCAGCAGCTGCAGGCGATGGTTGTCCACCAGCATCTGCACCAGATTCTTCGCTTGCGCGTCGTCCTTGAGCGGCGACTTGACCGCGGCCAGCAGCAGATCGCTTACCTGGGCACGGCTCACTTTCGGGCTCGAGGCGATCGACAGCACTTCGGGCAGACGCGCAACCTGTGCCAGCTCCTGCACGAGCGTGGACCAGGCGGCGATGTCACCAGCTTCGGCCACGCCAAACAGCGCTTCCGCGTACGGACGGGCGATGGTTGCAAGTTCGGCCATGATCAGAGCTCGGCTTTCAGTTGATTCAGCAGGTCAGCATGAGCCGCCTGGTCGACTTCGCGCTGCAGGATCTGTTCAGCGCCCTTCACAGCGAGTGCAGCAACTTCGCCACGCAGCGCTTCGCGCGCCTTCACGACTTGCTGATCCGCGTCGGCCTTCGCCTGCGCGATGATGCGGGCGGCTTCCGCCTGCGCCTGAGCCTTGATTTCGTCGGCGACTGCGACAGCGCGCTTTTCAGCGTCGGCAATGCGTTGCTGGCCGTCGTTGCGAGCCTGAGCCAGTTCCTGGTCGACGCGCTTGTGAGCGGCTTCGAGTTCCTGCTTGCCCTTTTCCGCGGCGGACAGACCGTCGGCGATCTTCCTCGCGCGCTCGTCGATGGCGTTGATCAGCGGCGGCCACACGAATTTCATCGTGAACCACGCGAGGATCAGGAACACGACCATTTGCGCAAACAGGGTTGCGTTGAGATTCACGGTGTTTCCTTAAACGTTGCTAGTTCGGAAAGTGAAACGGCAAGGCGCTCATCGATTCTGCTCGATCAGCGCCCCAGTACCCGTTCCGCCCTGCGCCTTTACCTGTTATAGCTCAGGCGCAAACCTCCGAGGAACCTCAGCCTGCCAGCTTCGAGAGCAGCGGGTTCGCGAACGCAAACAGCATTGCCACACCAACGCCAATCAGGAACGCCGCATCGATCAGACCAGCCAGCAGGAACATCTTGGTTTGCAGCGGGTTCATCAGTTCCGGTTGACGGGCGCATGCTTCGATGTACTTGCCGCCCATCAGACCGATACCGATACAGGCGCCGATAGCACCCAGGCCGATGATGATGCCGATACCGATGGCGGTCAGACCCTGGATGTTGGCGATGAAAGCTTGCATGATCACTCCTTTGTGAAAAGTCTTTTAGAACTGGTTGGAACTGGGATTTGAAAAACTACGATTCTTTGCCGACAACGCAGGTTAGTGCGTGTCGTGTGCCTGGCCGATGTACACCAGCGTCAGCATCATAAAAATGAACGCCTGCAGCAGAACGATCAGGATGTGGAAGATTGACCACACTGTGCCGGCGACCACGTGGCCGATGAAGCCAAGCACCGTCGTGTCCGCGCCGAAGCTCCAGATGCTGCCGAGCAGGGCAATCAGCAGGAACAACAGTTCGCCCGCGTACATGTTGCCGAACAACCGCATGCCGAGCGAGACCGTCTTCGCGACGAACTCGATGATGTTCAGTGCGAGGTTCGGGATCCACAGCAGCGGATGCGCGCCGAACGGAGCGGACAGCAGTTCATGCACGAAGCCGCCAACGCCCTTGATCTTGAAGTTGTAGTAAATCATCAGCACGAACACGCCGAGCGCGATACCGATCGTGCCGTTCAGGTCGGCGGTCGGCACGATGCGGTGGTGCGGGATGGCTTCGGACAGACCCAGCCAGCCGATCACACGGCCCGGCAGGTCGACGGGAATGAAGTCGAGTGAGTTCATTAGCGCGACCCAGACGAACACGGTCAGCGCGAGCGGCGCGATGAAGGTGCGCGAGCCGTGGATCATGGCCTTCGATTGATCCTCGACCATTTCGACAAGCATTTCGATCGCGCATTGGAAGCGACCCGGCACGCCGGCCGTTGCCTTGCGGGCTGCCAGATGCAGCACGAAGATCGTGACGAGGCCGCACACGATCGACCAGAAAAGGGTGTCGAGATTCCACACATGGATGTCGAAAATCGACGTCTGGTGTGCGGTGGAAAAGTTCTGCAAGTGGTGCGCGATGTACTCGGACGGATCCATTGCGCGCGTGCCTTCGCTAGCTGCCATATCGTTAAAGCCACCCAAATTGTCGAAAATCGTTCGAGGCCGCTCCTGCCGGAACACTGTGTTGCGGGAACGCGCCGGGTGCGGGCCCTGTCTCACCCGCACACCCGTGCCGGCGCTGCGCGCCGGCCTTAAATTCTTTTTGCTGCTGTTTTTTGTGCTGCTACCTTAGCGCCACGCCAAGGCGATCCAGTAAGTCTTCAGCGCGATGAGGTAGGTCACGAGCAGCGGAATCCAGCGTACGTCGTGATACCAGAAGGCGATTGCGACAAACATCGCAATCGTTGTCCCCATCTTGAGTGCTTCGCCGATCATCCAGCTCATCACGGTCTCGGCGCCGCCCTGCTTTTTCAGTCGTGCCGCGAACAACGCGCCCGGCACCCAGCAGATCGCCCCCCCGAGGAACGCGGACAGCGCAGCAGCACCCGGCGGCTTGTAGAACAGCCACCACAACAGCGTTGCGACCAAGGACAAAACCATTTGCGCTGCGACGACCCTGAACGGCGTTACGCGCGATGGACGACCCACGCCGGGACCAAACAGCTTTTCCGCCTCGGCCCGCGTGAGCGGAACGATATTGTTATCTTCCTGCGCGTCATCCCACGCTTCCGCCGGATCGAACTGCCGACTGGAGGACATCTCGGGTGCGGAGCGTTCAGCGCGGTGTCTGTCGTCACCATTCTCCGGCGACAGATTCGACGTTTTGACCGCCATCGCAATGTTCCGAAAGTCTCGTTCAGCCCGCGAGTTTACGCAGCGCTTACGGGGTTGCCGTGCAATTAAATCCGGGCGATTGTAAGCGATAGTTGCAGGCAATTCAAGACTTTAGGCCAGCCTATAACCGCGTGAAACTTCCCTTCACGATGCGGTAAAACGTACGCTAACGACGCGAAACACGTCAAATGTAAGGCGGGCGGGGGGCGGCAAAACCCGTGCGGGTGGTCGCGTGGATCGAAGCTCGTTGGCAGTGCGTTCCGACCCAGCGGCAGACGTCTCGAAAATGCAACAAATGCCTCTTTTTAAGGGCTGAACGGGATAGCTCTTCTAATGAGCTGAATCAGCCTCACCGCAAATTTCAATGATGATCGGGTCGCTTTTGATAGCGGCTCGTCAGGATGATTATCGGGTGAATGTGGAGCGTCTGAAGCTAGGATTCCTGATTATTCGTGCATCGGTTGTTTTGGAATCCACAATAGCCGCTCGCACCGAGGTAGACCAACTCGCGGCAGTGCTCATGCACAGGCCGCCAGCCGTTCACCACTCTTGCCTGCTGAGCGCCAATCTGTGCTCAGACGTTCGCGTTCCCGCGCAAACGAACCAGAATGCCTTCCAGCGCGTCGAGATCGCCGAAGTCCACCAGCACCTGGCCGCGACCGCGTCGGCCGAGCTTGATTTTCACCGTAGCGGACAGCAGGTCCGACAGTTCCTCTTCCAGGCGTCGCGTGTCACGGCCGCCGTCCGGGTTCGCGCGGGCCTTGGCCGCCGGCGTCACCTTCGTGGTCATCGCAACCAGCTTTTCCGTCTCGCGCACAGACAGGCGCTTGTTGACGACCTGGTTGCCCAGCGTGATCTGCGTCGCGGCATCGACGGCGAGCAGCGCGCGAGCGTGGCCCATGTCGAGATCGCCGGCGAGCAACATCGTCTGTACCGGTGTCGCAAGGTTCAGCAGACGCAGCAGGTTCGACACCGCGCTTCGCGAGCGGCCCACCGACTCTGCCGCCTGCTCATGCGTGAAATTGAATTCGTCGAGCAGGCGCTGGATCCCCTGGGCCTCTTCGAGGGGATTCAGATCCTCGCGCTGGATGTTTTCGATCAGCGCCATCGCCGCGGCGGCCTGGTCGGGCACGTCCTTCACAAGCACCGGCACCTCGTCGAGGCCCGCGAGCCGCGCCGCGCGAAAACGCCGCTCCCCCGCGATGATCTCATAGCGATCCGCCGCGATCGGACGCACGAGAATCGGCTGCATCAGCCCTTGCGCGCGGATGCTCGCCGCAAGCTCCTGCAGCGCGCCTTCGTCCATGCGCGTGCGCGGCTGGTATTTGCCCGCCTGCATCTTGCCGAGCGGCAATACGTTCGGTGCGCCGTCGATCACCGCTGCCTCGGTGATATCGGCGGTGCCGCCGAGCAATGCCTCCAAACCGCGGCCCAGTCCCTTCTTTCTTGCTACTGCGTTCATCGTGCTTCCTCGATCCGCTTAGGATGCCTGGGGCGCGTCATTCAGCGCGCGCACCCGCTCAATCATTTCGACGCCGAACTGCACGTACGCCTGCGCGCCTCGCGACGCCCTGTCGAACACCACACCGGGCAGCCCATAGCTGGGCGCCTCGGCCAATCGCACGTTGCGTGGAATCACCGCGTCGAAGACCTTGTCGCCGAAGTGCTCTTTCAATTGATCCGAGACTTGCTGTTGCAACGTAATGCGCGGATCGAACATGACGCGCAGCAGACCGATCACCTTGAGGTCGCGATTCAGATTCGCATGGACCTGCTTGATCGTGTTGACGAGGTCGGACAGCCCTTCGAGCGCGAAGTATTCGCACTGCATCGGAATGACGACGCCGTGCGCGGCGCATAGTCCGTTGAGCGTCAGCAGTGACAAAGCCGGCGGGCAATCGATCAGCACGAAATCGTACTCGCCCTCGACCCCGGCGAGCGCCGCCTTCAGTTGACGCTCGCGATTCTGCATACTGACGAGTTCGACCTCGGCGCCCGCGAGCTCACGGTTCGCGGGAAGCACGTCGTATCCGACCGCCTCGGGCCGTACTCGCGCATCGGCCACCGACACGTTGTCCACGAGCACCTCGTAGACCGTGTTCGTACATTCGGCCTTGTCGATACCGCTGCCCATCGTGGCGTTGCCTTGCGGGTCCAGATCGATGAGAAGGACTCGCTGTCCCTGCGCTGCCAGGCTCGCGGCCAGATTGACTGTGGTGGTCGTCTTGCCGACGCCGCCCTTCTGGTTCGCAACGCAGAAGATTTTTGCCATCGTTGGTGTGTCCCTTTTGCTGCTTGGATGAAGTGAAAATCGTTGAGGGTGTTGACAGGCCGAAGCGGCCGTCAGCTTTCGGGGTCCACTCGCACCTCGATCAGATGCCGCTCGGCGTCGAGCGACGGCACGTTCAGCCGGATGATCTGTTCCACGTGAGCGCCCGCCGGCAGACGCGCGATTTCGGCATCCGGCCGCATACCCTTCATCGCCCAAATTGCGCCCTGCTCCGCAACCAGATGACGGGCCAGTGTAACGAAATCCGAGAGTTCTGCGAACGCGCGCGAGACAATTACGTCGAACTTTGCCGGTACTTCGGCGCCAGGCCGCAGCGTCTCCACCCGACCGGTCACAACCGACAGGTTCGCGAGGCCCAGTTCCGCCTTCGCCTGCGACTGAAAGGCAGTCTTCTTATGGACGATGTCGTTCGTCGTGATGGTCCAATCGGGCAGCACGATCGCGAGCACGATGCCCGGCAGCCCCCCGCCCGAACCGACGTCGAGCACCGACGACGGCCCGCGCGGCGCCAGGTGCGGCACGATCGATAGCGAATCGAGAATGTGCTGGATTAGCATCTGCCTCGGATCGCGGATCGCTGTCAGGTTGTAGACGTTGTTCCACTTCGCGAGCAGCGCGACGAAATCGAGCAGCTCGTGCTGCTGCGCGTCGCTGAGTTCGAGACCAAGTTCACGGACACCTTCCGCCAGCAATGACGCCAAGGCCTGTTGGTCGATTCCCCTCTGCGCTGCCGTCATTGAACCACCGGCGTGCTGTCGGCGCCGGGCTCGGCGGACTTCGACGGACGACGCCCGAGGCCACGCTTCAGATGGACCATCAGCAGCGAGATCGCGGCAGGCGTGATACCGGAAATACGCGACGCCTGTCCGATCGTTTCCGGCCGGAACTGCATCAACTTCTGGCGAGCTTCGAACGACAGCCCACGGACCTCGGTGTAGTCCAGCCCGTCAGGCAGACGCGTGTTCTCTTGCGCCTCGTTGCGTTCGATCTCACCGGCCTGTCGGTCGATGTAGCCCTGATATTTGACGCCGATTTCGATCTGTTCCTTGATTTGCGCGAGCAGCACGGGGTCTTCCGCAAGTGCTTCGGGCGCGCCACAAGTGCCGTCACGCAGCCCGCAGACGCCGTCGTAGCTGACGCCCGGACGACGCAGCAGGTCCGCGAGACTGTATTCGTGGTCGATTGACTTGCCAAGCAAGGCGGTCGCCTCTTCTGCCGATAAGGTCTTAGGATTGACCCAGGTTGAACGCAAGCGCTGTGTTTCACGTGAAACAGCGTCACGCTTGCGACTGAAGGCGTCCCAGCGAGCGTCATCGACCACGCCAAGTTCGCGCCCGATCTCCGTCAGCCGCATATCGGCGTTGTCTTCGCGCAAGCTCAGACGGTATTCCGCGCGGCTCGTGAACATCCGGTACGGCTCGGACACCCCGCGCGTGACTAGATCGTCCACGAGCACGCCGAGATAAGCCTGGTCGCGACGCGGACACCATGCTTCCTTGCCTTGCACGAACAGACCGGCGTTGATGCCGGCCAGCGTGCCCTGTGCAGCTGCCTCTTCGTAGCCGGTCGTCCCGTTGATCTGTCCGGCGAAGAACAGGCCACTGATCACCTTCGTTTCTAGCGATGCCTTCAGGCCACGCGGATCGAAATAGTCGTACTCGATCGCGTAGCCCGGGCGCAGGATATGCGCATGCTCGAGGCCGCGCATCGAACGCACCAGCTCGAGCTGCACGTCGAAGGGCAGGCTCGTCGAGATCCCGTTCGGATAGAACTCGTTGGTCGTCAGACCTTCCGGCTCGAGGTAGATCTGATGCGATTCCTTCGACGCAAACCGGTGAATCTTGTCCTCGATCGACGGGCAATAGCGTGGCCCCACCCCCTCGATCACGCCTGTGTACATTGGCGAGCGATCGAGACCGCCGCGAATGATGTCATGTGTCCGTTGATTCGTATGCGTGACCCAGCACGGCACCTGGCGCGGGTGCTGCTCGACACGCCCGAGGAACGAGAACACCGGCACCGGGTCCAGATCGCCGGGCTGCTCTTCGAGCTGCGAATAGTCGATCGTGCGACCGTCGATTCGCGGTGGCGTACCGGTCTTAAGCCGGCCCTGCGGTAGCTTCAGCTCTTTCAACCGCACCGACAGCGAAACCGCAGCCGGGTCGCCCGCGCGTCCACCGGTGTAGTTGTTCAACCCCACGTGAATCTTGCCGTCGAGGAACGTGCCCGCCGTCAGCACCACCGCGCGCGACCGGAAACGAATACCCACTTGCGTGATGGCGCCGACCACGCGGTCGCCCTCGACCATCAGATCGTCGACGGCCTGCTGAAATAGCCAGAGGTTCGGCTGATTCTCTAGACGATGGCGGATCGCCGCTTTGTACAGCACGCGGTCAGCCTGAGCGCGCGTCGCGCGGACCGCCGGTCCTTTCGACGAATTCAGGATCCGAAACTGGATGCCGCTTTCGTCGGTAGCGGCCGCCATGGCGCCACCCAGCGCGTCGACCTCCTTGACCAGATGGCCTTTGCCAATGCCGCCAATCGACGGATTGCAGCTCATCTGACCAAGGGTTTCGATGTTATGGGTCAAAAGCAGCGTTTTGTTGCCCATGCGCGCCGACGCCAAAGCAGCTTCGGTGCCGGCATGACCGCCACCGACGACGATTACGTCAAATTCTGAGGGAAAAAGCATCGCGGGATCTCACGCCAGATCGTCGCGTGAGCCTTCAAAAGAAATGTATGGGCGAATTATAACGGGTTCAGTTTCGGCCCGAATTTCGTCCGAATGGTGAAACAATAAAAAAGCGGTGTGTTTCACGTGAAACACACCGCTTCCAGAGACAGCGATCAGCGAAATAAGTGCGGGCTTATGCGACCTTTTTGGCAAGACCGAGATAGGTTTCGATCACCCGGGGATTTTGCGCGAGGTCGGTTGCCGGTCCTTCCAGTGCCAACTCGCCGGTTTCCAGCACGTAGCCGTAGTCCGAGATCTGCAATGCAGCGCGCGCATTCTGCTCGATCAGCAGCGTCGCGACGCCCGTCTGCCGCAAGGCGCTGATGATGTGAAAGATTTCCTTCACGATCAGCGGCGCGAGACCGAGGCTCGGCTCGTCCAGCATCAGCAGATCGGGCTTGCCCATCAGGGCGCGGCCGACCGCGAGCATCTGCCGCTCGCCGCCGGAAAGCGTGCCGGCCGCCTGCTTGCGCCGCTCCTTCAGCCGCGGAAACAGTTCGAACACCGGTTCCAGCTGATCGAGAAAGTTGCGCTCCCCTGCTCGCTTGCGCCGGTAGGCGCCAAGCAGCAGATTGTCCTCGACGGTCATCGAAGCGAAAAGCTCGCGCTTTTCCGGCACCAGGCACATTCCAAGCGCGACGCGTTTTTCGACCGGCATCGCGCTGACGTCGTCGCCCTGATAGGAAACCGCGCCTTTCGCATGACCGGACGTCGGCAACGCGCCCATGATCGCATTCAGCAGCGTCGACTTTCCCGCGCCGTTCGGGCCGATCACGGAGACGATCTGCCCCGCCCGCACCTTGATCGCCGCATTGTGCAGCGCTTCAACCTTGCCGTAGCGGACGGACAATTGGCTCACTTCGAGAATCGGTCCCGCCGCCGCCACGCCGGTCGTTGTCATGTCGTCCATCATTCCACCCCACCCAGATACGCTTCGAGCACCGCCGGATCCTGCTGGACTTCCTGCGGCAGGCCCTCAGCGATCCGCGTGCCGAACTCCATCACCACGAGCCGGTCCGTCAAATTCATCACGAAATCCATGTCGTGCTCGACGAGCAGCACGCTCATCCCTTCTGTCTTCAGTCTGCGCAGCAGTTCGGCGAGCTGAAGCTTTTCCTGATACCGGAGACCAGCGGCCGGTTCATCGAGCAATAGCAGAGTCGGGTCGCAGCACAGGGCGCGCGCAATTTCGAGAATCCGCTGTTGACCAAGCGCCAGGCTGCCCGCTTCGTCATACATGTGCTGTTCGAGGCCGACGCGGCGAATCTGCCGAGCGGCTTCGGCCATCAACCGCTGCTCTTCGGAGCTGTTCAGCCGCACGACACTGCGCCACACGCCCGCATGGCCACGAAGATGCGCACCGATCGCGACGTTCTCGAGCACGGTCATACCCGGCAGCAGCTTCACGTGCTGGAACGTCCGGCCGATGCCGCGCTTGACGATTTCACGTGAACTCAGCGCATCGATGCGCTCGCCGCGGAACGTGATCTCGCCGCTTGTCGCCTGCAGCACACCGGTCACGAGATTGAAGGTCGTCGACTTGCCCGCGCCGTTCGGTCCGATCAGCCCGATGATCTGCCCTGCTTTGACCTCGAAGCTGACGTCGTTCACCGCGACGAGACCGCCGAACTGCTTGCGCGCCTTGTTCACCTTCAGCAGGTCTTCGCCGGTCTGTGGCTTGTTGCGCTGCGGCAGAGGATCCGCGTGACCGGCGAGATGCGCCCGCGGGCCACGCGGGAAAAAGCGCGCGACGAACGGCCAGACGCCCTGCCGCGCGTACTGCAGAAGCAGCACCATGATGATGCCGAACACGATCACTTCGAAGTTGCCGTTCTCGCCGAGCAGTTTTGGCAGCAGCGTCTGCAAATAATCCTGCAGCACGGTCAGGATCGCCGCGCCGAGCACCGCGCCCCAGACGTGCGAGACGCCGCCCACCACCGCCATGAACAGGAACTCGATGCCGTGATTCAGTCCAAACGGCGTCGGATTCACGGCGCGCTGCAAGTGCGCGTACAAAAAACCGGAAACCGACGCAAGCACTGCCGCATAAACGAAAATCACGACGCGCATCCAGCCGGTGTTGACGCCCATTGCCTCGGCCATCAGACCACCGCCGCGCAACGCACGGATTGCGCGCCCCGGCCGGCTATTAAGCAGATTCTGAACAGAGACGACCGCACCGAGCACGACCACCCAGATCAGGTAATAGATATGGCGGCCGGACTCGAGGTTGATCCCGAAAACATTCAACACCGGGATGCCGTTGATGCCGTCGTACTTGCCGAGCATGTCGAGATTGCCGAACAGGTAGAACAGCGCGAGCCCCCACGCAATCGTGCCGAGCGGCAGAAAGTGGCCGGATAGGCGCATCGTCACGAGACCGAGCATCAGCGCAACCAGCGCAGTGACGATCACGCCCGCAATCAGTGCGAGCCACGGCGACACGCCGAAGTTCGTCGTCAGATACGCGGTTGCATACGCGCCGATGCCAACGAACGCGGCCTGCCCGAAGCTCGTCATCCCGCCGATGCCGGTCAACAGCACGAGGCCGATCGCAACGATCGAATAGAGACCGATGTAGTTCAGCAGCGTGACCCAGTACTCGGGTACATGGATCGGATGCGGCAGAACCGGCAAAGCGAACAGCACCACGAGGAACAACCAGAAGAACTTCTTTTGCATGATTCGTTTCATCGTGTCACTCCGCCTCCTCTTCGGCGTGCGGACTCGCAAGACTGCGCCACAGCAGCACCGGGATGATTAACGTGAACACGATCACTTCCTTATAAGCACTAGCCCAGAACGACGAATACGACTCCAGCAGACCAACCAGAATCGAGCCGGCCGCCGCCAGCGGATAGCTGACCAGACCGCCGATGATCGCGCCCACGAAGCCCTTCAAACCGATCAGGAAGCCCGAGTCGTAGTAGATCGTCGTGAGCGGCGCGACGAGGATGCCGCACAGTGCGCCGAGCCCCGCCGCAAGTGTGAACGCGAGGCGTCCCGCCTGCGTGGTGCCGATGCCGACGAGCCGCGCGCCGAGCCGGTTCACCGACGTCGCGCGCAACGCCTTGCCCGAGATCGAGCGATCGAAGTACAAATACAGCGCGCCGATCAGCACGACCGCGGTGCCGATTACCCACAGGCTCTGGCCGGAGATCGACAACGTGCCGATGTTGAACGTCGCATCGGAAAACGCGTTGGTGCGCGAGCCTTCGGCGCCGAACATCACGAGGCCGAGACCGACCATCACGAAATGCACGGCCACCGCGACGATCAACAGCAGCAGCGTGGTCGCCTCCGCGATCGGCTCGTAGGCAAGGCGATACACGAACGGACCCATCGGAATCACGATCAGCAGCGTCAGCGCGATCTGCACGATCATCGGCAGCGGCTGCAGGAAGATGCCGCGCGTGAGCGCGTAGACCGCGATCGGAAACAGCAGGTACTTCCCCGCCAGCACGGGCAGCGTGCGCGCCGCATGACGACGCCGCTCAGCATGCCGCAACACGGCCGCCGTCTCGACGACGAAGCATGCCGCGCCCATCGCCATCAACAGCCAGCAGGTGGCCGGAAACTTCTGCGTTTGCAGTGCGGCGAGCGTCAACGCACCGTACGAAACGAACTCCCCTTGCGGGATGAAGATCACCCGCGTGACGGAGAACACCAGCACCAGCGCAAGCGCGAGCAGCGCGTAGATCGCGCCGGTCGTGATGCCGTCCTGCGCGAGGATCGCCGCAATTGATAGATCCATACTTCCTCGTCCTGAAGCGTCGAAATCGAAAAACCGGGAAACAGTCGCGACGGCGCGGTGCGAAGCCGGCCATCGATCTGCATGTCTGAAAAGACAACCGCCGCGCCGGGACGCGGCGCGGCGGTCGATGCCATTGTCGTCGAACACAATGGCAATGCGGCGTCATGCACCGCAGATTGCGCGAGAGGCGCGTACCGCTACTGGTTTTTGTAAATAGTCTTAGTTGTTCTGCAACTTCCACTTGCCGTCGACGATCTGCACGATCACGCGTGCGCGCTGGTCGAGGCCGTTGTGGTCGTTCGCGGTGGTGTTCATGATGCCGTGCGACACTGGCAGCTCCTTGATGTTTTCGAGCGCGTTGCGCAGCGCCGCGCGGAACTCCGGCGTGCCCGGCTGGGCGGTCTTCAGCGCGACCGGAATCGCAGCCTGCAACATCTGGCCGGCATCCCATGCGTGGCCGCCGAAGGTCGCGACCGAACCCGCGCCATAAGCCTTCTCATAGGCGTTCTTATAGGCTTCCGACGACTTCTTCACCGGGTTCGAATCCGGCAATTGATCGACGACGAGAATCGGACCGGCCGGCAGCAGTTCGCCTTCGCAATCCTTGCCGCACACGCGCAGGAAGTCGTTGTTCGCGACCCCGTGAGTCTGATAGATCTTGCCCTTGTAGCCACGCTCCTTCAGCGTCTTGGCCGGCAGCGCCGACGGCGTGCCCGAGCCCGCGATCAGCACCGCGTCGGGATTCGCGCCCATCGTCTTCAGCACCTGGCCCGTCACCGATGCATCGGTGCGGTTGAAGCGCTCGTTCGACACGATCTTCAGGTTGTGCGCTTTCGCGGCGGCGTCGAACGTCGTGTTCCAGCTGTCGCCGTATGCGTCCGAGAATCCGATGAAGCCGACCGTCTTCACGCCGTGATGCTGCATGTAATCGGCGATCGCTTCGGCCATCAGGCTGTCGTTCTGAGGTGGTTTGAATGCCCATGCGCGCTTCGCATCCATCGGCTGAATGATCGCGGCCGATGCCGCGAGCGAGATCACCGGTGTCTTGCCCTCAGCGGCCGGATCGAGCATCGCGAGCGAATTCGGCGTGACGGTCGAGCCGATGATCGCGTCGACGTGGTCTTCGTCGATCAGCTTGCGCGTGTTCTGCACGGCCTTGCTGGTGTCCGACCCGTCGTCGAGGATGATGTACTGCACGCTCTTGCCGCCGATCTCCTTCGGCAGCAACGCGATCGTATTCTTTTCAGGAATCCCGAGCGACGCGGCCGGCCCCGTCGTCGACAACGTGACGCCGATCTTCACCTGCGCGAATGCAGCCCCCGCGCCGCACATCAGCGCCATCGCGATGCCGGTGCGTACCCAATGCCTTGTCTTTTTCATTGCGAGTCTCCAAACGCTTTGAAAAGCGCCTATGTATAAACCGGCTTGCTGGGCCGGGTGTTTGAATCTAGTGAGCGGGTTCAAGTGTGCCAAGCATGGTTTTCCCTGCTCGGCGCGCATACCTTCCCCAGCTGCGTTGGGTACCGCTCCTCTCGCGTCGCGCGAGTGCGCATTCGCGTCATACGCCGCGTTTCCGTGGCGCGGCTTTATTCCAACCAGGCATCTCCTAAACCACTAATATGTTAGTAGTTTGCGTTCTGCATTATCGACGGTCAAGAGAGCGTGCGCCAAATGCGGGTTTGTCCTGAAGCAGCGAAACCACACTTTTGCGCGATGCGGACACCCGGCCCGGATAATAAAAAAGACGCGTCAACTGCACGCGTCTTTTTCGATGAGGTCCCGTGGCGCAGAGCCTTCGCTCAGTCGCCGGCGAGCTTCCACTTGCCGTCGACGATCTGCACCATCACGCGCGCCCGCTGATCGAGGCCGGCATGGTCGTTCCCGCTCATGTTGAAGATGCCGTGCGACGCGGGCAGATCTTTCGTTCGTTCGAGCGCGGCACGCAGCGCCTCGCGGAATGCCGGCGTGCCTGGCTGCCCCTTCTTCAACGCGAGCGGGATCGCATGCTGCAGCAGCAGACCCGCGTCCCATGCGTGACCGCCGAACGTCGACACCGACCCCGCGCCGTATGCCGTTTCATACGCATGCTTGTATGCGAGCGCGCTTTTCTTCACCGGATTCGCCTCGGGCAGTTGCTCGGCGACCAGCAGTGGGCCAGCGGGCAGCCACGTGCCTTCGCAATCCTTGCCGCACACGCGCAGGAAGTCGTTGTTCGCGACGCCGTGCGTCTGATAGTACTTGCCCTTGTAGCCGCGCTCCTTCAGCGTTTTCTGCGGCAGCGCGGCCGGCGTGCCCGCACCGGCGATCAGCACCGCGTCCGGCTTCTGCGACATCATCTTCAGCACCTGGCCCGTGACCGATGCATCGTTGCGCGCGAAGCGCTCGTTCGCGACGATCTTGATCTTCGCGAAGTCAGCGGCTTTGCTGAATTCCGTGAACCAGCTCTCGCCGTACGCGTCGGAAAAGCCGATGAACGCGACCGTTTTCACGCCGTGATTGGCCATGTGCTGCGCGATCGCCGTGGCCATCAGAATGTCGTTTTGCGGCGTTTTAAAGACCCATCCACGCTTCGCGTCCATCGGCTCGACGATGCCCGCGGCCGCGGCCAGAGAGATCATCGGCGTCGAGGTTTCGGCAGCGATGTCGATCATGGCGAGCGAGTTCGGCACGACGGTCGAGCCGATCAGTGCATCGACGTGGTCTTCGCTAGTGAGCTTGCGGGCGTTCTTGACCGCCTGGGTGGAATCGGTTGCGTCGTCGAGGACGATGTAGTCGATCTTCTGGCCCGCCACTTCTTTCGGCAGCAGCGCAATCGTGTTCTTTTCCGGAATGCCGAGCGATGCGGCCGGTCCTGTTGCCGACACGGTGACGCCGATTTTCACGTCCGCGAATGCATGGCCGCTCCAAGCAGCCGAGACCCCTGTGGCGACCAATGCCGCGCTGATCCAACGCAATGCCGACTTCATCCTGCTCCTCTATTAACCCCGTTATTCAATTGCAATTAAATCCGCGGATTTAATTGCCAACCCAATGGTCGGTGAATAGCGAGTGTAGCGGACGCAAGCGCCGTGCTGCAAGCGTTTCGCAGGCTTGTGACGTTTACCTCAGCGGCTAACGGAGAGTAAAAAATGGCGCGTGAAATAGCCGGGAGATCGCGTCAAAAAATTCGATAAACACCAATAAAAAAGCGCTGTTGGATATCAATCCAACAGCGCTTTCTTCTGGGCACTGAGTGCCTCACTTGTCTCCTCGTTCTCCACCGGCAAATTCGTGGTGCATCAGAACTGCATGAAGATTAAACGACCACCCCAGCAGTCACAACTAGCAATTACCCTAGTGGTGCACTGCGGCACCGGATTGGGGCGCGTAGGGCGCTTTTCGTCGCACGGTTTGCCACAGGTTCGCCCGAGTCCCTGATCCAGCGGACCTTCAGCACGAGCCGCAATTAGATCGGACGTCGAAGCAATTTCGTATCGCACTGCATCAAGCGAGCGACCACGCGGGCGGGATCAAACAGCCACTCTCAAGCCCGCAACGGTCGCACTCGCGCGACGATCTCACCGACTATGCCGCGCCGGAACGCCAGCACACACGCGATGAAAATCAGCCCGGTGACGATCGTCACCGATTCGCCGAGCGAGCGGAACCAGTCGATGCCGGTCATCGACGCAAGTGCCGCGCCGATATCGCCGAGCCTGTCTTCGAGCGACACGATCAACGCGGCGCCGAGCAACGGCCCGAACAGCGTGCCCATGCCGCCCACCAGCGTCATCAGGATCACGAGGCCGGACATCGTCCAATAGGCATCGCTCAGCGTTTCGAAGCCTTGCACCAGCACCTTCAGCGAACCCGCGAGACCCGCAATGCCGGCCGACAGAATGAATGCGAGCAGCTTGAAACGGTCGGTGTCGTAGCCGAGCGACACCGCGCGCGGCTCGTTTTCCTTGATCGCGACGAGCACCTGCCCGAACGGCGAATGCACGATCCGCACGATCAGCAGGAAAGCCGCGACGATCACCGCGAGCACGACGAAATATAGCGCGACGTCCGAAGAGAGATCGAGCACGCCGAACAGCTTGCCGCGCGGCACGCCTTGCAGACCGTCTTCCCCGTGCGTGAACGGCGCCTGCAGGAACACGAAGTAGACCATCTGCGCGAGCGCGAGCGTCACCATCGCGAAGTAGATACCCTGACGGCGAATCGCGAAGAAGCCGACGACGAGCCCAAGCAGCGTCGCCGCCGCGGTGCCGCTCAGCACGCCGAGCTCCGGCGAAAAGCCGAGCGTCTGCATCGCATAGCCGGTCACGTAACCGGCCGACGCGAGAAACATCGCATGACCAAAGGACAGCAAGCCCGTATAGCCGATCAGCAGATTGAAGGCGGCCGCGAACAGCGCGAAGCACAGCACCTTCATCACGAAGAGCGGATAGATGCCGAGCACCGGCACCGCGAGCAGCACGATCAGCAGCAGACCGTAGAGCACCTTTCTCTGCATCATTTTTCCCTGCCGAAAAGACCCGCCGGACGCACGAGCAACACGAGCGCCATGATCACGAAGACGACGGTCGCCGACGCCTCGGGGTAGAACACACGCGTGAGTCCTTCGACTACGCCGAGCATCAGGCCGGTCAGGATCGAGCCCATGATCGAGCCCATGCCGCCGATCACGACCACCGCGAACACGGTGATGATCATCGACTGGCCCATCAGGGGCGAGACCTGAATCACCGGCGCGGCGAGCACGCCGGCAAACGCCGCGAGCGCGACGCCGAAGCCGTAGGTCAGCGTGATCATCAGCGGCACGTTGACGCCGAACGCCTCGACAAGCTTCGGGTTTTCGGTGCCCGCGCGCAGATACGCGCCAAGCCGCGTCTTCTCGATCACGAACCAGGTCGCAAAGCACACGACCAGCGACGCGACCACCACCCATGCGCGATAGTTCGGCAGATACATGAAGCCGAGGTTGGTCGCGCCCGACAGCGCCGACGGCACATCGTACGGCTGGCCCGACGAGCCGTAGATCGAATGGAACACGCCCTCGATCACGAGTGTGAGGCCAAACGTCAGCAACAGGCCATACAGATGATCGAGCTTGTAAAGCCAGCGCAGCATCGAGCGCTCGATCGCGACGCCGACCAGCCCGACGATCAGCGGCGCGAGCACGAGCATCACCCAGTACGGCAGATTGAAATACGCCAGCCCCATCCACGCGAGCATCGCCCCGAGCATGAACAGCGCGCCATGCGCGAAGTTGATCACGTTGAGCAGGCCGAAAATAATCGCCAGCCCGAGGCTCAGAATCGCGTAGAACGAGCCGTTCACGAGCCCGAGCAGAAGCTGGCTCAGCATCGCCGGTAGCGGAACGCCAAAGATGTCCATTGAAGCCCTTAGCCCTTCAAGCCATCGTCAAGGTGAGATCGGTCACGCACGATCCGGCCGGCACGCGACGAGCGGCGACGCTGCCCATCGCGTGCGGCATCTGAAACGGTCATCCGCCAGCGCGTGCCTCTGCAGCGCCGGCGGTTCTCTCAGGTCTGCGCGGTCCTCGACCGCTTACTGCGCCCGCGCTTACTTCCACAGCGCGCAGCGGGTCTGCGCCTTGGTCGTGAAGGCCTGATCGCCCGGAATCGTCGCAGTGATCTTGTAGTAATCCCACGGCTCCTTCGATTCCGCCGGCGTCTTCACCTGCATCAGGTACATGTCGTGGATCATGCTGCCGTCCTGACGGATGTAGCCCTTCGCGTAGAAGTCGTCGATCTTCGTCTTGCGCAACTGCGCCATCACCTTGTCCGGATCGGTCGAGCCCACCGCCTGCACCGCCTTCAGATAGTTCATCGCCGCCGAGTAGTCGGCAGCCTGCAGGCTCGACGGCATCTTCTTCATCTTGTCGAAGTAGCGCTGCGACCACTTACGCGTGTCGGCGTCCTTGTTCCAGTACCAGCTGTCGGTCAACACGAGACCTTGCGTCGTTTCGAGACCGAGGCTGTGCACGTCGTTGATGAACATCAGCAGCGCGGCGAGCTTCATCGTCTTGGTGATGCCGAATTCCTTCGCGGCCTTGATCGCGTTGATCGTGTCGCCGCCCGCGTTCGCGAGGCCGAGGATCTGTGCCTTCGACGCCTGCGCCTGCAGCAGGAACGACGAGAAGTCCGACGCCGACAGCGGATGACGCACCTCGCCGAGCACCTGGCCGCCGTTCGCCTTCACGACCTCCGCGGTCGCTTTTTCGAGCGCCTTGCCGAATGCGTAGTCTGCCGTCAGGAAGTACCAGGTCTTGCCGCCCTGCTTCGTCACGGCCGAGCCCGTGCCGTTCGCGAGTGCGGTCGTGTCGTATGCGTAGTGGATCGTGTACGGCGTGCATTGCTCGTTGGTCAACGTATCGGCGCCGGCGCCGACGTTGATATAGACCTTGTGCTTCTCGCCCGCGACGGTGTTAGTCGACAGCGCGGTCGCCGAGTTCGTGCCGCCGATCACCATGTCCACGCCGTCGCGGTCGAACCACTCACGAGCGCGCGATGCCGCGATGTCCGCCTTGTTCTGGTGATCCGCGTACAGCACCGTGATCGGCTTGCCGTTGACCTTGCCGCCGAAGTCGGCGACCGCCATCCGGATCGCTTCAAGACCGCCCTGCCCGTCGATATCCGCGTACAGCCCCGACATGTCCGTGATGAAGCCGATCTTCACGGCATCGTCGGCCGCTTGCGCGCTGCCCAGCGTCAGTGCGGTGCCGGCGGCGACTGCAAAACAGAGTGAGGCAATTCGCGCGAGTGGGTTCTTTTTCATGCATGTCTCCTGGTTCTTCGCTTGTGGTTATCAGAGGCAGTCGGGCGCGCGTGTGTCCGTGTCTATACGCCCAGTAAATCGTGCAGCACCGGCATCTTGCCTTCGAGCTCGCTAGCCCCGAAATGCTCGACGATCATGCCGTGCTCCATCACATAAAAACGATCCGCGAGCGGCGCGGCGAAGCGGAAGTTCTGCTCAACCATCACGATCGTGTAGCCGCGCGCCTTCAGCGTAACGATCATGCGCGCGAGCGCCTGCACGATCACGGGCGCGAGCCCTTCCGAGATTTCGTCGAGCAGCAGCAGATTCGCGCCGGTGCGCAGAATCCGCGCGACCGCGAGCATCTGTTGTTCGCCGCCCGAGAGCCGCGTGCCCTGACTCATGCGCCGCTCGTGCAGATTCGGGAACATCGCGTAGATTTCCTCGAGCGACATCATGCGCGCCTTGTCGCCGACGGGCGGCGGCAGCAGCAGATTTTCCTCGCACGACAGGCTCGAGAAAATGCCGCGTTCTTCCGGGCAATAGCCGATGCCGCAATGCGCGATGCGATGCGTGGGCAAGCCGACGGTTTCGCGTCCGTCGATACGGATCGAGCCGGTACGGCGACCCGTGAGGCCCATGATCGCGCGTAGCGTCGTGGTGCGGCCCGCGCCATTGCGTCCGAGCAGCGTCACGACCTCGCCGCGGCCGACCGACAGATCGACGCCGTGCAGAATGTGGGATTCCCCGTACCAGGCTTGCAGTCCCGCGATTTCCAGCGCGGGTGCGCCGCTTTTCGTTTCGTTCGCTTCGAGGCCTTCGCGCTCGACCGTCGTATTCATGCGTGGGCTCCGGCGAGCGCCGCGTCGGCGCTGCCCATGTAGGCTTGCATCACGAGCGGATTCTTCGACACTTCCGCGTAGCTGCCCTCGGCGAGCACTTCACCCCGTTGCAGCACGGTGATCGTGTCGGAGATACCGGCGATCACATTCATATTGTGTTCGACCATCAGGATCGTGCGTCCGGCCGACACTTTCTTGATCAGCGCGGTCACGCGATCGACGTCCTCATGACCCATGCCTTGCGTGGGCTCGTCGAGAAGCATCAGTTCCGGCTCCATCGCGAGCGTGGTCGCGATTTCGAGCGCGCGCTTGCGGCCGTAGGCGAGCTCGACCGTCAACACATCGGCGAAATCGGTCAGGCCGACCTGGGTCAGCAGATCCATCGCGCGATCGTTCAGACGGCGCAACGTACGCTCGCTCTTCCAGAAGTGAAACGCGGTGCCGAGCGAGCGCTGCAACCCGATGCGCACGTTCTGCAATGCCGTCAGATGCGGAAATACCGCGGAAATCTGGAACGAACGGATGATGCCGCGCCGCGCGATCTGAGCTGGCCGTTCGCCGGTGATATCGACACCGTTGAAAACGATCTGGCCCGCAGTGGGTTCGAGAAATTTGGTGAGCAGATTGAAGCAGGTGGTCTTGCCCGCTCCATTGGGGCCGATCAGCGCATGGATCGAGCCACGGCGCACGCGCAGGTTCACGCCGTTCACGGCGACAAAGCCTTTGAACTCGCGGGTGAGGCCGCGCGTTTCGAGAATCGTATCGCCGAGAATCATGTTCCCTTCCATACGGAGTAAGGCGAAGCACTACGATCTTTCCGCGCGAAGCTCTGCGCGACTTGTTGTTTTTGCGGCACCCCTTGCCGCTCCTTGGCGTGCTGCACCAATCCGAACGGTAATCCATGGCGTGGCACGCAGCATGGCTGCCATTGTCGCGCCAATGATGCAGCGCAATCATTGGGATTTGCACTTAGGGAACGAGGCCCGCGCCGTGCATATGTGACGCGCGGTTCACAAGCTTCACGTACGCGGCGAAAAACCTGACCGATGCGCTCACCGAGTCATGTCACACAACTGACATCGACGCGGCAACACCGGTATGCGCGGCCATGCTGCCGCTCACGCGCGCGCGACGATCCTCGCGGATCATGTCGCCGGCGCGCTCGGCGATCATCAGCGTCGGCGAATTGGTGTTACCTGACGTGATGTTGGGCATCACCGACGCATCGACGACACGCAAGCCCTCGACTCCGATAACTCGTAGCCGGTTGTCGACGACCGCGGCGGGATCGTCGGTCGTGCCCATGCGGCAGGTGCCGACCGGATGGAAGATCGTCGTGCCGACCGCACCCGCGGCCTGCTGCAATTCTTCTTCACTTTGATACTGGAGGCCCGGCAGGATCTCCCGCGGCTGATAGCGCGCGAGCGCGGGCGCCGCGACGATGCGACGCGTCAGACGTAGCGCGTTCGCGGCGACGTGGCGGTCGTAGTCGGTCGACAGATAGTTCGGCGCGATCAACGGTGGCGCGCAAGCATCGGCCGACGCAATATGAATGCTGCCGCGCGACGTGGGGCGCAGCTGACACACCGAAGCCGTGAACGCATTGAAGCGATGCAGCGGTTCCCCGAAGCGATCAAGCGACAAGGGCTGCACGTGATACTCGAGATCGGGTCGCGACAGCGAGCGATCGTCGGCGTCGGACTTCGCGAACGCGCCGAGTTGCGACGGCGACATCGACATCGGTCCGCTCTGAAACAACGCGTACCGCATGCCGATCATCAGCTTGCCCCACCAGTGCGCGGACATCGTATTCAGCGTGCGCACGCCCTGCACCTGATACGCCATGCGCAGTTGCAGATGGTCCTGCAGATTTTCACCGACACCGCGCAGATCCTGAACGACCTCGATGCCGAGATTCTGCAGACGCGCGCCATTGCCGACACCGGACAATTCGAGCAGTTGCGGCGAGTTGACCGCGCCGGCGGAAAGGATCACTTCGCAACGCGCTTTGGCGAGATAGTCGACCTCGCCGCCACGATATTCGACTCCGGTGCAGCGGCGGCCATCGAACACGACACGCTGCGTGTGGGCACCGGTGATGACAGTGAGGTTCTCCCGCTTCAACGCGGGCCGCAAAAACGCCTTCGACGCATTCCAGCGAATGCCACGCTTCTGGTTGACGTCGAAGTAGCCAACACCGGTGTTATCGCCGCGATTGAAATCGTCGGTGGCGGGGATGCCGGTTTGCTGCGCGGCTTGCGCGAACTCTTCGAGAATCTTCCATTTGAGGCGCTGCTTCTCGACGCGCCACGGTCCGCCCGCGCCGTGCGCTTCGTTGGCGCCGCCGTGGTGATCCTCGCTGCGCCTGAAGACCGGCAGCACCGCGTTCCAGGACCACCTCCTGTCGTTCGTCACACGCGCCCACTCGTCGTAGTCTTCCCGCTGACCGCGCATGTAGATCATGCCGTTGATCGACGAACTGCCGCCGAGCACACGCCCACGCGGATACGACAGCGTGCGGCCGTTCAGACCCGGCTCGGCCTGGGTCTTGTACAGCCAGTCCGTGCGCGGATTGCCGATGCAATACAGGTAGCCGACCGGCACGTGAATCCAGTGATAGTCGTCCTTCCCCCCGGCTTCGAGCAGCAGCACGTGGATGTCGGGATCTTCGGTGAGCCGGTTCGCCAGCACGCAGCCGGCGGTACCCGCGCCGACGATGACGTAGTCGAACTCGCCTTCGAGTCGCCGTGCGGCGCGAGGCGTACTGTCGGTATGACTCATCGTTTAGCCTCCTAAGCATTTTTGCGGCGCATGCGTGGCTGCTCGATCGCTTCCACGCGTGCGCCGCGAAGCGCTTTTATTGCGCTTTTATTGCGCTTTTATTGTTTTCCTGGCGCGCTTGCCGACTTGATGCCGCGCAAAGCCGCCAGCTTATTTGGCGACCGGCATCGTGAATTCGGCGCCCTTCGCGATGCTGTCAGGCCAGCGCTGCATGATGCTCTTGTAGCGCGTGTAAAACCGCACGCCTTCCTCGCCGTACGCATGATGATCGCCGAACAGCGACTTCTTCCAGCCGCCGAACGAATGCCAGGCCATCGGCACCGGAATCGGCACGTTGATGCCGACCATGCCGATCTCGATCTGCCGGGAAAACGCGCGTGCAATGCCGCCGTCGGACGTGAACAGCGACACGCCGTTCGCAAACTGATTCGCGTTGATCAGTTCGACTGCGGAGGCGAAGTCGGGCACGCGCACGACGCATAGCACCGGTCCGAAAATCTCCTCGCGGTAGATCTTCATGTCGGGTAACACGTCGTCGAACAGCGTGCCGCCGAGGAAGAAACCCTTCTCGTGCCCCGCGACCTGATGACCGCGCCCATCGACGACGAGCTTCGCGCCCGCGGCGACGCCAGCGTCGATATAGCCGAGCACCTTGTCGCGATGCGCGCCGGTGACGAGCGGCCCCATCTCGGCCGCCGCTTCCATGCCGTTGAGGATCTTCAGGCTATTCACGCGCGGCGTCAGACGCTCGATCAGCTCATCGGCGATATGCCCCACCGCGACCGCCACCGAAATCGCCATGCAGCGCTCGCCGGCCGAGCCGTAGGCGGCGCCGATCAGGGCGTCGACGGCCTGGTCGAGATCGGCGTCGGGCATGACGACGAGGTGATTCTTGGCACCGCCCAACGCCTGCACGCGCTTGCCGCGCTTCGTGCCTTCGGTGTAGATGTATTCGGCGATCGGCGTGGAGCCGACGAACGACAGCGCACTGACTTCCGGATGCACGAGCAGCGCGTCGACCGCGACCTTGTCGCCGTGCACGACGTTGAACACGCCGTCCGGCAGGCCGGCTTCCTTCAGCAGTTCGGCGAGCCGGTTCGACGCGGACGGATCGCGTTCGGACGGTTTCAGCACGAAGGTGTTGCCGCACGCGAGCGCGACGGGGAACATCCAGCACGGCACCATCATCGGGAAGTTGAACGGCGTGATGCCCGCGACCACGCCCAGCGGCTGCCGCAGATTCCAGTTGTCGATGCCGCCGCCAATCTGATCGGTGAAATCGGTCTTCAGCAGATTCGGGATGCCGCACGCGAATTCGACGATCTCGATGCCGCGCATCACCTCGCCCTTGGCGTCGGAGAACACCTTGCCGTGTTCGCGCGTGATCAGCTCCGCGAGCTCATCGTGATGACGGTCGAGCAGTTCCTTGAACTTGAACAGCACCCGCGCGCGTTTGATCGGCGCGGTTTCGCTCCAGGCGGGAAACGCGGCTTTGGCGGCAGCGACCGCGGCGTCCACCTCGGCGACGCTCGCGAACGGCACGCGCGCGCTGACGCTGCCGAGCGCCGGATTGAAGACGTCGCCGAAGCGCCCGCTCGTGCCTTCGACCGTCTTGCCGTTAATGAAATGGCTCAGCGCGCGTGCACTCGCCGCGCTGCGTGCGGCTTCGTCCTGCGCGGTTGCGTCGGAATATGTCTCGCTCATCTCGTTCCTCTTTCCTGTGAAATCTTCCGCTTCGCGCTCGATGCCGCGCGCACAAGCGTGCTGAACACCAAGCGTACGGCCCTTACGAGCGACAAATCCAATGAGTAATGCTCAACTGCGCCATAAGCCGCGCTAATATCAGCATATGGATCTGACTCTCCTCAGGGCCTTCGTCACCGTCGCACGCGAGGGCAACCTTACGCGTGCCGCGGTGCAACTGCATCTGACCCAACCTGCCGTCAGCCTGCAAATCAAGCACTTGCAGGAGACGCTCGGCGTGACGCTGTTCACGCGGAATTCGCACGGGCTCGCGCTGACACGCGACGGCCAGGCGCTGCTGCCGCATGCCGAACGCGCGCTCGGCGCGGCAGCCGACGTGCAGCGGGCGGCGCAGACGCTGCGCCAGGAAGTACGCGGGCGCCTGCGCATCGGCACCATTCTCGACCCCGAGTTTTTGCGCCTCGGCGGTTTCCTGAAGCAGCTCGTCGAGACCTGGCCGCAGATCGAAACCGCGCTGCGCCACGGCATGTCGGGCTGGGTGCGCGAACAGATTCGCGCGGGCGAGCTCGACGTCGGCTATTACATTGGCCTGCCCGCCGACGACGAGACGCGCGACGGCACCACGTTTCACGCGGTCACGCTCACGCATTTCCAGTATCGCGTGCTCGCGCCGGCGGGCTGGAAAGATCGCGTGAAGGGTGCGCGAGACTGGCGCTCGCTCGCGGCGCTGCCGTGGATCTGGACGCCGCCGGCGTCCGCGCACAACCGGCTGCTGTCGCGCTGTTTCGGCGAAGCCGGCGTGAAGCCGGTCAAGGTGGCCGAGGTGGACCAGGAGCCGTCGATGCTCGATCTGGTCAAATCGGGCGTCGGTCTCACGCTTGCGCGCGACGCAACCGCGATCGCCGAGGCGCATGCCCACGCGCTGACGATCGTCGATGGCATAACGGTGCCGACGCAGCTGAGCTTCATCACGCTCGACGAGCGCAAGGCCGAGCCAGCGATCGCGGCGGCGTTGAAGCTGATCGAACAGCAGTGGGCGATTTGAGCGGGGACGGTCTGACGCGTTGCGATATGAGCCTCGCTAATGCCCGCCCTCTCCCACTTGTCCGCCGAGCTGAAACCGCTCCGTCACGAAATTTTTGCTAGATTGTCGGTTTGCGCTCGCGCAGCGCCCTCGCAGCTTTCCGTTCCGCCTGGCTTCGTCCTTCCCGGCGGCCTCCGCCCGGCAACACCAGCAACTCCGGAGCCGCCGGTCACTTCCCCCATCCACAGGAGCCTGACATGGCACGCAACATCGAAATCAAAGCCCGCGCCCAGCATTTCGACCAACTGCGCGAGCGCGCCGCACAGCTCGCGACGGACGCGCCGCTGATCTTCCGCCAGCAGGACTTTTTCTACGACGTGCCGCGCGGCCGCCTGAAGCTGCGCCAGTTCGACGACGGCACGCCGGCCGAGCTGATCTTCTATCAGCGCGACGACCGCGACGGCCCGAAGGCGTCGTACTACACGCGCAGTCCGGTGACGAATCCCGAAGCGATGCATGCGCTGCTCGCGACCGCGCTGACCACGCGCGGCATCGTCTCGAAAGAGCGGCACGTATATCTGAGCGGGCGCACGCGGATTCATCTGGATCGCGTCGACGGTCTCGGCGATTTCGTCGAACTCGAAGTGGTGCTCGCGCAGGACGACGACGAAGAAGGCGGCCACGCGGAAGCACAAGCGATGTTCAAGCGCCTTGGCGTATCGGAAGCGGATCTGGTGCCGGTCGCGTATGTCGATCTGCTGAATGCCGACGACGAGCCGCAGCGGGCGGCATAGAGATCCCGTCACCCCAGGGCCGCGGCAAGGCATGCGCGGCTCCCTCTTCCTGTCAGTCGGCACTGCCGGCAACGGCTTCGAACCCTCAAACCGTCGCCGCCCCCGGCGCCAGATGCCCGAGCGGCAACGGCCCATTGCGCTTGAACGTGGTCAGCACGATATTCGAGCGCACGCTATCGACACCCGGCACGCGCATCAGCTTCTTCATCACGAAGGTCGACAGGTAATTCAGATCCGGCGCGACGATGCGCAGCAGATAGTCGGCATCGCCGACGACCGCGTGACATTCGAGCACTTCGGGCAGCAAGTCGATCTGGTGCTGAAACTGCTCGATGATCGAATCGCCGTGATGCTTCAGCTTCAGGCTCGTGAAAGCGGTGACGCCAAGCCCAAGCTTTTCGGGCCGCAGCACGACGCGATAGCCATCCACCACGCCGACCTGTTCCAGCCGTTGCAGGCGTCGCCCGATCTGCGACGGCGACAGCGGCACCTGCTCCGCCAACTGCTGATGCGTGGCGCGGCCGAAGCGCTGCAGCACGTCGAGCAGCGCGAGATCGAAGTGGTCGAGTTCAAGCATGGTGATATCCCGCATTAATCTGCCATTTAACACACGATTATTGCATATTAACCCGTTTATACGCGAAACTTGCGCCCCTTCCGCACGTGCTTCGCTCTACACTTGCATACACCGATTTCATGCAATTCGTCTTGCAGCAGCCTCGCCATGTCCACCGCCAGCACCGCCAAACTCAAGGAACAGTTCGACGCCGGTCTCGAGACCCGCGCCGACTTCACGATCGATCAGCCGCTTGCGCGCTACGGCACGGTTGACCATGCGGTCTGGCGACAACTGTACGCGCGCCAAACAGCCTTGCTCGAAGGCCGTGCCTGCGATGAATTCCTCGCGGGCGTCGAGCGCATCGGCCTGCCGTCCGAGCGCGTGCCGTCCTTCGAAGACATCAACGCGAAGCTCACGCCCGCAACCGGCTGGCGCATCGTCGCGGTGCCTGGCCTCGTACCGGATCAGGTATTTTTCGAGCATCTGGCGAATCGCCGCTTTCCGGTCACGTGGTGGATGCGTCGCCCCGACCAGCTCTACTACCTGCAGGAGCCCGACTGTTTTCACGATCTGTTCGGCCATGTGCCGTTGTTGATCGACCCGGTGTTCGCCGATTACATGCACGCGTACGGCCGCGTCGCGCTCGCTGCCAATGACGCGGGCGCGCTGCCGCTGCTCGCGCGGCTCTATTGGTACACAGTGGAGTTCGGACTGATCCGCGATGACGCGAGTCCGAACGGCGTGACCGAACGCGACATCGCGCTTGCCGCATTCATCGACGGGATTACTATGTAATACAAATAATTACGGGCCTTTATGCGTGTTTATGCATAACTCGCCGCGTAATCAGGTGACCATGAAAGGACAATGCAGGCAATTCCCTAGGCAAACCTTCAGTTCTACAGGCTATTCTTAAGTTGAACGTAAGCTTCCCAGGCCTGCCTTGCAATCGGGTCGAAACGATCGAGTGATAGCGACTGCTGACGCTGTACAATCAGCAGCGCATACGGTTTGGAGAGCGCGCTTGCCTCCTTGCACAGAACGTGTTCGTCGCCGCTTGAAGGTGAGCGGGTGCGCCAGAAGTTGATCGCGGCTTCCAGTTCGTGAATGCTGATCTCGGACATGACTTCGTGATGGCTGGCACGGTGCTTCGATTCGGCTCGACAGCTGCTTCGTGGCGCGTCTGCCGCCGCTTCGCACGCTGGCTGTGTAGCAGGCGCCCCGGCGAACCGCTTGCCCAAACGCCTAAACCCATTGTAATTGAGCGAAATCCATGCGACTCCTTCTGATCGAAGATGACCGCCCCATCGCACGCGGCATCCAAAGCAGTCTCGAACAAGCCGGCTTCACCGTCGACATGGTCCATGACGGCATCTTTGCCGAGCAGGCCCTCACGCAAAATCGCCACGAACTCGTGATCCTCGATCTGGGTCTGCCGGGCATCGACGGCATGACGCTGCTGTCGCGTTTCCGCCAGAGCAACCGTCACACGCCGGTGATCATCCTGACCGCGCGCGACGAACTGAACGACCGCGTGCAAGGCCTGAACTCGGGCGCGGACGACTACATGCTGAAGCCGTTCGAGCCGGCCGAGCTCGAAGCGCGTATTCGCGCGGTGATGCGCCGCAGCGGTCCGCACGGTGACATGCCGCGTCCGGAAGTGTCGCTGGGCGGCGTGCGGCTGTCGGGCGTCGACCGCCGCATCTTCAACGACGACAAACCGCTCGAACTGTCGCCGCGCGAATTCGCGGTGCTCGAAATGCTGCTGCTGCGTCATGGCCGCGTCGTCAGCAAGGCGCAACTACAGGATCATCTGACACACTTCGGCGGCGACCTCGGCGATACCGCGATCGAAGTCTACGTGCACCGCGTGCGCAAGAAGCTCGAGAACTGCCGTGTCGAAATCGTCACCGTGCGTGGCTTTGGCTACCTGTTGCAGGAAATTCGCCAGGCCGCATAATCGTCGTGAAGGCCGCGCATTGCGTCGCGGCCTGACGGCCCCGGAGCGGCGCCGCGCATCGGCTGTGCCCGCGGCGCCTTGTGCCGGGCCCCGGGCCGTATCAAGGCGCCGCGCGCCATTACTACCTCAGTTGCCACCGCACCGCGCGTTCGATCATGCACCAGCCGGCCGCCAATAGTCTGCGCCGCACGCTGCTGCGGCGCCTCGCTGCTCCCCTGTCGCTGCTCGCGCTGATGAGCGGCCTGATCGCTTACTGGCTCGCATGGCAGTACACGCAGCACGTGGTCGACCGTTCGCTCGCGGACCTCGCGACCGCGATCTCCAAACAGATCCAGATTGCCGGACCGGAAGCGCCGATCACGGTGCCACCGCTCGCGCAGGCGATGTTCTCCGACCCGGTCGAACATCTGGTCTACCGGATCAGCACCGGCGACACCGAAATCGCCGGCGATCACAATCTGCCGCTGCAAGGCACCAACGTGCGCCGCATGCATTACGCGTACGTGTTCGAGACGCAGCACGAAGGCGTGACCGTGCGGGTCGCTCAGGTGCGCGTCGATCAGCCGAGCGGTAATCCGATCGTCGTCGAAGTCGGTCAGCCCGTGCATCACCGCTTCCGCATCGCCGCCGAGTTCCTCATCGCGATCATGATGCCGTTGTTGCTGCTGCTGCTAGCCGGCTGGGTGATCGTGTGGCGCGTCGTCAATCAGCAGCTCAATCCGCTGACCGCGCTCGCCGATTCGCTGAACCGGCAAACGCACACGTCGCTCGAGCCGGTCGACGAAACCTATGTGCCGGTCGAGATCCGTCCGCTGACGGGCGCGCTGAACGCGTTGCTCGATCGTCTGAAAGCCGCCCTCGACGCGCAACGCAAATTCATCGCCGATGCCGCGCATCAGCTGCGCACGCCGCTCACCGCCGTGAAGCTGCATGCGGAGCAGGCGGTCGTCGCACGCGATCCGCAGCAGACGCTCGCTGCCGTGCGCGAACTGCGCGCCGCGGCCGATCGCGCCGTGCGGCTTTCGAATCAATTGCTGTCGCTCGCGCGCGCCGAGCCGGGCGAACAGGCGGCCCGCTTCGTCAATGTCGACATGGCCGCGCTCGCGTTCGACACCGGCGCCGAATGGGTGCCGCGCGCGCTACCGGTACACGTGGATCTCGGCTTCCAGCGCCTCGACGATCCGTCGAACGATGACCCGCTGATGGCGCGCGGCAACCCTGTGCTGCTCCATGAAGTGATCGCGAATCTGCTCGATAACTCGCTGAAGTATGTGCCGCCTTCGCGGGTCGACGGCGGGCGTATCACGGTCACAGTTTCGCAGACGTTGATCGACGATCTGCGCATGGCCGAGATCGTCGTCGAAGACAACGGGCCGGGCGTGCCGCGTTCGCAGCAGGCGGATTTGTTCAAGCGATTCTTCCGCGGCGACGGGCAGACCGAGGCGGGCGTCGACAGCGGCGCAGGTCTGGGCCTCGCGATCGTCCACGACATCATGGTGCTGCATCATGGCAGCGTGCATTACGAGGACGCACCGGAGGGCGGCGCACGCTTTATCGTGAGGATTCCGTTGCTGCCGCCCGGTGCGTCCGCAGGCGCTGCCACCGCCAACGATGCCAACGCACGGCGCGCCACGAAAAAACCGGCGCACTCGGCGCCGGTCGATTTGTAGAAGGTTTGCCCGGCTGCCGCGGCGGCGTTCGCCTCAGCGCTTCGATCAGCGCAGACAGCTACCGCCGCGCACCGACCCGCGGCTCATTTCTTCTTCGATTTCTTCGCCGATTTGCTCGACTTTTCGCCCTTGTCGGCGCCTTTACCCGACTTGCCGCCGCCCTTGCCCTTCTGCGGCGGCGCCAGCATCGTGCCGCGGCACTTGCGCGCGCCGCAGCGGCATTCGTATTCCTTTTTCAGCTTTTTCGTCTGACGCGCGTCGATCACGAGGCCGTAGTCGTAAAAGACTTCCTCGCCCTCCGCGATATCGCGCAGCGCATGCACGTACACGTGTCCGTCGATTTCCTCGGCTTCGCAGTTCGGCGCGCATGAATGATTGATCCAGCGCGCGCTATTGCCGTTCACCTTGCCGTCGATGACCTTGCCGTTATCCAGCGCGAAATAAAACGTGTGATTCGGTTCAGCCGGATTATGCGGATGGCGGCGCAACGCTTCTTTCCAGGTAATCCGCTCGCCCTTGTATTCGATCAGTCGCTCGCCGGCCGCGATCGGTTCGAGAGCAAACACGCCTTTGCCGTGCACACCCGAACGGCGCACGGCGATCCTGCGTGAATTCATTGAATGAATCCTTGTGAAGAACTGGGGAATCAAATCTGGCAATCGTCAGGCACGTCGTGCGCGCGGCTTTTTTCTGACGCGAATAGCAAACGCGGCGCCCTGAAAGCGCCGCGTCGACTTGCGACGCGCACCGCGCCACAACCGGCATCCTACACGTTGTCCACGGCTTCCTTCAACCGTCAGCCGATGCGTTCGTTCAACGTGCGACGGGCGTCACCGTTGACCAAACGAAATGTCGCCGAACAGCGCTTTCTGCTCACGCGGTTGTGAACGCCAGTACTGCGGCGGCGCTTCGACGGTCGCACCGAGGTTAGCGGCGGCGTGCCACGGCCAGCGCGGGTTATAGAGCAGCGCGCGAGCCAGCGCGATCAGATCGGCATCGCCCGTTTCGATCAGCTGCTCGGCGTGCAGCGGATCAGTGATGAGTCCGACGCCGATCGTCGTCAGACCGGTTGCGTGCTTGACCGCTTTCGCGAATGGAATCTGATAGCCCGGCTCGAGCGGAATTTGCTGCAGCGGCGAGACACCGCCCGACGACACGTCGATCCAGTCGCAGCCGCGCTTTTCCAGCTCGTGTGCAAACGCGATCGTGTCTTCGAGCGTCCAGCCGCCTTCGACCCAGTCCGTCGCCGACACGCGCACGCCGACCGGTTTGTCGGCAGGAAATGCGGCACGCACGATGTCGAAGATTTCGAGCGGAAAACGCATGCGGTTTTCGACCGAGCCGCCGTAGTCGTCGGTGCGCTGGTTGGCGATCGGCGACAGGAACTGATGCAGCAGATAGCCATGGGCGGCATGCACTTCGAGCGCATCGATGCCAAGACGCGCGGCGCGCCGCGCGGACGCGGCGAACGCCTCGCGAATCCGGTTCAGGCCGACGACATCGAGCGCGAGCGGCGGCTCCTCGCCCGGCTTGTGCGGCAGCGCCGACGGCGCATGCGGCAGCCACCCGCCTTGCGACACCGAAATCAGCTGGCCGCCTTCCCACGGCACGTGGCTCGATGCCTTGCGGCCCGCGTGCGCCAGTTGCATCGTCACGCAGACGTGCGAATGCTTGCGGATCGCGGCCAGCACCGGCACGAGCGCCTCTTCGGTCGCGTCGTCCCACAAGCCGAGATCGCCGGGGGTGATGCGCCCGTCCGGCTCGACGGCGGTTGCTTCGATGCACAGCATGCCCGCGCCGGACAGCGCGAGACCGCCGAGGTGAATCATGTGCCATGCGGTCGCTTCGCCGCGTTCGGCGGAGTACTGGCACATTGGGGAGACGACGATACGATTGGGAAGCGTCACGCTACGCAGCGTGAGCGGAGAGAAAAGCGCGCTCATGGATTACGCCCAGTGAAAGCCCGAGAGCGATCGAGGATAGCACCGCACGCGGTTTACTGCATGAACGTGGCACCTGGCTGGCCGCTTACGTCGCCATTCGGCTAGCCATTCAGGCTTGCGTCTCGACGTGATCGAGCCATTCGCCGAACATGCGGCACGCGGCGGCTTCGAGCACGGGACCGTATCGGCCGGTGTCGGCGCGCAACTGACGCGCGTCGATGCCGTGGCCCGAGAGTTCGTTCGCATTCCCTATCAGCCAAGGTTCGAACCGATCGGTGCGGATCTCGGGATGACACTGCAAGCCCAGTACGTGATCGCCCCATGCGAAGGCCTGATTCTCGCAAGCCGGGGTCGATGCCAGACGGGTCGCGTTGGCCGGCAGATCGAAGGTGTCGCCGTGCCAATGCAGCATCGAGGTATGAGCGCCATCGAGATGACGCAGCGGCGAGGCGCGGCCGGCATCGGTCAGCGTGAGCGGCGTCCAGCCGAGTTCGGCCTGAGCCGCGGGGTAGACGCGCGCACCGAGCGCCCGCGCGATCAGTTGTGCGCCAAGGCAGATACCGAGTGTCGGCAGACCGGCCGCGATGCGTTTTTCGATCAACGACAGCAGCGGCGCGAGCGTGGGGTACAGCGCGTCGTCGGTAGCGCTGATGGGGCCGCCCAGCACGACCATCAGCGACGCGGCAACCGGATTGGGCGCCTCGATACGGGCAACGCCCACATCGAGATAACGGACCGGACGCCCGCGCTCGCCGAGCACGAGTTCGAGACTGCCCAGATCCTCGAAGTGCACATGGCGGATGGCGAGTACTTCCCGATTCATCGGCCTGCCCTATCTTCAGGTTGACTAACGACCTGCCGCCAACGACTTTATCCTTGCACGGCACCAGCCGGCAAGCAGGCGGCGCATACCGCCCGCCGTCGCCGGCCAGGCCATGTTAGCGGATTGCCCAGGAAGACGCCGGTTATTGGGCGAAGATCTTCCAGGTCTTCTTCTGGGTGGCGACGTCCGCCGTTTCATGCACGGAGCAGTCGAGACGCACATCGGTGTCCAACATGTTCAGGTCGAGCAGCGCGCAGTGATGCGGCGTCTTCTTCGGATTCTTGCTCGGCTGGAAATGCGTGCAGCTCAGGCACATACGATGCGACGGAATCGTGTCTTGCGCTTCGAGCTGATAGATGGTCTTGAGCAGCGTGCGATAGAACACGGACTGCTCGTCCTCGCGCAGCGTACCGACCGCCTTCGAGAGGAAGTCCGGCCATTGCGCGGCGCGTTTGGCAGCAGTGCGGCCACGCGAGGTCAGACGTACCGCGAGCGCGCGACCGTCGTCGAGTGCGCGACGCTTTTCGACGAGGCCCTTGGTCTCGAGCGTGCTGACCGCATCGCTGGTGGTCGCGGCAGTCAGCGCCGTTTCACGCGCGATTTCGCCGAGACGCATCGGCCCCTTACGTTGCATCAACAGCACGAGGATCTCGCCCTGGGTCGGCGTAAGGCCCGCGCCTTCCGCCCATTCCCAAGCCTGGCTTCGCATCGCCGTGCTCAATCGCAAGAGGCTGTGGGTCACTCGCCCGGCTGCCTGTTCTCCGTATACGCCTTCGCTCATAATCTTCGATTCGTTTATTTACCGCTTTGGTGCAATGCCGGCGGCTGCCTGCCGGAGTACACCCGTTGCGTGTGTGGGGTAGCTTCGTCCAACCGCGGATGAAACCGTTTGTACTATCTCAAAAATACACCGTCTTGGAAGCCGAAGGCGGCGAAAAACGACATTCTATGCGACAGCGGCTAATCGTACAGCTAACTTATCCAACGCGAGCTGTGGATAAGCAGGGGAAAACGTTTGGACAGCCTGTGTACCGTTTTGCAACAAGCACTTGCAGCGTGTTGAACGTTTCCTCGGTTGCGCTTGCCAGGCGTGGCCGGAGCCCGTTTTACGAGCCCAGTTATCATTTCCCCAGTGCATTGACTTTGCAGGAAATTATTCAGTTGTCCACAGCCTTTGGCAACGCCTGCTTACGACTACTACGCTGGTATACGTAAGCTTTCGAAAAACCTGAAGGGTTGCGCGCGCGAAAAACCATAAAAATTTTCTTACGAAAAAAAACCCGCACGCGGCGGGTTTCGTCGGAACGTCGCGTAGCTGGCGCACGCAAACGGTTTCATGAAGTCTTCGCGACTAGGCGCGCCATTGCAGACACTGCTGGCGTACCGCTTCGTGCAAGGACTTTTCCTGCGCAAACACACTGCGCAGCCACGTCGCGTCGTTGACCTGACCGCGCGCGATCGCGCCGACTTCGGCCAGCGCATTCACCGAGCCGAGCGCTTCCGCATGCGGTCCGATCTGTTCGAGCGTTTCCAGAATATCTTCGGAAATCGTCTTGCGTTCACCGGTTTGCGGATTGATGCAGGTGCCACCGAGTCCGAAGCGGCAGGCTTCGAAACGGTTGAACGTGTAGACCAGATAGTCGTCTTCCTGCGGCATGATCGGCTTATCGAGCAACAAATGACGCGCGAGCGTCTGGATGTAGCAGGCGATCGCCGCGGCGCGATCCACCGAAAACGGTGTATCCATCACCCGGACCTCAATCGTGCCGAAGCCCGGCTTCGGACGGATATCCCAGTAGAAATCCTTCATGCTGTTGACCACGCCCGTATGGACCATCTTCGAGAAATACTCCTCGAAGCTGTCCCACGTCAGCACGAACGGCGCGCGGCCCGACAGCGGAAACGCGAACACGGAATTCAGACGTGCCGAATGAAATCCGGTATCGACGCCCTGTACGAAAGGCGACGACGCGGACAACGCAATGAAATGCGGGATGAAGCGCGACATCGAATGCAGCAGATACAGCGCGCTGTTCGGATTCGGGCAACCGATGTGCACGTGCTGGCCGAACACGGTGAACTGCTTCGCGAGATAGCCGTATAGCTCGGAAATATACTGAAAGCGCGGCGTATCGACGATCTGCCGCTCGCTCCATTGCTGGAAAGCATGGGTGCCGCCACCGCACAGACCGACGTTCAGATGATCGGCCGCGGACACCAGCGTGTCGCGAATCTTGCGCAGATCGGTGACCGCCTGTTCGTGCGACGTGCAGATGCCGGTCGACAGCTCGATCATGCTTTCGGTGATTTCCGGCGTGATATTGCCGGGGATTTTTTCGTCCTTGATGAGGCGCAGCAGATCCGTGCCGGCTTTGGTCAGATCATAGTCGTGCGTATTGACGATCTGCATTTCGAGCTCGATACCGAACGTGAACGGTTTCGAGTCGATGAAGGGTTCGAGTGACATGGCGTCCCCTGAGTCAGGTCGTTTGAGGCGAAGGAATTGAAAGACGGGTTCGTGAAACGCGCACGGCAGCCCATGCGCGTTTCACGCTTACCCCTCGCGCCGCTCGGCGACGAGCGCGAGGCTGCGATAGACGAGCCACGGCCCGAGAATCTGCAGCACGAAAATCGAACACATAGCGATTGCGCGCAGCTGCGGATCGAAGTTCGGATACAGGTTGTACGTGTCGTCGACGAGCAGATACGCGAGCGCCGACATCGGTGACAAGGACAGGCCGAGCGCGATGCCCTGCTTCAAGTTCAGCCCGCTCGGCTTCGCGAACGCCAGCACGCCGACCAGCTTCGCGACGAGGCGAGCAACGATCAGACCCAGCGCGGCGACTCCGCCCAACGCGATGTGCTTCCATTCGAACGACGTCAGCGTCAGCACGAACAGGATCACCGTCAGCAGCCAGCCCGCGGTGCCGAAATGCTCTGGCCACAACTGCGGACGCACTTCGTGATTCTTCACGATGATGCCCGCGGCGAGCAACGCGAGAATCGTCGACAGCTTGAACAGATGCGCGATCGCGATCGCGAGCAGCACGAGACCGAACAGCGCCACGAACGAATGCTCGTCCTGCATGTTCAGGCGCCGATAGAAGAACGTGCAGGTGCGCGCGAGCAGATACGCGAGCACGAGCGAGCCGACCAGCAGGTACAACGGCTGCAGGATGGTCGCGAACACGTTGCCGTAAACCTCCTGATGCAGCCAGCTCGACACGAGCTTTTCGATCACGACCGCGTACATGCTGTTCAGCGCGGTCAAGGTCAGAAGACGCTGCGTGACCTGGCCTTCCGCGCGTAGTTCGGTTTTGAGCTGGATCACCATCGCGGGCGATGTCGCCATCGCGATCGCGGCGAGTACGGTCGCGACCATCAGCGGCACGTGCAGAAACAGCAACACGGGCAGCACCAGCACGAAAGTCAGCGTGGCTTCGGCGACGCTCGACAGAATCAGCCACGGATTGCGGCGGATCCAGCGCAGATCGAGCCGGCTGCCGAGTTCGAACAGCAACAGGCCGAGCGCGACGTCGAGCAGCGGCCGCGCGGCGCTCGCAGAATCCGCATCGATCACGCCAAAGCCTGCCGCGCCGGCCACGAGTCCGATCACCGCATAGCCGGAAATGCGCGGTAAACGCCACGCGCGATAGCAAAGCTCGCCGCACAGACCGGCGGCAAGCAATGCAAGACCCGCCCAGAAAATGGCGTCGGGCGAAAGCGGCCACGCTGGCAAAAACGAAAACGCCGAATTCATCGTAATGGGTTCTCCTTGGCAGCAACGGCAGACGACACGAACCGGCGCACACGCACGCCGTCACGAGCGCACGGGGAGCGCACGTTGTCGCAAGCGCTTCGCGAAATCAGCGTTGCGAGGTTTCAATGATCGGATGATCGGCATGCGCCAGGGCCGCGAAGAACCGCACGGAGTCGGGCACATACACGGGATGCGGCAGTAGCAACAGGCACGCTGAAGGAACGCCGTCGACCGTGAATCAGATTCTGTTTGACCGGCACCGTTCCATTGCTGCGCGTGCCGTCATTGCTGTGGCACGACGCGGAAAAACGGGGATTGTGCCATAGCTTTTTCCGGGTTAACCGAAAAGACGTTAACTCGCAGGCAAAACGGTAAAAAAGAACGTTATTTTCCCAGCGAACGGAAAAAGCGACCTTTTTTCGAGGTATCGCATCAGTTTCGACCACGTCGCGAACGGCGAATCCGCTCTCGGGCGTTACCGTCGCGTCGGTGATTTCGATGCGCGGTTTTGTCGTTAACGCAGCGCGTCGAGCGATCCGGTTTACGCGAACTCGAACGAAACTCAGCTAGCCCGATAGGCGGGGCGTTAGCCCCCGTCTTTGCTGTTTACTGGTTTACCGTATGTATACGTAGTAACAGTTAACAAGCTGCCTCGGTTTCTGTGGATAACCTATGTTTACCGAAACAAATCATCGAGTTCCCGGCCGCATAACCGGATGCACAGCATGTGCGGCGGCTGCCGGTATACGCGAGCAACTTTTCGCACTTTTTCGCGATGTCCCAGTTACCCCGTTTACGTCCACAACGGTTCCACACGACTTGCGCCGGTTAACCGCGCGGTTATCCACAGGTCGCAGTGGACAAGCCGGAACCGGGTTTACAGGGCGGGCGGAGTTAACGTGCCGGGCGCAGAGATAACTTCGCAATGGTCGAAGCCGGCTAACCGATCGTTCCCTGTCGCAAGGACCGCAGCAGAAAGCGCGCAGGGTCGATGTCTTCGGCGAGATCGCGTTCGAGCGGCCACGGCTCGCCTTCGAGCTGCGAGGCGATCAGTTCAGCGCCGAGCGCGGCCCACACCAGCCCGCGAGAACCATAAGCGAATGCGCCGTACAGACCGTCGAGACGCGGCAGATCGAGCGGCCATGCGCCGCGCAGGCGGGCAGCATCGCGGGCGGCAGCGGCTTCGTCGGCGAGCTGGCCGATCATCGGCATGCGATCCGAGCTCACGCAGCGAAACGCAACGCGTCCGGCGAGCGAGGTCAGCGGCGCGGCATCGAGTGCGCTTGCGAACGACGGCAACATCTGCGCGACGCGCTCGATATTCTCGCGATGACCGTCCGTGCGCAGCGACCTGTCGGGGTCGTCGAGTTCATAGGTCGCGCCTGTCAGCGTGACATCGTTCGCGAGCGGCACGGCGTAGCCCTCGCCGATCACCGGCAGCGCAAGCGGCGCGACGGTACCCGCCGGCAGCAAGCTCAACTGACCACGAATGCTGCGTGTCGGCGCATGACGCAAGCCAGCGATGCGCGCAGCTTCATGCGCACCAGCGACGATCACGACCGGCGCTCGAGCGACTACCTTTCCCGCGATATCGAAGACGGTCCACTGATCGCCGGAACGTTCGAGCCGCGCGACGTCGACACCGAAGCGTCGTTCGAGCAAGCCGCCTGCCGATGCGAATTGCGCCGCGCACAGCGAAGCCGGATCGATCCAGCCGCCGCGCGGAAAGAACCAGCCGCCACGCGCGAGCGGCACGCCGGCGAGTCGCTCGGCATCGGACGCGCACACCGGCGTCACGTAGTCGGACGGATAGCGGAACGCGCCGATGGCCTCGCCGATTGCGCGCGCCTCGTCGTCGTCCGCGGCGATCTGCAGCAGACCGCGATCGCCGCGCGCGAGCCGATGCCCTGCACTTTCGAGCCCGGCCCAACGATTGAGCGCATACAGAAAGCCCGCCCGCGTGACGCGCGACGCGACGCTGTCGTCGCGCGAAATCATTGGGTGGAATACACCGGCTGGATTGCCAGACGCATCTTGTGCAACCGACGCATGCCGCTCGAGCGAAGTCACGCGCCAGCCGCGCGCCGCAAGCCGCTCGATCACCGCGCAGCCGGCCAGCCCCGCACCGATCACGACCGCGTGTCGTTCGTCGTGCCAGAACGGCGCGGGCGGCTCATAACGGCGCACACGCCAGCGCGGCGAGAAGCGGCCGACCAGCATCGCGCGTTTCCAGCCGAAGCCGTCGACCTTGCGATACTCGAAGCCGCATTGCGTCAATGCGCGTTTGACGTCGCCCGCGCTGCTATAGGTGGAGAAGGTCGCGTCATCGCCCGCGACGCGCGCGAGCGCCTTGAAGATCGCCGGGCTCCACAGCTCGGGATTTTTCGCGGGCGCAAAGCCATCCAGATAGAACGCATCGGCACGCAGCCGCAAGGTGGGCAGGCTGTCGAGCGCATCGGCGAAGATCAACGTCAGCACGACGCGGCCGCCTTCGAATTCGAGCCGGTGCGTGCCGGGCACGAGCATCGGCCAAGCGTTCGTGAGCGTGTCCGCGAGCCCGGCGATCAGCGGATCGGAGATCGTCGTTGCGTGAACGCGGCGCAGATCGGCGGCGCTAAACGGATGCTTTTCGGTCGACACGAAATGCAGCCGCTCGCAGCGAGCCGGATCGGCGCGCCATGCGGCCCACGTGACGAGAAAGTTGATGCCGATGCCAAAGCCGGTTTCGAGCACGGTGAACGTACGGCGGCTCTGCCATCTTTCCGGCAATTCGTTGCCGCGCAGAAAGACGTAGTGAGCCTGCTCGAGCGCGCCGACGGCGCTGTGATAGATGTCGTCGTAGTGTGGTGAAAAGGGGCTGCCGTTGTCGCGGAAAGCGAGGACGGCGGGGATCAGCGGATCGGTCATGCGCGACGGGAAAACACGCTCAAAAGGTCGCTCGAAAGAGCGGGTTCGATGGTTCGAGCCGGCGCGTGCTGCGCGCGAGTCGCCGTAAAAGACCCATCAGGACGCATTTAGACGCTTTGCTGCGTTGGCAAAAACCAACGCTAACCCCCGCCAGGACTGGGTTTCAGCCCTCGTTTAGGGGGTGCTGATGGGCAAAATTTCGATTTCCTTGCAAGAACGGCCCGAAAACCGTGCAATTCCTCGAAACCCTTATCCTGATTGGGTTTGCGCTGCGCTATCATAGCAAGCGCCGCGAAGGGAGCGGCAGCACGGCCGCCGAACAGGGTTTTGTCCGGCGCGGGAGATCGTCAGGATCAGGGCCGCAGCTGCTCGACGGCGCGGTGCGCGCACGTATAATCGGCGCGGTCGCGCTGTTCGTATCAACCTAAACTCAGAAAGGAACCTTAATGAACAAACAGGAACTGATCGACGCTGTCGCAGGACAGACGGGCGCCAGCAAGGCTCAAACCGGTGAAACGCTGGACACGTTGCTTGAAGTGATCAAGAAGTCTGTGTCGAAGGGTGAGGCGGTCCAGTTGATTGGCTTCGGTAGCTTTGGTTCGGGCAAGCGCGCAGCGCGTACGGGTCGTAATCCGAAGACCGGCGAAACTATCAAGATCCCGGCTGCCAAGACCGTCAAATTCACGGCAGGCAAGGCGTTCAAGGACTCGGTCAACAAGCGCTAGGCAGATTCCTGCCGGGCAGTTGACACCCGCGAGAAAAACCCGCCAGTGGCGGGTTTTTTTTCGTCCATGCATATGGTTCAAGCGCGGGACGTGCTTCGTTCAGTCATGACGATGCGCGTTCTCGCCGTGGTCATGTCCGCCATGTTCTCAGTCGTCGCCGTGCCCGTGATGATGATGGCCGCGATCATCATCATGATCGTGGTCGTCGAACTCCCACGCCGGGAACGGATCAGGGAACTGCTGCCAGGCTTGCGGCCCGAGCGCGTATTCGTCGTCGGTGAGCAGACAGGCGTCGAACTTCGCGCGCCAGATGGCGGGGTCGATATCCACGCCGATCAGCACGAACTCCTGACGACGATCGCCGATGCTGGTATCGTCCGGCGCGCCGTACCAGTCGGCGGCGATTTCGGCGGCCAACTCGTCGTCGCCTGCCGGCCATTCGCTGCGATCCTGCGCGGCCCACCACATGCCCGCCGGACCGTGCCGGCAAGCGCCACCGGCCTGCGATAGCGAACCGCCGATATCGTTGCGCGTCGCGAGCCAGAAGAATCCCTTGCTACGCAGTACGCCCTTCCACTCTCGATGCAGCAGCTCCCACAGCCGCTGCGGATGAAACGGCCGGCGTGCGCGATAGACGAAATGGCCGACGCCGTATTCGTCGGCTTCGCTGCGATGCATGTGGCCGTGTTGACCGCCGTGCTCGTGCTCGAGTGCCGCGAGCCAGCCCGGCGCATTCGACGCTTCGTCGAAATCGAAGCGTCCGGTGTTCACGATCTGGTCGAGCGGCACGTCGGCGAAGCGGCTCACGAGCTGCACCGCGCGCGGGTTCAGGCGTGCGAGGATGCGCTGCAAACGCGCGAGCTCGTCGGCGTTGACGAGATCGATCTTGTTCACGACGAGCACGTCACAAAACTCGATCTGCTCGATCAGCAATTCGACGATCGTACGGTCGTCGTCTTCGTCGACCGTGATGCCGCGTTCGGCGAGCGCATCGGCCGACGCGTAATCGCGCAGGAAGTTGAACGCATCGACGATCGTGACCATCGTATCGAGCCGCGCGACGTCGCCGAGCGACGCGCCTTCGTGGCCCTCGAATGTAATGGTTTCGGCACTCGACATTGGCTCGGCGATGCCGCTCGATTCGATCACGAGCGCGTCGAAGCGATTTTCGCCGGCGAGGCGACGGATTTCGTTTTGCAGCTCGCCGCGCAGCGTGCAGCAGATACAGCCGTTCTCAAGTTCAACGACCTGCTCGTCGACGCTCGACAGGTCGGCCGCCTGGCGCACGAGCGTCGGGTCGATATTGACCGCGGCGAGATCGTCGACGATCGCGGCGACGCGCAAACCGGCGCGATTCGCGAGGATGTGATTCAGGAGCGTGGTCTTGCCGGCGCCCAGAAAACCGGAGAGCACGGTGATGGGCAATAGCGGCTGGTTCATCGCGGTACGGAATACGGGAGGATTGAAAGGCGTGTCGGGAGCGGGGCCAAATGGTCGGCGTCGCTGCGACGGCGCGACAGCAGCATGAAGCCGCATTGTGCATTAAAAAGGGGCGCAGCCTGCGCAAGCGACAGCGCTGGACAAGCCTACTGCGCGGGCATCAACTTCCACCTGCGCAGAATCGCGGCGATCTGTTGCGAGTATTTGTCCCGCAAGGCCGGCGTCTCAGAGTGGTATGCTCCGACCGCCTGCCAGGTATTGCCGTACTTGTTCATCTGGCGGCGCAGATGCCACGCCGCGATATAAACGTTCTTGCACGGCTCCATCAGCGTGCCCTGCGAGATCCCGTACTGGGCGAGCACCGGCAGATGCACCGAATTGATCTGCATCACACCGTAGTCGGTCGAGCCGTTCGCGTTCTTGTGCTGCGCATCCGGCCGGTTGTGCGACTCCTGCCACGCGATAGCCCGTAAAATCAATGGGTTGACCTTCTGATACTTCGCCGCTTCGTCGAAGCAGTCGGCGCGCGCGGAGCCGGCTGCGACGAGCAGTGCGAGCGTAGCGGCGACGGTGACGAGCGGACTTTTCATCGGTCAACAGGACTGGATAAACCCGAGGTAAGAATCGGTAAGGCAGTTTGCCGGCCGCATTTCGGCCGCAACGGCAAGCTGGCCGGGCATTTGTCGAGCATCGGGGAAAACCCGCGTCAGCAAACACATAGCAGTGAGTCGAACGGCTCGTATCATACCGGCAGTCCGACCTTCGTCAAGTTGGCTAACCGACATAAGACCGTACAAAGCCGGGTAATGGCGTCCAGGTACGGTGCCGGTCAGCTTTCAATTTAATGACCACCCTGCGATTCCGTAAGGATTCGCATGAGGCCCCTTGTTTTGTTTCAAATCCGACATGAAAAGCTGTTACTGTTCGTTTTTTTCGGACGTCGGGACGCTGGAGCTCGAAGCGAAACTCGCTTTTGGGGCCGGCTCACAGACCGACCGGGCGGTAGCTTGCTGCCAGGTCCGCATCGCATGACCGTCGGTGGCAGAGGCTGCCGGCATCGATATCACATTCCATGAGAAGAAATTGTATGGCTTTGCGTCGCGTGGCAACGGCGCTGCTGGTGGCTGGACTGATCACCGCGCAGACGGCACAGGCAGAGGTGACACTCAACTTCGTCAACGCTGACATCGACCAGGTCGCCAAGGCGATCGGCGCGGCGACCGGCAAGACGATCATCGTCGATCCGCGGGTGAAGGGGCAACTGAACCTCGTGTCCGAAAACGCGGTACCCGAGGATCAGGCGCTCAAAACCCTGGAGTCCGCGCTGCGCATGCAGGGCTTCGCGCTCGTGCAGGATCACGGCGTGCTGAAAGTGGTGCCCGAGGCCGACGCCAAGCTGCAAGGCGTGCCGACCTACGTCGGCAACGCGCCGACGGCGCGCGGCGACCAGGTCGTCACGCAGGTCTTCACGCTGAGGAACGAATCGGCCAACAACCTGCTGCCGGTACTGCGTCCGCTGATTTCGCCGAACAACACCGTCGCGGCCTACCCCGCCAACAATACGATCGTCGTCACCGACTACGCCGACAACGTGCGGCGCATCGCGCAGATCATCGCGGGCATCGATAACGCGGCAGGCCAGTCGGTGGCGGTCGTGCCGCTGAAGAATGCGAATGCGATCGACATCGCGCAGCAGATGAACAAGATGCTCGATCCGGGCTCGATAGGCAGTACGGACGCGACGCTGAAGGTGTCGATCGCAGCGGATCCGCGCACCAACTCGCTACTGATGCGCGCGTCGAACACCGCACGTCTCGCGGCGGCAAAGGAGCTCGCGAAACAGCTCGACGTGCCGACCACGATGCCGGGCAACATGCACGTCGTGCCGCTGCGCAACGCGGACGCGACGAAGCTCGCGCGCACGCTGCGCAACATGCTCGGCAAGGGCGGCGGCGAAGGCTCGTCGGGCGGCGCGAACGAGGCGAACTCGTTCAACCAGAACAGCAGTGGTGGTGGCGGCGGCGGCGGTCTGTCGAACGCCAGCAATTCGACGGGCACGTCGGGCACGCCACCGTTGCCGTCAGGCGGACTCGGCGGCAGCTCGATGAACTCGCCGTTGGGCGGCGGCGCCTCGGGCTCGAATAGCAATAGTGGCGGCTTTCTCGGCGGAGAGAAGGAGAAGAGCGAAGACCAGGGCGGCGGCATGATCACGGCCGATCCCGCAACCAACTCGCTAATCATCACGGCGCCCGAAGCGACGTACCGCAACTTGCGCGCGGTGATCGACCAGCTCGATGCACGTCGCGCGCAGGTGTATATCGAGGCGCTGCTCGTCGAGCTGAACTCGAATACAAGCGGCAACCTCGGGATTCAGTGGCAGGTCGCGAACGGTAACTTGTATGCCGGTACCAACCTGTCGACTGGCTCGGGCAACAGCATCGTCAACCTGACGGCGGCCGCGGCCGCTGCCGGCTCGACCGGCGGTCTCGCTACGGCACTGGGCGCCTCGAACTTGCAACAGGGCCTGAACGTTGGCTGGATCCACAACATTTTCGGCGTGCAGGGTCTCGGCGCGCTGCTGCAGGCGCTGTCGCAGACCGCCGACGCGAACGTGCTGTCCACGCCGAACCTGATCACGCTCGACAACGAAGAAGCGAAGATTATCGTCGGTACCAACGTGCCGATCCAGACCGGTTCGTACTCGAACCTGACGAGCGGCACGACGAGCGCGGCGTTCAACACGTACGACCGTGTCGACGTCGGTCTGACGCTACACGTGAAGCCGCAGATTACCGACGGCGGCATCCTGAAGCTGCAGCTCTACACCGAAGATTCGGCGATCGTGAACGGTACGAACAACGCGGCGACGAACCCGGCGGGCCCGGAATTCACGAAGCGTTCGATCCAGTCGACCGTACTGTGCGATAACGGCGAGATCATCGTGCTCGGCGGCCTGATGCAGGATAACTACCAGGTCAGCAACAGCAAGGTGCCGCTGCTCGGCGACATTCCGTGGCTGGGCCAGCTGTTCCGCTCCGAGCAGAAGGACCGCAACAAGACTAACCTGATGGTATTCCTGCGCCCGGTCATTCTCGCCGATCGCGACACCACCCAGGCCGTCACGGCGAACCGCTACGACTACGTCCAGGGTGTGCAGGGTGCGTACCGTTCGGACAACAACATCATGAAGGATCGCGACGATCCGGTCGTGCCGCCGATGCCGCTCGGCCCGAGCCAGGGCGGTGTGCCGGCGCTGAACCTGTTCGATCTGAACCAGATGCGCCGCCAGCAGATGATGCCGCAGCAGGCACCGCAACAGGTGCCTCAACAGGTACCGCCGCAGGTCGTGCCGCAAGCCAACGCTCAGCCCACCACGCAACCTGTGCCGCAAACGATGCCGCAAACCGTGCCGCAACCGGCGGTCGTCGATTCGGCCAGCGGAGTGGTGCCGAGTACGGTATCGCCGGGAGCGCGTCCGTGACGCAGACGTCCGCGCAAACCGCGCCATCGCAAGGTCTGTTGAACGGCGACGCCGCCGCCGGCGGGCGCGTGGCGCCCTCGCCGCTCGCCGCCCGGCTCGTGCCGTACGGTTTCGCGCGCAGCGGCCAGATCCTGGTCGCGCATCAGTATGCCGACAGCCTCGAAGTCTGGATCAGCGAGCGCACGAGCGAAGCCGCGCTTGCCGAAATCGCGCGCAACTACGGCACGGTATCGGTGGTGCGCGTGCCCGCCGACGATCTCGCGCAGGCGATCAACCAGGCCTATGCGCGCCAGGACGGCAGCGCTGCGCAGGTGGTCGGTGAAGTGGAAGGCGAAGTCGATCTGTCGCGTCTGATGCAGGACATTCCCGAGGTCGAGGATCTGCTCGAATCGGAAGACGACGCGCCGATCATCCGCATGATCAACGCGCTGCTCACGCAAGCCGCGCGCGAACAAGCATCGGATATTCATATCGAGCCGTTCGAGAATGCGTCCGTGGTGCGCTTTCGCGTCGACGGCACGCTGCGCGACGTGGTGCGGCCGAAAAAAGCGCTGCACGGCGCGCTGATCTCGCGGATCAAGATCATGGCGCAGCTCGACATCGCGGAGAAACGTCTGCCGCAGGACGGCCGCATTACGCTGCGCGTCGGCGGTCGTCCGGTCGACGTGCGCGTATCGACGCTGCCCACCGGCCACGGCGAGCGCGCGGTGCTGCGGCTGCTCGAAAAAGACGCGGCGCGACTGAATCTCGAAGCGCTGGGCATGGCATCCGACACGCTCGGCAAGTTCGACAAGCTGATCGGCAAGCCACACGGCATCGTGCTCGTAACGGGCCCGACCGGCTCCGGCAAGACCACGACGCTGTATGCGTCGATGTCGCGACTGGAGACGGCGACCACCAACATCATGACGGTGGAGGACCCGATCGAATACGACCTGTCCGGCATCGGCCAGACCCAGGTCAACGAGCGGATCGGCATGAGCTTCGCGCGCGCGTTGCGCTCGATTCTGCGTCAGGATCCGGACATCATCATGATCGGTGAAATCCGCGACCTCGAAACCGCGCAGATCGCGGTGCAGGCCTCGCTGACCGGCCACCTGGTGCTCGCGACGCTGCACACGAACGACGCGGCATCCGCGGTCACGCGTCTGACCGACATGGGCGTCGAGCCGTATCTGCTCGCCTCGTCGCTGCTCGGCGTGCTCGCGCAGCGGCTCGTGCGGCGGCTGTGCCCGGTGTGCCGCGAAGAGCGCACCGAGGAAGACGGCAGCAAGCGCTGGCATCCGGTCGGCTGCGACCGTTGTGGCCAATCCGGTTACGCGGGACGGCGCGGCGTCTACGAGCTGCTGCTGATCGATGAGACGATCCGTTCGCTGATCCACCGCAACGCGGCGGACGCCGAAATTCTCGAAGCGGGCCGCGCGCACGGCATGCGCACGCTGCGCGAGGATTCGGAGCGCTGGCTCGCATCGGGACTGACGTCGCTCGAAGAAGTGATTCGCGTGACGGGCGGAGCATAAGCGCATGCCGGCATTCCGTTTCGAAGCGATCGACGCGGCGGGCAAGGCACAAAAGGGCGTGCTCGACGCCGACAGTGCGCGCGGCGCGCGGACCAACCTGCGCTCGCAGGGACTCACTCCGCTCGTCGTCGAACCGGCGGCGTCGCGCACCCGCGGCGAGCGCAATCAGCGGCTCGCGCTCGGGCGTCGTCTGTCGCAGCGCGAGCAGGCCATTCTGACGCGGCAGCTCGCGAGTCTGCTGATCGCGGGTCTGCCGCTCGACGAAGCGCTCGCGGTGCTCACCGAGCAGTCGGAGCGCGACTACATCCGCGAGCTGATGGCGGCGATTCGCGCCGAAGTGCTCGGCGGTCATTCGCTCGCGAATGCGCTGCAGCAGCATCCGAAGGACTTCCCCGAGATCTACCGGGCGCTCGTCGCGGCCGGCGAACACACGGGCAAGCTCGGCCTGGTGCTGTCGCGGCTCGCCGACTACATCGAGCAGCGCAATGCACTGAAGCAGAAGATCGTGCTGGCGTTCACGTATCCGACGATCGTCACGATCATCGCGTTCGGCATCGTCACGTTCCTGCTCAGCTATGTGGTGCCGCAGGTCGTCAACGTGTTCGCGAGCACCAAGCAGCAACTGCCATTCCTGACGATCGTGATGATGGCGCTGTCCGGCTTCGTGCGGCACTGGTGGTGGGCGATGCTGATCGGCGCGATCGTGGTCGTCTATCTGGTGCGCGCGACCCTCAGGCAACCGGGCCCACGGCTCGCCTTCGACCGCTGGCTGCTGACCGCGCCGCTGATCGGCAAGCTCGTGCGCGGCTATAACACGGTCCGCTTCGCCAGCACGCTCGGCATTCTGACCGCGGCGGGCGTGCCGATTCTGCGCGCGCTGCAAGCCGCGGCCGAAACGCTCAGCAACAATGCGATGCGCGAGAACATCGACGACGCGATCGTGCGAGTGCGCGAAGGTACGTCGCTGTCGCGCGCGCTCGGCAACACGAAGACGTTTCCGCCGGTGCTCGTGCACCTGATCCGCTCGGGCGAAGCGACCGGCGACGTGACGACGATGCTCGATCGCGCGGCCGATGGCGAAGCGCGCGAGCTGGAGCGTCGCACGATGTTCCTGACGAGCCTGCTGGAGCCGCTGCTGATCCTGGCGATGGGGGGCGTGGTGCTGGTGATCGTGCTCGCGGTGATGCTGCCGATCATCGAACTGAACAACCTCGTGCAGTAGTAGTCGTCGTAGCGCGAGGAAGGAAGAGAAAGGATTTGCGCGGCATGCGGTATCAGCCGCGCAACCGCTTCGGGTTTCAGCGCACGTAAATGGTGGGACCGCTGGAGTTGGGGGGCAGGAAGATTTCCGAGTGGGCGCCGTTGCGGTCGATGATGATCGAGCGGGCGCGGACTTCGGAGAGCCTGGTGCCTTGCATCAGCGTGCTGCCGAGCGACACCGCGCGCGGCGGCTCGCCACCGACGCTGACGATCGCCGCGGCGCCTTCGCTCAACGCGAGGATGCCGAAGAGATGGATGTCCTGATTGACGTTGCGCGTGAGCTGTCCGCCGAACAGCGTCGCGGCCTGATCGGTCGAGACCTGCGCATGCGCCGCCGCAGCCGGCAACGGCGCGCCGGACAACGTGATGAGCGTGATGACCCAGTAGGTCAGCGTCGCGCAGAAAGCGGCGAACAGCGCGAGCGACAGGAGGCGGATTTGGATGGCGTTCATGCGCACATTGTACGGACTATTGTGAAAATTGCGGTGGGTTGAAACCCTTCAACTGCATGACATTAAAATGACGGCCCGGCGTGTTCAATCTGATAAGCCGGGCCGAAAATTTCACCTGAAAAGAGGTAGCAACCTATGCAACTGTCGACCATTCGCCGCGCTGACAACGCGGGTTCGCGCGGCCGTCGTCAACGCGGTTTCACGCTGATCGAAATCATGGTCGTGATCGCCATTCTCGGCATTCTCGCCGCGCTGATCGTGCCGAAGATCATGAGCCGTCCGGACGAAGCGCGGCGCGTTGCCGCGAAGCAGGACATCGGCACCGTGATGCAGGCGTTGAAGCTCTATCGCCTCGACAACGGCCGCTATCCGACCCAGGAGCAAGGCCTGCACGCACTGATCGAAAAGCCGTCCACCGACCCGGTGCCGAACAACTGGAAGGACGGCGGCTATCTCGAGCGTCTGCCGAACGATCCGTGGGGCAATGCGTACCAGTACCTGAATCCCGGCGTGCACGGCGAGGTCGATGTGTTCAGCTACGGCGCCGATGGCAAACCGGGCGGCGAAGGCAACGACGCCGACGTCGGGTCCTGGCAATGAACAGGCTGAACCTGGCATCCCGGCAGACTCGATGATGTTCATGCACGCGCCCTCCTTGCCACCGGTTCGGCCGCTCGTTTCGCCAGGCGCCCTGCCCGCCACGCCGTTATGTTCGCGGCGCGTGCAAGCGTGCGTGCTTCACCGATGCATTGCTGTATGAATTTCCGTTGATCGTCGATGGCCGGCACTATGCGCACGTCCGCTTGCAAGTCCCGTGTGGACACTCCGTGTACGGCTTCGCGGCCGCGCTCCCGCCTGCGCCGCCGCCGCGCGGCAGGCTTCACGCTGCTCGAAATGATGGTCGTGCTCGTGATCGCGGGCCTGCTCGTGTCGCTGACCGCGGTCACGATGACCCGCAATCCGCGCACCGATCTGAACGAGGAAGCGCAGCGTCTCGCGCTGCTGTTCGAATCGGCTGGCGATGAAGCGCAGGTGCGCGCGCGGCCGATCGCGTGGCAGCCGTTCGAGGGCGGCTTCCGTTTCGATCAACGCACCCAGGACGGCTGGCGTCCGCTGCGCGACGATCTGCTCGGACCGCGTCAGTGGGAAGGCGGCGTGACCAGTGTCGCGATCAGTTACCCGGGCTCGGATTCGCACGCCGATCGCATCGTGTTCGGTACCGAGGCGATCGACGTGCCGGTGCAGGTCACGCTGTTTTCGGCGGCCGGCCAGGCGACCATCGTCGGTACCGGCAATGGCCGCTACGAGGTGCGCTGAGATGCGGATGCTTCGCTATGGCAGGTCGGTCCGTGCCCCTTCCCTCTTCATGATGCGCGATGTCGGGTGCCGCGAGGAGCGTGGCTTCACGATGATCGAGGTGCTGGTCGCGCTCGCCATCATCGCGATCGCGCTTGCCGCGTCGCTGCGCGCGGTCGGCAGTCTCGCGAGCGGCGAAGCCGATCTGCACCGGCGTCTGCTCGCCGGCTGGAGCGCGGACAACGCGCTCGCGGACCTTCATCTGAAGCATGCATGGCCCAACATCGGCTCAACGAGCTTCGATTGCTCGCAAGGCAATCTGCAACTGCGCTGTACCGAGCATGTGACGGCGACGCCGAATCCGGTGTTTCGCCGTGTCGAAGTGATGGTGACGATGCCAGGGCAGTCCGGCAATCTCGCGCAGATGGTCACGGTGGTCGCGAATGAAAACAACCGCTCGCTGTGAGCGCCGCCGCCGTTATGGCGCGCGCGGCTTCACGCTGATCGAACTGCTGGTCGCGATCGCGATCCTCGCGGTGATCGCCGTGCTGTCATGGCGCGGGCTCGATCAGATCATCCGCGGCCGCACGACGATCACGAACGCGATGGAAGACGAACGCGTGTTCGCGCAGCTGTTCGACCAGATGCGCATCGACGCACGCCAGGCCGCCAGCGACGACGAATCGGGCCAGGCCGCGGTCTCGGTGTCCGGCAACGCGCTGCAGATCGTGCGGCACATGGTGCTGCCGGCCACCGCGCCGCGTCTGCAGGTGGTGCGCTATCAGATCTCGAACGGCCGCGTGGTGCGCTACGCGTCGCCGCCGCTCGGCAACGTCGGCGAATTGCGGCGCGCGTTGCACGGCAGCGACGAAGGCTGGAGCGCGGTGCCGCTGATGGGTGGCGTCGGCTCGATCTCGGCGCGCATGTACGTGCCGAAGCTCGGCTGGACCATACGGATGAACGACGTACAGACCGCGCTGACCGAAGCCGTCAACAACCTGAAGGTGCCGCAGCTCGGCAACGCGCCGATGCCGCGCTCGGTGACGGGGCTCGAGGTCAGCATCGGCGCAACATCGCTCGCGCGGCCGGTCACGCGCGTTTTTCTGGTCGGAGAATGACATGACGTTCTCCTCGTCGTCGAAAAAGTCGGCATCCGGTTCGCGCGTGGCCGGCGCGCGCGAGCGCGGCGTGGCCATCATCAGCGCGCTGCTCGTGGTCGCGCTGTCGGCGATCCTCGTGTCCGGCATGTTGTGGCGCCAGCAGGTACAAATCCGGCGCATCGAGAATCAGCGGCTGTTGTCGCAGGCGCAATGGGTCGCGCGCGGCGCGCTCGACTGGACCCGGCTGATTCTGCGCTCCGAAGGCGATACGTCGGCTGGCATCACGTATCTGGGCGGCTTGTGGGGCGTGCCGATCGCGAAAACCCGGCTGTCGGATTTTCTCGGCCAGATTGGCGAGGTACGCGCTGAGCAAGGCGCGGCCACCTACCTGTCGGGATCGATCGAGGACGCGCAGTCCCGATTCAATCTGCGCAATCTGGTCGCAAGTCCGGCGCCCGGCGTGACGCAAATCAGCGCCGAGCAGATGGCCGCGTATCAGCGCCTGCTGGTGTCGCTCGGCCTGAGCGGGCAGCTCGCCAAAGTGACCGCGCTGCACGTGCGCGCGGGGCTGTCGCAATCGGCGACGCGCTTTCAGACCGGCACGTCGATCAGCAGCACGCCGCAGGTGGGTGGCGGCGGCGGTATGACGGGCGGCAACTTCACGAACCAGCCCGGCATCGAGGACGGCGACGACAACGTGGCGGTCGCGCCGCTGCTGATGACGAGCGTCGATTCGCTGCTCGACATTCCGGGCTACACGCCGGAGATCGTCGCGAAGCTGCGGCCGTTCGTCACCGTGCTGCCTACGACCACCGCGATCAACATGAACACCGCGTCGGCCGAAGTGATCGCGGCGGTGGTGCCGGGCATGACCGTGTCGCAGGCGCAAGCACTCGTCGCGCGGCGCCAGACCGTGTTTTTCCGCAACGTCGGCGACGTGCAGCTCGCGCTGACCGCCGCCGGTGTGCAATCGGTGTCGATCGATCCGAATGAGTTCGACGTCAATTCGAGCTACTTTTTAGTCCACGGCAGTGTGCAGCACGAGCGCGCCGAAGTGGATCGCACGACGCTCGTCTATCGCGATCCGCTAACTCACACCACGCGTATCGTGCGGGTACAAGACCAACTATGAACAACGCAATCCACAGAGAGAGTGGCCTTTGAGCACGCTGATCGTCCTATTGCCACCGCGTGATCCGGCGGTGCCCTCGCAGGAATGGCAACTGCCCGAGCTGCCGTTCGTGCTGCTCGACAAGACGGGGCGCACGCAGCGCGCCGGCCGCTCGGCACTCGCGCTGCTGCCGCGCGCCGGCACGACGGTGCTGATGCTCGCCGCGCGCGACCTGCTGCTGATGCCCGCGACGCTGCCGCCGCTGCGTGGACCGAAGCTGCGCCAGGCGCTGCCCAATATCGTCGAGGATCAACTGATCCAGGACCCGCAGACCTGCCACATCGCGGTCGATCCGCAGGGGCTTGGTGAAGGTCGGCACCTGCTCGCGATCATTGATCGCGGCTGGTTCCGTTTCATCTGTGAGGCGTTCACGGCGGCCGGTCATCGCAGTCTGCGCGCGGTGCCGGTCACGCGTTGCCTGCCGCTGGCGCCGGTGACCGAAGTTGCCGCGAACGTCGATGAAACAGCCGAAGTGCGCGAGCCGACGATGGCCGGCGCGGCGAGCGTCGCGACGTCGCTACCGGGCATCGCGCCGGTGGTCGCGCCCGAAGCGCCGTCCATCGTGCCGATGGTGGCCGCGGTGCTCGGTGCGGTCGTGCAGACCGCACCCGCGCTGCTCGTCGAAGGCGCGCTCGACAGCGGCGTGCCGCGCGTCGAACTGGCGATTGCACGCGGTGTCCAGGGCGAGGGTTTCGCGGCGCCGGCCGATGCGGTGAACGCGACGCTGTCCGCGCTAGCGGGTGCGGCGTCGGTGTCGCTGTACATGCTGACCGAGGTGCCCGGCAACGAGCCGAACCAATCCACGACGAGTCCCGCGCGGCTCGCCTCGCATATTCACGGCGCGAGTCCGCTGCCGTTCGAGCAGCTCGCGCGACGCGCGCTCGAATGCCGCTTCGACCTGTGCCAGTTCGAATTCGCGTCGCAGCCGTGGCGCCTCGATCGCGCGACGCTGCGGCGTCTGCGTCTGCCGATCGTGCTCGCGCTCGCCGCGCTCGTCGTCGCGATCATCGGCGCGAACGTGCAGTGGCTGATGCTTGCGCGTCAGCGTGACGCGATCAACACGCAGATGACGGAGCTGCTGCTCAATACGTTCCCGAAGACGACCGTCGTACTCGACGCGCCCGATCAGATGGCGCGTCAGGTGCAACAGCTGCGCGTGGCGGCGGGCGAGCTGTCGCCGGAGGATTTCCTGTCGCTCGCCGACGGCCTCGCGCGCTCGCTGTCGCCGCTGCCGGTCAACGGCATTGCGGCGCTCGACTATCACGAGCACCGCCTCGACGTGACCTTCAAACCCGCGGTCAAGGTCGACCCCGACTTCGCCAAGCGCCTCGCGCGCAACGGCCTTACCGGTGCGATCGACAGCAGTACCGGCAAGTGGACCATCAGGAACGGACAATGAAAGCTGAACTCGCTCAAACATGGGCTGGCTTCTGGGACCAGCGCACCGATCGCGAAAAGGCGCTGCTGACGTGGGGCGGCTCCGCGCTCGCCGTGGCGATTGCATGGTCGGTGCTGTGGGCGCCCGCGCAGGAAGGCCGCGCGCACCTGCGTGAATCGCTGCCCAGCCTGCAGCGGCAGCTTGCGCAGATGACCGCGCAGTCGAACGAGGCGCGCTCGCTGTCGGCGGCCGCGCAAGGTGTCGCGCCGACCGGCGCGGCGCTGAAGGACGCGCTTTCCGCATCGCTCGGCGAACATGGCCTCGCCGCGACGCAGGTGCAGTTCGTCGGCAACGCGGTGCAGGTGCAAATGAAAAACGTGGCGTTTCCAGCCTGGACCGCGTGGGTCGATGACGTGCGCAAGCAGTTCAAGGTGCAGGTCTCCGAGGCGCACATCACCGCGTTGAAAGACGACGGCCAGGTCGATCTGACGGTCGCGCTGCAACCGTCGACCGCGAAATAACAACGCGCCGCTCGCTACAGGATCTCGCATGAATTACTGGATGTGGCGCCTGCGTCCGGCGCTGCCGTGGCTGGTGGTCGCCGTTTTGTCGGTGGCGGCCGTGACGCTCGCGTTACTGCCGGCCGCCTGGATTACGCCGCAGTTCGCGCGGCAAACGCACGGGCACGTCAATCTCGTCGACGCCGAGGGCTCGCTGTGGCATGGCTCGGCGACCCTGATGCTGGCCGCCGGCGCCGATATGAGCGCGGCGACGCTGCTGCCTGGTCGGATCGAATGGCGCACGGCGTTCTGGCCGCTTTTCACCGGACGCGTGCGCATGGTCATGCGCCATAGCGAGGCGATGCCCGACCCGGTCACGGTCGAAGCGACGCCGCGCGGCGCAACCGTCACGCCCGGCGCGCTCGCGGTGCCGGCGTCGCTGCTCGCGGGGCTTGGCGCGCCATTCAACACCCTCGATCTGCAGGGCAACGTGCAGCTGTCGTGGTCCGAGTGGCGCAGTTTCAACGGCGAAGCGTTCGGCCAGCTGACGATGATGCTCGACGACGTCAGCTCCCGGGTGTCGCTCGTGAAGCCGCTCGGGTCGTACCGGGTCAGGTTTCAGGCGCAGGGCACGTCGTCGGCGCTCGATCTGAGCACGATCAAGGGTCCGTTGACGCTGACCGGCAGCGGCACGGTGTCGGCCGCATCGACGTCGTTTCATGGCACGGCGAGCGCCGCGCCGGAGCAGCACGATAACCTCGCCGGCCTGCTGAATCTGCTTGGCCGGCCTAGCGGGCCGGATACGGTGGCGCTGACGTTCGTGCGCTGAGTTGGGGCTGACGTGCGCTGATGTGTGCCGAGGCGCGTGTTTCGCGCGCGTGGCGCGATGAAAAAAGAGGCATGGCCGCGAGTTGCGACCATGCCTCTTCTGTTTTGTGGCGTTGCTGCGCGGCGAGCGCAGCGGACATTATTTGCTCTGCACCCGCGCTTGCGGCGCGTCTGTGCCCGACGCGGTGCTCTGTGCGATGGACGGCGCGCCGACTGACGTGGCCGCAGCCCTCGGCGCCGATGCCGGCAGCGGCGCGGGCGCCGCGACATCGCCGGTCTCGCGATTCATCTGCGACGCGTCCCAGCCGCCGCCGAGCGCCTTCACGAGCCCCACCGACGACACCATCCGCTGCCCGGCGATATTCTCGAGCTTCTGTTCGGCCGTGAAAGCCGTGGTCTGCGCGGTCAGCACATTGACGAAGCCGACCGTACCCGCCTTGTACTCGTTCGTCACGATGGCGAGCGCCTGGCGCGCCGAGTCGACCGCCTGCCGCTGCACGACGATTTCCTGTTCGAGGATGCGCAGCGACGCGAGGTTGTCCTCGACGTCCTGGAACGCGGCGAGCACCGTCTGCCGATAGGTCGCGACATCCGCGTCATAGGTGGCACGCGCGGCCTCGGTTTGCGCTTTGCGCAGGCCGGCGTCGAAGATCGTCCCGGCCAGTTGCGGGCCGAGCGTCCAGAAGCGCGACGGCAACGTCAACAATTGCGAGAACACCGAGTTCTCGAAGCCGCCGGTCGCCGACAGCGTCAGCGACGGGAAGAAGGCGGCGATCGCCACGCCGATCTGCTCGTTCGCCGCCGCGGCCTTGCGTTCCGCCGATGCGATATCCGGCCTGCGTTCGAGCAGCGCGGAGGGCATCTGCGCAGGCACGGCGGGCGGCGTCGCGGTGAGCGGCATCGGCGGCAGGGAGAACATCGACGCGGGCACGCCGACCAGCACCGCGATCGCGTGCTCGTCCTGCGCGCGCTGGATGCCGTTGTCGATCGCGGCGGCCTGCGCCGATTGCAGCTGCGTTTGCGCCTGGATCACGTCCGAGCGCGCGGCGACGCCGGCCGCGTACTGATTCTGCGTCAATTGCAGCGAGCGCTGATAGGCGATCACGGTGTCGTCGAGCAGCTTCTGCGTGGAGTCGAGCGCGCGCAGCAGGAAGTAGGTCTGCGCGAGCGTGGCCTGGGCGGACAGGCGCGCGTTCGCGAGGTCGGCGGCCGCGCCCTGCTGGCCGGCTTTCTGCGCGTTGACCGAGCGCGTGACCGAGCCCCACAGGTCGGGCTCCCAGCTCGCCGTCATCTGCACGTTGAAGCTGTTGGTGATGCCCTCGCGACTGGTCGCCGTAGTCGCATTGCCACCGGTTTGCGTGCCGTTGCCCGAGCGCGTCGCGCCCGCCGACGCACCGATCGTCGGGAAGTACGCTGCCCGCGCTTCGCCGACGAGCGCGCGCGCCTGCCGGTAGCTCGCGGCGAATTGCGCGATGGTCTGGTTCGCGGTGTTGAGCTTGGCTTCGAGTTCGTTGAGCTTCGGGTCTTCGTAGATCGCCCACCAGTCGCCGCGGTCGTGTTGATCGGCGGGTTCGGCGACTTTCCAGCCGGGCGCGGCTTCCTTGAACGACGCGGGGATCTCGGTGGCCGGCCGCTGATAGTTCGGACCGACCGCGCAGGCCGCCAGGAGCGTCGCGCAGGCCGCGCTCACGGCAAGGGACAGGACGCGCGGCGCAAGCGGCCGCGACATTCGATCAGACTGCATGCAATGAATTCCTTCTGGACGCCGCAATGCGGCCGGGAATGGCGCCACCGGCCGGGCGAGATCGTGGTCTGCCGGAATGTTAGCGTATGAGCCCGCGCGAGCGCGGGAAACTGAAAGCCGAAAGGTTAATGCGAGGCGGCGCGCAGGTGTGTTACTTGCGGTGACGCGCTGGTTACGCGTTGTTACCGGCGGCGCGAGGGGCTGCGGGTTCGCGGTCGTTCAGATGGCTAGACGAAGCGAAACTGTGTGCCGAAAAGCGCGCTGCGAATCGGTGCACCTTCAGAGCCGCGATTCCGTGGATTGGGTCTGCTGGCGTTGACGCTGACACGCGAGCTTGCCAGCCGAGGCCCGGCACGACGCACCGCTAGGCGCGAGGCAAGCGTTACCGCTGTTGGCCGTCGCGGGGACGACGTTTCCCGCCTTTATCACGAAGCTTTCCTTCGACAGCACGATCTCGCTGGATTCCGCACCCACAACGCTGCCTTTCCTCGCCCGCTTCGTCGCCCTTCGATGCTCGGCCCACGCGAGCAACGCGACACCCACCGACCCACCCGGCAGCACGAACAGTCCCGCAAACAGCGCGAGCTTCCACCAGCGGTGTCGGCCCTGGAAGGTATGGAGTGCGGAATCGGTCAGTGAGCGGCTGAGGCCGCCAAGCGTGTTTTTGAGGTACAGCATCGGGGAAATCCTTTGGCGCGCGTCGCGAGGCGGGCGGCGTGCGGTCGATCGGTCAGAACATGGTCTCGATGGCGCAGGACGCGCGAAACTCATTGCTTGTCATAATATTGACTATGCAATCAAATTTCAAGATACTGTGCGGCGCAATTGATTCGACTGTTGTATTTCGGTTGGCCTCGTTGCGCACCGCAAAATGCGATTTGACTTGTCTGCTTAGGCAGCTAAACTTCGTCTTGCCTGGATGTTACGGATACCCCATGACTGATGGCCCCTACAAAGCGGACGAGGTCGAGCTCACGAGCAGTCTCGGCTACTACCTGACGAAAGCGCGCAACGTGCTGGTCGAGCGCACGGACCGTGCGGTCAAGCCGCTCGGGCTCACCGCGCAGCAGATCGGCGTGATTCTGATGCTGTCGTCGCGGCGCGCGAGTACGCCATTCGAGCTGTCGCGCGCGATGTCGTACGACAGCGGCTCGATGACGCGTCTGCTCGACCGGCTGGAAAAGAAGGGCTTCGTCGTGCGCACCCGCAGCAGCGACGACCGACGTATGGTGAAACTCGAGCTGACGCAGCAGGGCCACGAGGCCGCGCGCCAGTTGCCGAACCTCGGCGCAACTGTGCTGAACGACCAGTTGCGCGGCTTTACCGCCGAGGAGCACGCGACGCTGATTCACCTGCTCGCCCGTTTCATCGCAAACGGTCCCGAGGGAGACGCCGACGTGGGTTGCGGACCGGCGCCACCGCCGGACGAGCCGCCGGGATGAGCCGAAGCATGCGTCAAACAACGGTCGTCGTCGGATGGCGGCGGCGCGTCATCACGAAGTACTAGCAGGACAATCACGAGGCGCTTTTCCAAGGCGTCATTGTCATCAGATATCTGTCTGGGCAGAGGGTGATGCAGCATGCAAGCATGGTATCTGAAACACGCGATAAGGCTGCCGCGACAAGCTTTCGCCGCCTGAGGAGAACAAACCTATGGATGCCACGGCTTCCAACGCCACGCTGCCCGCAGCAGAACTCGCCCCGCTCCAGGGCGGCACGCTCGCGCTGCTGACCGTCGGCCTTGCGCTCGGCACCTTCATGGAGGTGCTCGACACCTCGATCGCGAACGTCGCGGTGCCGACCATTTCCGGCAGCCTCGGCGTCGCCGCAAGCCAGGGCACCTGGGTGATCTCGTCGTACTCGGTCGCCTCGGCGATCGCCGTGCCGCTGACCGGCTGGCTCGCGCGACGCGTCGGCGAGGTACGACTTTTCACGCTGTCCGTGCTGCTGTTTACGATCGCGTCGGCGGCCTGCGGTTTCGCGCACAACTTCGAATCGCTGATCGCCTTCCGGCTCGTGCAAGGGCTCGTGTCCGGGCCGATGGTGCCGCTGTCGCAGACGATCCTGATGCGCTCCTACCCGCCCGCCAAACGTGGACTCGCGCTCGGCTTATGGGCGATGACCGTGATCTGCGCGCCGATCTTCGGCCCGGTGATGGGCGGCTACATCACCGATAACTTCACGTGGCCGTGGATCTTCTACATCAACGTGCCGATCGGCCTGTTCTCGGCGTTCTGCGCGTATCTGCTGCTGCGTGGCCGCGAGACGCAGACGACGCGCCAGCGCATCGACGCGGTGGGCCTCGTGCTGCTCGTGACCGGCGTGTCGTGTCTGCAGATGATGCTCGACCTCGGCAAGGACCGCGACTGGTTCAACTCGACGTTCATCGTGGCGCTCGCCGTGATCGCGCTCGTGTCGATCGCGTTCCTGCTCGTGTGGGAGTTGACCGAGAAGGAGCCGATCGTCGACCTGTCGCTGTTCAAGGATCGCAACTTCGCGCTCGGCGTCGTGATCGTCTCGTTCGGCTTCATGGCGTTCTTCGGCTCGGTGGTGATCTTCCCGCTATGGCTGCAAACGGTGATGGGCTATACGGCCGGCCTCGCGGGTCTCGCCACGGCACCGGTCGGATTGCTCGCGCTGTTTCTGTCGCCGATGATCGGCAAGAACATGCATCGGCTCAATCTGCGCATGGTCGCGAGCTTCGCGTTCGTCGTGTTCGCGATCGTATCGTTCTGGAACTCGACGTTCACGCTCGACGTGCCGTTCGGCCACGTGATCCTGCCGCGGCTCGTGCAGGGGATCGGCGTCGCCTGCTTCTTCGTGCCGATGACGACGATCACGCTGTCGAGCGTGTCCGACGAGCGTCTTGCAAGCGCGTCGGGTTTGTCGAACTTTTTCCGCACGTTGTCGGGCGCGATCGGCACCGCGATCAGCACGACGTTCTGGGAAAACGACACGATCTATCACCACGCGATGCTTGCAGATACGGTCAGCACGTATTCGGCGAACACCAACGCCTATACGAATGCGCTGGCGGGCGCCGGGCTCTCCGGCGACAGCCTGACCGCGCAGCTGAACCAGGTGGTGACGAGTCAGGCGTACATGATGGCCACCAACGACTTCTTCCGCATCTCGGGCGCGGCGTTTATCGTGCTGGCGGTGCTCGTGTGGATCACGAAGCCGCGCAAAGGCACCGGACCTTCATTAGGACACTGAAGCAAACGCGCGGCGGCGGCGAACGCATCGCCGCTGCGGCCACCGCTCGATCTATTGCGACATCACCTCGCCATTCGGCAGCCTGGTCGTGTTACGGGGCATCGTCTCCGGATGCGTCGCATCGGGCGCGTTCTGCGATGGCGTCGCGCTGCCTTGCGGCGCGCTGGCGGCTGTGCCCGTGGTGCCTCTCACATACTGCTTGAAATCCGCACCGGCTTCCCACGGATTCGGCTTGCAGCCGAGCGAGCTGTCGCAATGCGCCGAAAAGCCGATCGTGGTGGTGCCATCGGGACCTGCGGCGCGCGTGATCTGAAACGCGAGCGCGCGCTTGCCGCCGTCCGGGCCGGCGGTCTGGATCAGCGAGTCGTTAGCGGTCTCGATCTTGTACTTCGAATGACTCGCGACCCACGTTTGCGCCCGTTGCCACCAGAGGTCGCATTCGGCTTTGTTCGAACACGTCAACGGCCTGGTCGCGATCTGCATGACATCGGGATCGACCTGACCCTGGGTCGAGCATGCCGTCGCCGCCACGAGACACAGCGCGGCCAACAGAGCTTTGTTCCTCACGTCGATACCTCCCCTGTGGAGCATGTCATAAGAGTTTGGACTACCCCATCGAAGCGGTGTTTCACCCAGATCAGAGAATCGCGACGTCGCGCGGAGTATTTGCCGATTCCGCGGACGCCTGAAGAGCGCAATCCGTAGAGGTTACCTGCGCGTTGCTCGGGGCAAAGAAAAAGCGGCCACGTGGGCCGCTTGAAGCACTTCCGGGATGCTGTGGTCCGAACGCTCAGACGCTGAAGCGATTGAGCGTATAGGCCCGATACGCAGCGACGAACGCATCGAACGAACCAACCTCGTCGCGTTCGAGCTTCGCCTGTTCGTCGAGCGATCGCACCGCGAGGTCGGCAAACGCCTTGGACTGCGCGGCATCGAGCGGACGCGCACGGAAGTACGCGGCGTGCGCTTCACTTTGCGCGAGGCCGAACGCGAGGAAGCTTTGCTGCTGGTCGCGCATCGTTTGCAGCACGCGCGCCGATGGCGTCAGCGACACGTCCGCGAGCTTCGCGCGTTGCGCGGCGACCGCGCGCGCGTGTTCGTCACCGCCCTTCAGGCTGTCGAGCACGGCCGCCGCGGCGTCGATTTTCACGAGCAGTTCGTCGGCCCAATCGATCATCGCGACCGGCTTGCCGTCGCGAACCAGTTCGAGGCCTGGCTTGCGGCCTTCCATCGTCACGCGGCCGAAGTTCTGGTTCGCTTCGGTGTACGCGGGCGGAGGCAGGGACGCGCTGTCGTCGAGCGCGCACACGAGCAGGTACGCGTCGAGAAAGCGCGACGTTTCGAGCGAAATGCCGGCCGGCTCGAACGGATCGATGTCCATGCAACGCACTTCGACGTATTGCACGCCGCGTGCGGCGAGCGCATGCAACGGCCGCTCACCCGGATACGTGACGCGCTTCGGACGAATCGTCGAATAGAACTCGTTTTCGATCTGCAGCACGTTGGTGTTGATCTGCACCCACTCGCCGTCGCGTTGCGTGCCGATCTGCTCGTAGGCGGGATACGGCTGGCTCACGGCTTTCGCGAGCGCGTCGAGATAGCCGGGCAGCGTGTCGTAGTCGGCGTGCAGCGCGGCTTGCGCGGTCGTGTTCGAATAGCCGAGATCGCTCATGCGCAGGCTGGTCGCGTACGGGCGGTACAGCGTGTCGGCGTCGAACGTCTCGAGCGTGTGTTTGCGATCGCGGAGAAAGCGCCGATCGAGCGCCGGCGACGCGCCGAACAGATACATCAGCAGCCAGTTCGTGCGGCGGAAATTGCGGATCAGCGCGAGGTAGCGGTCGGACTGGAAGTCGACGGCGTTCGCGGTGGATTGCTGATCGGCGTGCAGCAGGCGCCACACGTCTTCGCTCAGCGAATAGTTGTAGTGGATGCCCGCGATGCACTGCATCGTGCGGCCATAGCGCAGCGCGAGGCCGACGCGGTACACGTACTTCAGCTTGCCGATGTTCGAGGTGCCGTAGTGCGCGATCGGAATGCCATCGTCGGTGGCGGGCAACAGTCCCGGCATCGAGTTGTTCCACAGGATCTCGTCGCCGAGCTCCGCGTAGACGAAACGATGCAGCACGTCGAGTTGCGCGAGGGTTTCGGCGGCGTCCTGCTCAGCCGGCGTGATCAGCTCGAGCAGCGCCTCGGAGTAGTCGGTCGTCAGCGACGGGTGCGTGAGCGCCGAGCCGAGCCCGCGCGGATGCGGCGTCATCGCGAGCTGGCCGTTGCGCGTCACGCGCAGGCTTTCCCTTTCGATGCCGCGCAGGCCGCGTATCAGCACATCGCGCTGCGGGCTCGAGTCGAGCACGGACAGGCGGTGCGAAAGCGCGTCGGTCGTGCAGGAAGGTGTGGTGTTTGGCATTGATGCAAGTCGGGCGTTGCCGGTCGCCGTGTATCGCCAGACGATCCACAGACGGTATAGCGGCTGACAACGTTCGGCGGAATTTTCAGTAGCGGGCACTTTAACATCTCGCCAGAACCGCTGCTTGCGGCCGCTTCGGCGGAGTTTCAGCGGGCACTTGAGGTCGCGCTGAACTACGCCATCGGCATCGGCATCGGCACGTCGCGACGACGCTCACGCTCAGCTCATCCCCCGCGCGCAGCGCCCGCCCGATCCGCCACCTCGTTCCACAGATGCATCGCGGCATACGCGCGATACGGCCGCCACGCGTCGGTGCGGCTGCGCTGTTGCGCGGGCCGTACGAGCGAAGGATCGCGCGCACAGATCGATTGCATCAGCACGAGATCCGCCTCGGGCCATGCATCGGGATCGCGCCATGCACGCATCGCGACGTATTCGACGGTCCATGGGCCGATGCCCGCGAGCGCGAGCAATGCGGCGCGCAGGCTCGCGGCGTCGACGGTGTCGCTGCTGTCGAGCGGCACGTCGCCGCTCGCGACCGCACGCGCGAAGCCCTGCAACGCGGCGACGCGTTTGCCCGGCATGCCGATCTGCGCGAGATCGACTTCGGCGAGCGCGGCCGGCGTCGGAAAACGCCACGCGGTGTTTTCGTGCGGATGCCCGTCGATGCGTTCGCCCGCTCGCTGCACGAGCCGTCCGATGATGGTCGTCGCGGCCTTCACGCTGACCTGCTGACCGACGATCGCGCGCACCACCAGTTCGAAGCCGGACCACGCGCCCGGCACGCGCAGGCCGGGCACCGCGGCGACGAGCGGCGCGAGCCACGGGTCCGCCGCGAGTCCGGCGGCGATCTTCTTTGGATCGGCGCGCAGATCGAACATTCTTGCGATTGGCGCGGCGAATGCATCGGCGTGGCGGCTCGCCGGCCCTTCGATGCTCGCGACGATGCAGCGCTTGCGCGGATGCAGCCGCACGCTGAGTGTGCCGCCGTCGCCGTTCCAGTCGATCGCGCGACGATACGCGCCGTCCTCGACGGCTTCGACGCCAGGCGTCGCGCGGCCGCTGAAAAAGCGCAGCAGCCGCGGCCAGTCGAACGGTGCCTTGAACGGCAATTCGAGAGTTGCAACCTCGTGAAGCGTGCTCAAGCGGCGTGATCCAGTTGGGAGTTGTGGGAGTCGGCATCTGTGCGGCTTGCGTCGCGGCGGGGCGCGTCGCTGGCTGAAACGCCGCCTGCGTGCTGCGCCTCATTGTCGAGCAACGCGGCCTTGCGCGGCAGCCCCCAGCGATAGCCGGCGAGCGCCCCGCCCTTCTGCACGACGCGATGGCAAGGAATCGCGAGCGCGACCGGGTTGGTCGCGCATGCGCTCGCGACGGCGCGCACCGCCCGCGGCGAGCCGACCGCCTCGGCGATCTGCGAATAGCTGCGTGTCTCGCCGTACGGGATTCGCCGCAGCGCATCCCATACGCGCTGCTTGAATGCGGTCGACGCGATATCGAGCGGCAACTCGAAGTCGTGGCGCGTGCCGCGCAGATACGCGTCGATCTGTGCGATGAACGGCGCGAGCCGGCCGGCGTCTTCGCGCAGCTCGGCATTCGCGAACTCGCCGCGCAATTCGTCGATCAGCAGTGTGGTGTCGTCGCCGAAACCGATCTTGCAGATGCCCTTGTCAGTCGCGGCGACCAGCACGAAGCCGAGCGAGGTCGGCGCGCTCGCATAGCGCACCGTCAGGCCCGCGCCCTTGCGGCGATACGCGGACGGCGCCATGCCGAGCTCGGCCGGCGCGCTGTCGTACATTCGCGACGGCGAGCCGAAACCGGCGTCGAGCGTCGCGCGCGTAACGTCGGCGCCGCCCTGCAGCGCATCGCGCAACGCGGCGCCGCGCTGCGCGGCCTGGTACTGACGCGGCGAGACGCCGACCACGCGCTTGAACAGGCGCTGCAAATGGAACGGGCTCACGTGCACGGCATCGCTCAGTTGCGCGAGCGTGAGGCGCTGCTGCGGGTCGGCGTCGAGCGCGGCGCACGCCCTGGCGACGATGTCGAGCTCGCGCGGCAGACCGCCGGGCTGGCAGCGCTTGCAATCGCGAAAGCCCGCGGCGCGCGCGGCGGCGGCATCGGTGAAGAAAACGACGTTTTCGCGGCGCGGCTGGCGCGACGCGCACGACGGCCGGCAGAACACGCCGGTCGTCCTGACCGCGTAGAAGAATGCGCCGTCGGCATCGCGCTCGCGGTGGGTGACGGCGTCCCAGCGTTCGTCGTCGGTGCGCCACTGGGTGGTGTCGACGTCGGCGGCGGCGCGCATGGGGGCGGAATGGCGAGTGGTGGCGTTCATGATGTCCTGGGGCCCGGATGGGCAGGCAGTGTCGATGCTCATCAATCTAGGCCCGAACGCTACACAGTACGCGCCGGATCTTGCTCTGTCATTCGGACGCGCTTGTCCGTACCCGTAGTGGGGTCAAACCCGGCAAAATCGCAATCCGAAGCGCCTTGGAATGCCCTGCGGCCGGACGTTTTGCCTCAAAGTGCGGCAATTTCGCACGATATCGGGTTTTCCCTTAAAAAGTTATTGCGTCGCACCAAGCCGATGTGTATATTAGTGCTTGTCTCCTCCATGTCTCCTCCTGATATGGATTCAGCCCGCTCCACTTGAGCGGGCTTTTTTTGCCTGCGTTTTCTGTCCGCGCCTGGTCCGCATTTGGTCCGGTTCGCCCACGGCTTCCCGCCGATCCACTCCGCCCTTTCCTTTCTCCTACACTTCCTAATCGGTTCTCCGAACTAGCGAAAGGGCGTTCGACATGAAAATCCACATTCGCGAGATCGACCACGTCGTGATCCGGGCGACGCACGTCGAAACCCTCGCGCGCTTTTACTGCGACGTACTCGGTTGCAGCGTTGAAAAGGAGCAGCGCGAACTCGGCCTCACGCAACTGCGCGCGGGCCGATCACTGATCGATCTGCTGCAGGTCGGCGCGAAGCTCGATCGCGCGGAAAACGGCGCGGCGGGCACGGGGCGCAACATGGACCACCTGTGTCTGCGCGTCGAGTCGTTCGACGCCGACGCGCTGAAGGCGCATCTGAGCGCGCATGGCGCGCGGCTCGGCGAACAGGGAGTGCGTTATGGCGCGGACGGATTCGGGCCGTCGCTGTATCTGTTCGACCCGGAGGGCAATATGGTCGAGCTGAAGGGGGCGCCGGAAGCGGCGCGGGTCACGTCGCTCTGAATGCGAGAGCGAAGCGGCGCAAAAACTGGTTCAGACCTGAGCCGTCACGCATCGGCGGGCGCCTTCAGTACGGTCCAGTCGATCTTCACCGCATCGGCTTCGGCGCTGCCGAGCCATGCTTCGCCGTCCTGCACCGTGCATTGCAGCCGCATCGTGCGTTCGGCAAGCGAGCCGAGCGATGCCGCGACGTCTTCGCCGAGCGTCCAGACCGTCACGTTGCGCAGGCGCTCGACCTTGTTGCGCACGCCCTGCCACCAGATTTCCGAAGTACGCCCGCCATACGCGATCACGACCACGTGATTCGCCCGCCCGCTCGCCTTGGCGATGCGGCGCTCATCGGGCTGGCCGACCTCGATCCACGTGTCGATCGCGCCGGTCAGATCCTTCGCCCACAGATCCGGTTCGTCGACATCCGACAAACCTTTGCAGAACTCCAGCCGTTCCTGCGCAAACAGCGCGAACGCGGCGACGCGAACCATCATCCGTTCGTCGGTTTCGGAGGGGTGACGGGCGATCGTCAGCGAATGGTCGGCGTAATAGTGCCGGTCCATGTCAGCGATCTGTAGTTCCGCCTTGTATATCGTCGATTTGAGAGCCATGCCGTTGCTAAACCAGGCGCTCGCTCCACCGGAGCGCAGCGAAAATGAATCGTCGACGGCGCGTTGCCGTTTCTTGTGTTTGCTGTACATCGGATGTTCCTCCCGCGCCGTCAGCCGGTGCCTATGACACAGAAGGAAGCATTTACCGGGCCACCGCGGGTTCCGTGGCCGTGCCGTATACGTCGCGAGCCGCATCTCGCAGCGCGTCGAGCACGACGGCGGCCGCCGGCGACAACAGATGCGACTGGCGCGTGATGATACCGAATGTATCCATCCTGCAAGGCAAATCGATCGGGACGCGCTTCAATACCCCGTACTGTTGGTACTGACGCGCCACTTCATCGGGCAATACCGCCAACATGTCGCTTTGCAGCAGCAGGCTCGAAATCGCGAGGAAGTTGTTCGTATTGACGACGTTCTGCGGCGGATTCAGGCCGATCTGCGAAAACATCAGATCGAAGCGATGGCGCAGCACGCTGCCCGGCGGATGCAGCACCCAGCTCGCGTTGACGATACCGCGCAGCGTCAATCCCGTTTCATTTTCGAGCGGATGGCCGGGACGCGCGACCACGCACAGCGGTTCGTCGGCGAGCGGTTCGTAGCGCACGTCGGTCTTGAACTGGTTCTGCCGTTCGAGCACGCGGCCGATCATGATGTCGAGATCGCCTTCGGCGAGCCGCGGCAGCATCACGTCGGAGGTCTCGACCTCGGCCCAGATCTGCAGCTGCGGATAACGCTCCTTCACGCTCGCGATCGCGCGCGGCACCATTGTCGCGGCGGCCGCGGCGATCACGCCGATACGCACCTGACCCGCGAGCCCCGAGCGGAGCGCCGAGATTTCGTCGTGCGCCTGGCTCAGGTTCGACAGCACCATGCGCGCGTGGCGGATCATCACCTCGCCGTACAGCGTCGCATGCATACCGTGCGGCGTGCGGTCGAACAGGCTCACGCCGAGCATGTCCTCGAGCTCTTTCAACAGGCGCGACGCGGCCGGCTGCGTCATGCCGAGCACGTCGGCCGCGCGGCGCACGTTGCCCTCCTCCTCCATCGCGGCAAGCAGCAGCAACTGGCGCGTCTTCAGCCGCGCGCGCACGAACCAGTTCGAATAGCTACGCGTCATCGCAGGGTCTCCTGGGTTTTTACGAGCGATGTTTGTACGTTCTTCCTCCGAAGCTCCATGATGCCATACCGAAACTGATATCGGAGAAGCCTAAAAAGGGATTGGAAAGTTATTGGGCCGGCTCATACCATTCGTGGACTTTGTGAACTTACGGTGCGCCTTTTTTCGCCGATGAACCGCGATCCGCTCGTCCCCCTCGTTGCCAGCCCGTTTCGCCATTACATCAATGGCGGATGGGAGACCGGCGCGACCACGGGCGTGTCGCTCAATCCGTCGGATCTCGACGAGCCGGTCGGCGAATACGTGCGCGCCGACGTGCGGCAGACCGACAGCGCGATCGAGGCCGCGCACGCGGCGTTTCGCGACTGGTCGCTCGCCTCCGCACAGCGCCGCGCCGACGCGCTCGACGCGATCGGCAGCGAAATGCTCGCGCGCCGCGAGGAGCTGGCCCGGCTGCTCGCGCGTGAAGTCGGCAAGGTGCTGCCCGAGGCGCTCGCCGAAGCGACGCGCGCAGGGCAACTGTTCAAGCTGTTCGCGGCCGAGGCGCTGCGCGCGTTCGTCGAGCCGCTCGCGTCGGCGCGTGCCGGTGTCGAAATCGACATGACGCGCGAGCCGCTCGGGGTGGTCGGCATCATCGCGCCGTGGAGCGCGCCGCTCGCGATCGCCGCGGCGAAGATCGGCGCCGCGCTCGCGCACGGCAACTGCGTCGTCTACAAGCCGGCCGAGTCGGCACCGGCCTGCGCGGCGGCGCTCGCGTCGATCGTCAGTCGCGCGGGCTTGCCGGCCGGCGTGTTCAACCTCGTGATGGGCAGCGGACGCAAGGTCGGTGCGCGCATCGTCGCGCATCCGCTCGTCGCGGCGATCAGCTTCACCGGTTCGTCCGACACCGGCACGCGCGTGCTGCAGGCCGCCGCGACGCGCCAGGCGCGCGTGCAGCTCGAGATGGGCGGCAAGAATCCGTTCGTCGTGCTGGCCGACGCCGATCTCGACGGCGCGGTCGACGCGGCGCTCACCGGTGCCTTCAGCGCGACCGGCCAGCGCAGCACGGCTGCCGCGCGGCTGATCGTCGAACGCGCGGTGTTCGCGCCCTTCGTCGACGCGTTGCAGGCAAAGCTCGCGAAACTCACCGTCGATCACGCGTTGAAGCACGGCACCGATATCGGCCCGGTGGCGAACGCCGCGCAGCTCGAACGCAATCTCGACTACATGCGCGTCGGCGAGCAGGAAGGCGCGCAGTTGCTGCGCGGCGGGCGGCAACTGGAGCGCGCGACGCGCGGCTATTTTTTCGAGCCGGCGCTGTTTATCGGCGAATCGGAGCATCGCATCGCGCGTGAAGAGATTTTCGGGCCGCTCGCGGTCGTGCTGCGCGCGGACGATTACGAACACGCGCTACATCTCGCGAACGACACCGCCTACGGACTGTGCGCCGGCATCTGCACGCGCTCGCTCGAACGCGCGCGGCATTTTCGCCGCCACGTGCAGAGCGGTCTCGTCACGATCAATCTGCCGACTACGGCCGTCGAGCATCATGGACCCGGCGGCGGGCGCAAGGCGTCGGCCTATGGCGCGAGCGATGCCGCGTTCTGGACCGCCGTGAAAACGGCGTACCTGGCGAGCTAGAAGCAATGAGCCGCGCCACCGTTTTCACCGCGACTTGCGCGAACCGCCCGGCGTGCCGCGCGCAGATCCGCCCCGATTCGCGCGACGGCTGACGCCGCCCGCGTTACCCCGCTGCAACTACACGACATCAATGCAGCTTTTCACCCTCAGGAGACAGTAGATGACCAGCAAGCTTCGCCGTTTGACCCTGACCGCGATGGCCGCCGCCGCCCTCGCCGCCCCGTTCGCCGCACAACTGTCCGCCCACGCGGATGAGCCGCTCAAAGTCGGCTTCCTCGTGAAGATGCCCGAACAGGCGTGGTTCATCAACGAACAGAAAGCCGCGAGCGCGCTCGGCAAGAAGGACGGCTTCTCGGTCGTCAACATCGGCACGCCCGATGGCGAAAAAGTGCTGGCCGCAATCGACAACCTCGGCGCGCAAGGCGCGAAGGGCTTCGTGATCTGCGCGCCCGACGTGCGTCTCGGACCGGCGATTCAGGCGCGCGCGAAGCGCTACAACATGAAGTTCGTGACCGTCGACGACCAGCTGGTCGATTCGACCGGCAAGCCGCTGGCGAACGTGCCGCACCTCGGCATGTCGGCCTTCAAGATCGGCAACCAGGTGGGCCAGGCGATCACCGACGAAATGAAGCGCCGCGGCTGGAAGCCTGAGGAAGTCGGCGCGCTGCGTATCACGGACTATGAGCTGCCGACCGCGAAGCTGCGCACCGACGGCGCGACGCAGTCGCTGCTCGCCGGCGGCTTCAAGAAGGAAAACGTCTTCGACGCGCCGCAGAAAACCACCGACGACGAAGGCGGCTTCAACGCGGTGTCGCCGGTGCTCGCGCAGCATCCGAACATCAAGAAGTGGGTGATCTTCGCGCTCAACGAGGAAAGCGTGCTCGGCGGCGTGCGCGCGACCGAACAGCTGCATATTCCGGCCGCGGACGTGATCGGCGTCGGCATCAACGGCGCGGGCGAGGCGTTCGCCGAGTTCCAGAAGAAGGAACCGACGGGCTTCTACGGCACGATCGCGGTCAGCTCGACGAACCACGGCAAGGAAAGCACCGAGAACCTCATCGAGTGGATCAAGGACGGCAAGCAGCCGCCCGCCGACACGCAAACCACCGGCAAGCTGATGGTGCGCGGCAACTGGCAGGACGTGCGCAAGGAACTGGGTATTTGAGCGAGGTTCTCGCAGCAGTCGGCGGGCCGCCTCGTGCCTCGCGTTTAGCGCGAGCGCGGCCCGCTCAGGTTTCATCCGTTCGAGGTTTTTCGATGACGTCCTTATTCACCGGGTCTCCTGCCAGCGAGGCGGCGCTCGCGCCCTCGCCTGCATCGACGCCCGCATCCGACGCCCCCTATCTCCGGCTCGACGGCATCACCGTGCGCTTTCCGGGCGTGCTCGCGCTCGACCAGGTCTCGCTAGAAGTGCGCCGCGGCGAGGTGCACGGCCTGATGGGCGAAAACGGCGCCGGCAAATCGACGCTGCTGAAGGTGCTGTCCGGCGTCAATCATCCTGTCTCGGGCACGTTGTCGCTCGACGGCGTCGAGCAGCAGTTCGCGACGACCAAGGCGGCGATCGCCGCGGGCATCGCGATCATCTATCAGGAACTGCATCTGGTGCCGGAGCTGACGGTCGCCGAAAATCTGATGCTCGGCGCCCTGCCGAATCGCTTCGGCGTACTGGACGAAAAGGCTTTGGTCGCGCGTGCGATGCGCGAGCTCGAACGGCTCGGCGAAAAGCTCGATCCGTCGCAGCAGGTCAAGCATCTGTCGATCGGTCAGCGGCAGATGATCGAAATCGGCAAGGCGCTGATGCGCGACGCGCGCGTGATCGCGTTCGACGAACCGACCAGCTCGCTGTCGTCGCGCGAAACCACGCAACTGTTCCGCATCATCCGCGCGCTGAAGGCCGAAGGCCGCGCGATCATCTACGTCACGCACCGGATGGATGAAGTCTACGAACTGTGCGATCGCGTCACGGTGTTTCGCGACGGCCGCCGCATCGACACCTTCGAGGCCGGCGCGGGACTCGACCGCGATCGGCTGATCAGCTGCATGGTGGGCCGCTCGATCACCGATGTGTACGGCTATCGCGCGCGCGAGCACGGCGAGGTGCAGCTTCAGGTCGACGGCCTGATGGGACCGGGCCTGCGCGAACCGGCATCGTTTTCGGCGCGCAAGGGCGAGATCGTCGGCTTCTTCGGGCTCGTCGGCGCGGGCCGCTCCGAGCTGATGAAGCTGATCTACGGCGCGGTCAAGCCGAGCGCCGGCGAGGTCGCGCTGAAGGGCAAGCGCGTGCAGTTCGCCACGCCGCGCGACGCGGTGCGCGCCGGTGTCGCGCTGTGTCCCGAGGATCGCAAGCAGGAAGGCATCGTCTCGATCGCGTCGGTGTCGGACAACCTGAACATCAGCTGCCGCCGCCACTTCAGCCGCATCAACGTGCTCAACGGCCGCAAGGAAGCGCAGACCACGCGTGAATTCATCGGCAAGCTCGCGATCAAGACGCGCAACGGCGACACGCCGATCGGCACGCTGTCCGGCGGCAATCAGCAGAAGGTGATCCTGTCGCGCTGGCTCGCCGAAGAGATCGACGTGTTCCTGATGGACGAGCCGACGCGCGGCATCGACGTCGGGGCGCGCAGCGAGATCTATGGGCTGCTGTATGGGCTCGCCGAGGCGGGCCGCACGGTCGTCGTCGTGTCGAGCGATCTCGCCGAGGTGATCGGCGTGACCGATCGCGTGATCGTGATGAAGGAAGGCCGCATCGTCGGCGATCTGCCGAAGGCGCAGGCCACGCCGGATGCGCTGATCAAGCTGGCATTGCCGCGCTGATCGCCCAACGGATCGCGCCACCAGACCCCTTACCGAATACCGCAACGAAAACGGCATTGAATGGAACAGACATCATGAATACACCTTCCACCGATTCCTCGACCCCCGCCGTCGCCTCCGTGGGCTTGACCGCGCGCGCCGCGCGCACCTGGGACCTGATCAACAAATCCGGCATCGTGATGGTGTTCGTCATCCTGTTCGCGGTGCTGTCGTTCACGGTCCCAGACTTTCTGAGCACGCGCAATATCCAGGGCCTGCTGCTGTCGGTCACGCTGATCGGCTCGATCTCCGTCACGATGATGTTCGTGCTCGCGCTCGGCGAGGTGGACCTGTCGGTGGCGTCGATCGTCGCGTTTTCGGGCGTGGTGGCTTCCGTGCTGATCACCGCGACGCACAGCGTGTTAGTCGGCATCACGGCCGGCGTGCTCGCGGGCGGCGCGGTCGGGCTCGTCAACGGCACGCTGGTGGCGCGCTACAAGATCAACTCGCTGATCGTCACGCTCGCGATGATGGAGGTCGTGCGCGGCCTCGCGTACATCACCTCGAACGGCGACGCGGTGATGATCTCCGAGGAGCGCTTCTTCGACCTCGGCGGCGGCTCGTTCCTCGGCATTTCTTATCCGATCTGGAGCAACATCGTCGGCTTCGTTCTGTTCGGCTTCCTGCTGAAAAAGACCGTGTTCGGCAAGAACGTGCTGGCCGTCGGCGGCAATAGCGAAGCGGCTGTGCTCGCGGGGCTGCCCGTCACGCGGATCAAGATCACCGTGTTCGTGCTGCAAGGCCTCGTGACCGGCTTCGCGGGCGTGATGCTCGCGTCGCGCATGAGCCTCGGCGATCCGAAGACGTCGGTCGGGCTCGAACTCGGCGTGATTTCCGCGTGCGTGCTCGGAGGTGTGTCGCTGACGGGCGGTGTCGCGACGATCTCCGGCGTGCTGGTCGGCGTGCTGATCATGGGCTCGGTGCAGGACGCCATGAGTCTCCTGAACGTGCCGACGTTCTATCAGTATCTGATTCGCGGCGGCATCCTGCTGCTCGCGGTTCTGTTCGACCAGTTCCGCCGCAGCAAGCGCGTGCACTGACGCGCCGTTGCTCGTGGCCGGTTTCCTGCGCTTTGCGAGAAGGCGTACTGCCGATGCGGGTCGATAAAACCCGCATCGGCTTTTTTATTGCAGGTGAAGCCTGGCAAGTATCAAAAGCAATAAAAAACGGCTTGGCATCGGAATGCCCAAGCCGTCTCTTTTAGCTCACGCGTTCACGCCTGCGACTTTTAAAGCCGCAGCGGATACGCATGCGACCGTATTCCGGCTTTTGCCGGAATACCGGTGTTGTACTTATTGCTTGATGAATCGGTCGTTCGCCCAGAGCCCCTCGGTATCGCTATTGGCTGAATTCACGAACTCGACGTCGTGGCCGACCACGCGCACCACGCGGAAACTCGAGTCGGTCGGAGTCGACACGCATTGATATCCGGAGAAGAATTCCTGCATCTGCTGCTGTTCACCGGCTTGCGCGTGGTGATCGGCGGCATCGAGCTTGTCCTTCGATACGCAGCCATACGCATTGGCCTTGAACTGGATCGTTTGCTGCGGCTTGATCACGACGTCTTGCGCCTGAACGCTAGCGGCAGCCAAACCCGCGATGGCGAAAACAACGGCAATTCGAGTTTTCATTCGTTCCTCCGGGGCGGGCCGAAAAAATCTCGGTTAGCTATGTATTTAACTTTAACGGTGGACCCGCATGTCGCACTGTAGGAGAACCGATGAGAACGACAAGCACATCTTGTGTGCGATCGCAACAGTGGCGAATTGTCGCACCTGCTGTCGAAGCTGATTAAAGCCTGAGCACACGCTTGATCGAATGGCAATGAAATGAATAACTAAAAATCCACTCCCGCACACGGCTTAGCTGGTAAAGCTTTGCGCGCGCATTCACGTAAACGCGTAGCGTCAATTAAGCGATTTAATACAATTTAATCAATGAGTTTGTGCGTCGCACACAAAGTCATTCCACAGGCAAAAGCTGCGATGCGCAATAACGAGGCAAGTGCAGAAAATAAACAGTGCCAGCCGTCTCTCACGGGCCTTGGTGAAACGCTTGCAACGCGCCATTGCCGAAAACGCATGAAAAAAAGCCGCGCGGCGCAAAGCCGCGTGGACAGGCGAGGGGTGGCGCGATCGCAGTGCGATGTACCCTTCGCGTGCCGCCTGAATCCAGGTGGATCTTCGTCGAGCCCATATGCGGGTACAGGCGGTGCTCTACAATGAAAACGAATCTCCTGCACCCGGAGGCTATCGTGAACGAGCACGTAATACTCGGGATTTTTCTGGTCGTTCCGCTGCTGATCGTCATGTTTCTTTTTTCCGACGAACTGTGGCAGGAGCATCGAGACCTGCACGACGGACGGCCGTTGGCAGCGCGTCGCCGACGCATCGACTGGCGGCACCCGCTACGCCGTTCGCGCGAGCGGCTCTGAGATTGCGAAGCGGGTCCCCAAAGAAAAAAAGCCTGCCACAGGGGCAGGCTGAAAAAAGAGATCCACACTCAATGCCTTGAACACAAGGCAATAGCAGTCTAGTCGCGACACGCTAATCGGTGGTTTCAACGGCTTTTACAGTTGTTACCGGGCGTGACCGTAATGCGGGGCGCGACGTTGCGTCGGCAGGCCTCGCGTCGCGCTTCAGTGGGCGCGCCAGTGCGCGCGAATCCGTTTGGCGAGCGCTTCGAGCGTGTCCGGATCGGCGACCTCGCGCGCATGCAGCTTCAGCGGTTGGCCTTCCCAGCGCGGAATCACGTGGAAATGGACGTGCGGCACTGTCTGTCCCGCCGCCGCGCCGTTGAACTGGCCGATGAATACGCCGTCAGGACGCAGTGCCGCGCGCACCGCGATCGCGAGCTTTTGCGCCATGCGCGTCGACGCGACGAGCGCCGCATCCGACAGATCGAAAATTTCCGCGACCGCTTCCTTCGGCACGACGAGCAGATGGCCGTCGGCTTGCGGCATCAAGTCCATGAAAGCCAGCGCCTGGTCGTTTTCGGCCACCTTGATGCACGGTAGTTCGCCGCGCAAGATTTTGGCGAACGGGTTGCTGTCGTTGTAGCTCATCGCGTTTCCTTTCATTTGGGCTGGGTTCGATTCACGGGTCGAGCGGGATACTTTTTTTTGCGTAGCTTCGCACCGCGGGTTTCCTATTCTCTACCCGAACGCTTACGCCACGCGTGCGGCACGCCGGATCGCTTGAGGTGGCTGGCCGAACGCGCGCAAAAACGCGCGCCGCATCCGCTCGGGGTCGATGAAGCCAGTGTCCGCTGCGACGGTTTCGATCGAATGACGGCCGGTTTCGAGCATCGTGCGAGCCGCTTCGACACGCAGCGCCTCGATCGCGCGGGCCGGCGACTGGCGCGTCTCGTCGCGAAACGCGCGGCTGAACTGGCGCGGGCTCAGATGCGCGACGTCGGCGAGCTGCTCGACGGTCAGCGGCTCGCGCAGATGGCTCTTCGCATACGACAGCGCGTTCTGGATCCGATCGGATTTCGGTTCGAGATCGAGCATCGCGGAGTACTGCGATTGCCCGCCGGTGCGCCGGTGATAGACCACGAGCTTCTTCGCGATCGCGCGCGAAACCGCGACGCCGAGGTCGTTCTCGACGAGCGCGAGGCACAGATCGATACACGCGGTCATGCCGGCCGACGTCCACACCGAGCCGTCGACGATGAAGATGCGGTCCTCGTCGACCCGCGCGCGCGGAAAGCGCCGTTGCAAATCGCGCGCATGCGCCCAGTGCGTAGTCGCGTGGCGGCCGTCGAGGATGCCCGCTTCGGCGAGCACGAACGCGCCGGTGCAGATGCTCGCGGTGCGGCGCGAGGCGGCGAGGGCGTCGTTCAGAAACGCGAGCAGCCCCGGCGACGACGGCGCGATCTCCATCGCGCCGGTGACGATCACCGTGTCGTAGGCGGGATCGCCGAACGGGCGCGTCGCGACCTCGACGCCCGCCGAGCTGCGCACCATGCCGCCGTGCTCGGAGATCACCGCGACGTCGTACGCGGGCTCGCCGGTGTCCTGGTTGGCGAGTTCGAAAATCGATACCGCGACCATGTCGAGGATCTGAAAGCCCGGAAAGACCACCACGCCGATGCGTTTCATTTGCGATGTCCGGAAACGAGGGAAATACGACATTTGAGACAAAACAGTACGCGCCTAAACTCAGCTCGTCAACCCCGCCGTATCAGCGCAAAAGCCGCAAGGCGGCGAGTTCACGGATGTTCCCATTCACCGGACAGGGCGGCCGCATCATGCGCAGCCCGCAAGGAGAGCTTCAATGGCAACGCAGGCAGACAAGGGCGTACAAGGCAATTCGAACGAAGGCAAGGGTACGGCGGTGGTCACGGGCGCATCGTCGGGTATCGGCGCGGTCTACGCGGACCGGCTCGCGCGACGCGGCTACGACCTGCTGCTGATCGCGCGCGACGGCGCACGCCTCAGCAGCCTCGCCGACCGGCTGACGAAGGAAACCGGCCGCCGCGTGAGCACCGTCAGCGCCGATCTGACCAACAAAGCCGACGTGCGCCGCATCGAGAACCAGTTGCGCGCCGAGCGCGGCATCACGATGCTGATCAACAACGCGGGCGTCGGCGCGACCGCGACGCTGCTCGACTCCGACATCGATGAACTCGAGCAGATGATCGAGCTGAACGTGACCTCGCTCACGCGCCTGACGGCGGCGGTGTTGCCGGGCTTCATCGCGCGCGGTGCCGGTACGGTGATCAATATCTCGTCGATCGTCGCGCTGGCGCCGGAATTGTTGAACGGCACCTATAGCGGCACTAAGGCCTACGTGTTGAACCTCACGCAGTCGCTGCATCACGAGGTGGGCGGCAAGGGCGTGCGGCTGCAAGCGGTGCTGCCGGGCGCGACGAGCACCGCGTTCTGGGATCGCGCGGGTCTCGCGGTCGAGAACCTGCCTTCGCAGATCGTGATGAGCGCCGAGGACATGGTCGACGCGGCGCTTGCCGGTCTCGACCAGGGCGAACTGGTGACGATCCCGTCGTTGCCCGATGCCGCCGACTGGGAGCGTCTGAACAGCGCGCGTTTGCATCTGCAGCCGAATCTGTCGCGCAGCGCGCCGGCCGAGCGCTATACGCGCGCCGTGGCCGCGTAAGCCGAAGGTTGAGGAGGGCGGCGCCAGACTCAGCCGCTCACGGCCACCTGATTCTTGCCGTCGTGTTTCGCGCGATACAGGCCGACGCCGGCGGCCTCGATCAGCGTCGTGACCGGTTCGGCGGCCGACGGCACCACCATCGCCGCGCCGATGCTGATCGTGACGACGCCCTCTGCCGAGCCCGCATGGGTGATCGCGCGGTCTTCGACCGCGATGCGGATTTTCTCCGCGAGCAGGCGCAAGCCGCCCGCCGACGTGTCCGGCACGACCACCGCGAACTCCTCGCCGCCGAAGCGCGCGGCGAGATCCAGTGAATGGCCGAGGCACGCTTCGATCGTATGCGCGACGCTCTTCAGCACTTCGTCGCCGGCGACGTGCCCATAGGTGTCGTTGTAGGCCTTGAAGTGATCGACGTCGATCATCAGGAGGCCGAGGCCGGTCTTGTCGCGGGTGCCGCGGTGCCATTCGGCGGCCAGATACTGGTCGAGGTAGCGGCGGTTCGACAGGCCGGTCAGACCGTCCGAATGCGTGAGCCGCTGCAACTCCAGATTCGTCGCCAGCAGTTGTCGCTGAGATTGCCGCAGCGCGCGGTACGCCTCGTCGCGTTGCAGCAGGTGTAGGTACGAGCGCGAGTGATAGCGGATGCGCGCTATCAGCTCGATGCGGTCGGGCAGCTTCACGAGGTAGTCGCTCGAACCGGCCGCGAACGCCGCGCTTTTGACGAGCGGCTCTTCGTTGGTCGACAGCACGACGATCGGGATGTCGCGAGTGGCGGCATTCAGCCGGTATTGCCGCACCAGCGTCAGACCGTCGGTGCCCGGCATCACGAGATCTTGCAGGATCACCGTCGCGCGCGTTTCCTCGGCGCAGCGCACCGCGTCTTCCCATGACGCGCAGTAGCGAAAGTCGATGCCCGCCTCGTCGGCGAGCGCCTCGCGCACCCCCTCGGCGATGACCGCGTGGTCGCCGACCAGCAGCACCATGATCGGGCACTCGGCCGCCGGCGGGTCGGCGAGGATGCGCGCGAGCGCGTCGTCGCTGGCGAGACTGGGCGCATCCTCAGCGACGAGCGCGTGCGCCTGCGGGCTCACGTCGTCTGCGGGATGCAGCGTTGCGGCGTTCCGGGGCGGTTTAGAGGTGTCCATGTGGTTCGGCCAGGATGAAGTTCAGGGAGGGCACGTCAGCTTGCGGGGAGGCGAGGCGCTCGTTGACCACTGCCCTTGGTCAGATAATAGTCGGCGCCCGCGTCAAGGCCAGCGCGGCGATCTTCCCCGCGATGCCTGGATGAAATGCAGCGCAATGCCATGCGTGGGCTCACGCGTCCAGCGTTATGCACCTGTTACAGAGTTAATCTCCGGTTACCAACTGCAGCATCTATTTCCGCGCGCGCCGGCGACAATTCGTCCATGCCTGAACGGCGGGAGCTCAATATGAAAAAGATCGCAGTGGCGTTGGTAATGGCGGGTAGTTTGACGGTGGCGGGCCAGGCGTCCGCGCACGGACACGGCGGTGATGTGGTGGGTGCGCTGATTGGCGGCGCGGTGCTGGGCGCGGTGGTCACCTCGGCGTTGACGCCGGCGCCGGTGGTCGCGTATCCGCAGCCGGTCTATGCCGAGCCCGCGTACCAGCCCGCGCCGGCTTACGTGGCACCGCCGCCCGGATATTGCTACGACCAGTATCAGCGCGCCTATGTCGCGTGCGGCGCACCGCCGCCCGGACAGTACGGCTATGCGCAACCGCAACCCGAGCCGCAGTGGTGAGCGCGGCGAGGCTCTGATGCGCGGATGATTCAGCCGAACAACGCGCAGACAAAAAGGCCGTCGCCCAATGCGACGGCCTTTTTCCATTTGAGGCACGGCTTAATGCTTGTGATGCAGCCACTCCGCGTAATGCGTGTCGAGCCAGCGCTCGAGCTTGGGCGGTCTGGACGGGTCGCGGTGACGCGACATCATCCAGATGGCAAGGCCGACCACCAGCATGACGGCGGGCCCCATCAGATAAGCGAGCATTGATTCAGGCATCGGAACCTCCGTATCGGCTTGCATCCATCTCTCAGTGTAGGCGAAGGAAGCGGGGAAAGAACGACGATGTCAAACGGTCCAGAGAAGCGAAAAAAGGCGCATTTGCGCCCGGTTTGGAAACCTGTTCTTTTGATGAGTTTTCCTTTATTTGCTTAGCGTCTGGGCGAGGTCGCATTAGCCTGTGTACCATCCTGTTACCGGCCTGACGGCAAGCGTCACATGGCGCCAAAACCCATGACAATGCCGTCAAGCCGTCCCGTTCGCCGTCTACCGCGCGACTTCCATCTGGCTATCGACAAAGTCCGCCCAACTCTGAAGCATGCGACGCTGCCACGCCGCTTCGTCGGTTGCTTCACGCTTCGCGATGTCGCCCCCCGCAGCTGTTTGCTGTTCCATGTCGCGCAGATGCGACGACGCGGTGCGACGAAAGTCGTGTAGCACGAAATGCTCCACGTCGAGCCCCAATGCCTTGACTGCCTGGTTCAGCGTGCTTTTCGCGATCGGCCGATCGTCGCCCCTGACGCTCGGGAACACGAACGTCTCGCTGGTGCGCCCGCGCTGCAGCTCGCGCAGCAGCGCAACCGCCTGACGCGGCAAACGGACGACGCGGTCCTCGCGCGCGTTCAGGCGCGCGGCGGGGATCGTCCACAGCGCGTTGTCGAGATCGAACTCGGCCCATGTCGATTCGACGAGGTCCGCTTTGCGTGCCATCGTCAGCACCAGCAGATGCAGCGCGAGCTTCAGCGGACGGCGGATATTGGATGTGTCGATCGTGCGCAGCATGACACCGATCTCGGCGCCGGACAGCACGCGGGTGCGGCTGTCGAAGGTCGCGATCGAGCGCGCCGGTACGACTTCCGCGGGATTGCCGGTCGCGAGCTGGCGCGCGATCAGGTATGCGTACAGGCGCTTCACGACGTTGCGCGTGTGCAGCGCCATTTTCGGCGAGCCGCGGCTTTTGATGCGCTCGCAGATCGCGACGACGTCGTCAGCGGTGACCGCGCCGATCGGCTTGTTGCCGATCGCGGGCAGCACGTCCTTGTCGAGCGCGCGCCGCGTGGTGCGGCGATATTCATCCGACTTGCCGGCCAGCGCCGTCGCGAGATAAAGCTCGGCCGCTTCGCGCAGCACGTCGGCCTTGCTCTCGGCACCGCGATCGCGCCGCGCGGTTGCGACCGGCGAGATGCCCTGCGCGACGAGCGCCGCGTACCTCTGCGCCTTCGCGCGCGCGACGCGCAGCGAAATCATCCGGTAATCGCCGATGGTCGCGAGCGGCTGACGCTTGCCGTTCAACGTATAGCGGAAGCGCCAGACCTTGGTGCCGGTCGTCATGACCTCGATCACGAGGCCGTTGCCGTCGGCGACGCAGTAGCGGGTCGCGCGCGGTTCGAGCGCGCGGATCTCGGATTCGGTGAGCGGGGTGGCGAGGCGGGGCATGCTTTGGGGACGCTGTACGTTTAGGCTCGGATAGCTGGATTCTAAACCCTTGCCCGGTTGTGTACCAAAAATCCGGCGGGTTTTTGGTCGACGGAGTGCGATTTTCGCGTGTGCGGCAGCGGCGCCGATTCGGCCGCGAGAGCCTATATGACGGCCGCATTGCGCCGACGCACAAGTTCGGCGTTACTTGCCGATACAGAATCGGCTGAAAATCACACCGAGCAGATCGTCCGAACTGAACTCACCGGTGATCGAGTTCAGTTGATCCTGCGCGAGCCGCAATTCCTCGGCGAACAGATCGAGCGCCTGCGCGTTCTGCTCCGCATGCACGGCGGCGGTCGCCAGATGCTCGTCGGCCGCGCGCAACGCGATCAGGTGCCGCTCGCGCGCGAGATAGACGCTCTCCGCGCCCGCCTGCCAGCCGGCAATCCGCAGCAGTTCGTCGCGCAGCAGCGCGACGCCGTCACCCTTCTTCGCCGACAGCCGCACCTCGCTAAGCTCGAGGTCGGCGTCGAGCGCCTGCGTCGCGGGCGCGAGCCCTGTCAGGTCGGTCTTGTTCAGCACGCGGACGACGGGCACGCCGCGCGGAAAGCGTCCGGCGATCGTTTCGTCGCCGGCCGTCATTCCGGCGCGCGCGTCGAGCAGATGCAGCACCACGTCCGCGCGCTCGATCTCGCCCCACGTGCGCTCGATGCCGATCTTCTCGACCTCGTCCTCGGTCTCGCGCAGGCCGGCCGTGTCGATCACGTGCAGCGGGATGCCTTCGATCTGGATCGTCTGCGCTACCTTGTCGCGCGTCGTGCCGGCGATCGGCGTGACGATCGCGAGTTCGGCGCCGGCGAGCGCATTCAGCAACGACGACTTGCCGACGTTCGGCTGCCCCGCCAGCACGACCGACAAACCTTCGCGCAGCAACGCGCCCTGGCGCGCCTCGCTCAGCACGTGCGCGAGACGCTCGCGTATGCGCACGAGCTTGCCGCGCGCGTCGGCGGCTTCGAGGAAGTCGATTTCCTCTTCCGGGAAGTCGAGCGTCGCTTCGACCAGCATCCGCAGCGTGATCACCTCTTCGACCAGCGCGTGGATGTCGCGCGAGAACGCGCCGTCGAGCGAGCGGCCGGCCGAACGCGCGGCGGCCTCGGTGCTCGCCTCGATCAGATCGGCGACGGCCTCGGCCTGCGCGAGGTCGAGCTTGTCGTTCAGAAACGCGCGACGCGTGAATTCGCCGGGCTCGGCGAGCCGTAGACCGAACGCGCGGCCGGCGTCGATGCAGCGCTGCAGGACCAATTGCAGCACGACCGGGCCGCCATGGCCTTGCAGTTCAAGCACGTGCTCGCCGGTGTACGAATGCGGCGCCGGAAAGTACAGCGCGATGCCGCGATCGAGCGGATTGCCGCTCGCGTCGAGAAACGGCACGTAGCTCGCGTGACGCGCCGCGAGCGTCTGGCCGGTGAGGGCCTGCATCAACGGCTGGGCCGCCGCCGCGCCAGCGCGGCCGAACGAAATCCGCACGACGCCGATGCCTCCCCGGCCGGGCGCGGTAGCAATGGCAACGATGGAATCGGAGTCGGTCGTGAGCATGTGAAGTCGGGCGAAACGGGAGGGGAAGGGCAGGGCCGCGTCGGTCGAGCCGGCGCGAGGCATTGTAACGCGCGCGCCTCGCACGGAAGGGCTGGCGACAAGGACGCGAAGCGGATGACGTGCCCGTTCGCCCCTATCGTTTGAACAACTCAGATTTATCCCAATTAAGCTAGGATTATTACCGCGCTACTTGGGAATTATTGAGACTCGGCAGGAACTGCAGTTCAGGTAAAGCCAAGCCTGGCAGTCGAGAGATGAAAAAAATCAAATTCGCGCAATGCGTTATGGGGCGCGCGCTGCAAGCTAAAACTATCTCAAATAAGAGAAAACAAAGCTTGATCGGTTGTCAACTGGCTGAACTCCGAATTGCACAATCTGGCCCATGCCGACCGACAAAGAAAAAGCCGCCTTCGCCAAGAGGCTGAAGGATCTGCTGGAGCCGCTGAAAATCCGCGGCGGGACCAAACTCGCCGAGCAATTCAATCTTCGCTATTACGGCGAGCGGCCCGTGACGCCCCAGACCGCACACAAATGGCTGACGGGCACGACGATCCCGAAGCCGGACAAGTTGCGCACGCTCGCCGAATGGTTGAACGTCAAGGAGCACCGGCTCCATTACGGACCACCGCCCGGCGCCAGCGCACGACCGATGGCACGTGGCGAAAAATATCCGCCGACACCCGAAACGATCGAACTCGCTTCGAAGATCGCATCGTTGACCCCGAAGGACCGGAATCTGGTCGAGGAAATGATCGTGCGTTTTTACGGCGAAGATTCCGACGAAGAGTGAACGACGAAACTCAAGCGCAGCCGCCCGCCGCATTTCCTACAACCGCACCATAAAAAAAGCCGCCCGGTTCGCACCGGGCGGCTTTTCGTTTTGAGCTTGCGTCACGGCGGCCCTGCGGGCCGCCGCCGGACGGAACATCAGGCCGGCTTCGCCTTCGAACTGCCCATCATCCGCGTGATGTAGTACTGCTGCGCGATCGACAGCACGTTGTTCACGACGTAGTACAACACGAGACCTGCGGGGAAGAAGAAGAACATCACCGAGAACGCGATCGGCATGAACATCATCATCTTCGCCTGAACTGGGTCCGGCGGCGTCGGGTTCAAGCGGGTCTGCAGGAACATCGACACGGCCATCAGGATCGGCAGGATGAAGTACGGGTCCTGCTGCGACAGATCCTGGATCCATAGAATCCACGGCGCGCCGCGCATTTCCACCGACGACAGCAACACCCAGTACAGCGAGATGAACACCGGGATCTGGATCACGACCGGCAGACAGCCGCCGAACGGATTGACCTTCTCGGTCTTGTACAGCTCCATCAGCGCCGCGTTCATCTTCTGCGGATCGCCTTTGAAACGCTCGCGCAGCGCCTGCATGCGCGGCGTGATCGCCTTCATGCGCGCCATCGACTTGTAGCTCGCGGCCGACAGCGGGAAGAACACCGCCTTGATCAGCACCGTGAGCAGCACGATCGACCAGCCCCAGTTGCCGACATAGCTGTGGATCTTCGACAGCAGCCAGAACAGCGGCTTCGCGATGATCGTGACCCAGCCGTAGTCCTTCACCAGATCGAGACCCGGCGCGATACCTGCGAGCATCTTTTCTTCTTCCGGACCGGCGAACAGACGCGCGGACACGCTGACGGTCTGGCCCGGTTGAATGGTCGGCATCGCCTCCTTCATGCCGACGCGATACAGCGACGGATCGATCTTCTCGGCGTAGAACTCGCGCTTCACGCCTTCCTGCGGAATCCAGGCCGACGCGAAGTAGTGCTGGACCATCGCGACCCAGCCGTCGTTGGCCGACGTCGCGAAGTTTTCCTTGTTCTTGTCGAGATCGCTGAACGTCATCTTCTGGAAGTGATGCTCGTTCGTGTAGACAGCCGGTCCGATGAACGTGTGCGAGAAGCGCGGCGTTTCGACCGGCTGGTCGTCGCGCACGAGTTCCATATAGATCTGCGGCGTCACCGGCGTGGTGCCGACGTTCTGGACCTTCGTCTCGACGCCGATCACGTAGCTGCCGCGCGTGAACGTATACGTCTTGATGACCCGGAGGCCGCCCTTTTCCGGCGACTCGAAGCTCATCTGGAACGAGTTCTGGCCGTCGGCCAGGTGGGTCGGCTGATTCGGCATCAGCGTAAAGATGTCGTTGTGATTCGGGAAGTCACCGCCGAGCAGGCCGGTGCGCGCCAGATACGTGTGATTGTTCGTCTTGTCGAACAGCGTGATCACGAGATCCGGCTGCTTGCCGTCGCCCTGCTTGACGAGCGACAGGCGCGACAATGTGGCACCGCGGGTGTCGATTTCGCCGCTATAGACGTCGGTGCCGAACTTCACGAGCTGCGATTGCTCGGCCGCTGGCGCGTTGCCCGGCGCGGCCGCGTTAGTTGTCGGCAGATTGGCCGGCTGGGTGCCCGGTGTCGTGGTGCCCGGCGCGGCGCTGCCGGCGGTCTGGGTCGGCGTCGTGCTCGGGAAGAACATCGACGGGCGTCCGTGGTCGCGTTGCCAGTTGTCGAACAGCATGACAGCTGACATGAAAAAGATGACCCATAGGACGGTGCGTTTGATATCCATGCGTTGTCTCAGTGTCGATGGAACGGCGCGTCAGCGCTTTTCAGAAGTGGGTGGCGGGACGAGATCGATGCCGCCCGCGGAAAACGGGTGGCAGCGGCAAACACGCCTCACGGCGAGATAAGTCCCGCGCGCGGCGCCATGATACTGGATTGCCTCGCGCGCGTAATCAGAGCAGGAAGGGTAAAAACGGCACCGGTTGCCGAGCATGGGGCTCACGGCAAGCTTGTAAAAGCGCAATAAAGCGAAGAGTACCGTTTGCATGGCAGGTGCGGCCGTGCGGCGCCGCGCAACGTGAAGTACAGGACGACGCCCGCGCTCTGAAGCTGCCGGCGTAACGCCCGTTGCGGCGACCGTGGTGCGGGCGGTCACTGCGTCATTCCGTCCTGGGCGCCTCCGCGGGCGGCGCCTGACGACGGGTAATTTCGCGCGCTGCCTTGTCGAGCAGCGCCTCGATTTCGCTGCGGCACAGCGCCTTCAACGGCGACGACGACGCGCTCGGCAAAGCTTTTTTGTCGAAACGCGCGTGTAGACGCAGCAGCACATCCCAACCGCCGAATTCCGTGCGACGCAGCCGGAAGGCTTCGCGCGCGATCCGGCGCACCAGATTCCGCGTAGCCGCGCGCGGCGCATACTTCTTACCGATCACGAGGCCAAGACGCGCCTCGTTGCCGGTGGGCCGGCCGTACACGACGAAGTGTGCGGTACGGCGCCACGGCCGCAAACGAAAAACGGATGAAAATTCATCCGTTTTTAGCAGCCTTGCGGCTTTGGGGAAGGCGGCTTGCGCTCGCAACGGAACCGAGCCCGGTTGCTGCGCCCCGGCCGCTCCCGCTTCGCCGCGGGTTTCGGTCACAGCGCGCAATCCGCTTGCCTTAGATCGCGAGGCGCTTGCGGCCCTTCGCGCGACGTGCGTTGATGACCTTGCGGCCGCCAGCGGTCTTCATGCGAACGCGGAAGCCATGGGTGCGCTTGCGACGGGTAACGGAAGGTTGGTAAGTACGTTTCATGTTGCTCTCACTTGATCGAAAAAAACCGCGCGATCATCGCTGAAAGCGCAATGGCCGGTGGTTTACTGAAATTGGTTTTCGCGGAACCCGCTATTTAAACTGGTTTTCCGTTGGCCGTCAATAGTTTAGCCGTCGTCTGGCGTAGCCGGGGGTTGCCGGACCAAGCGATCGGTCCCTGTGGATAACTCACTTTCGGGTTCGTTTTGGCGTTAGAATCTCGCCTTACTTCCCAAAAATGTTGCACGCCGCTCCGGCACGCTTGTCCCGCAGACCCTTGTGGCACAGGCGCCTGGGGCCGTTACGCCTGGCTGCTCAGAGCCTTGTTGCGCGTGCGCGACAGGGGCAGCGGCGACCGCCGTGCACACCATAACGATAGCAACTTGATGAACGAATTCTGGCAACACTGTTCCGCATTGCTGGAGCGTGAGCTTACGCCCCAGCAGTACGTGACGTGGATCAAACCCTTGGCCCCGGTCGCCTTCGACGCCGATGCGAACACGTTGAGCATTGCCGCGCCGAACCGCTTCAAGCTCGACTGGGTCAAGAGCCAGTTCTCCGGCCGCATCGCGGATATGGCCCGCGATTTCTGGCATGCGCCGGTGGACGTGCAATTCGTATTGGATCCGAAGGCCGGCATGCGTAGCCCAACGGCCGCGGCGCCGGCTCCGTCGTCGGCACGCCCGGCTTCAGCCGCGCCGCAGGGCGGTAGTGCCGGTGGCGTCGCGGCCGTCGATGCGGCTGTCGGCGCCGTGCACGCCGCGCATGCCGCGCGCGCGAATCCCGCAGCCGCGGCTGCGGCGCTCGCAGCGCAAAACGCGAATTCGCGCAGCGCCGCCGAAGACGTTGCAGATCTCGATCTGCCGAGCCTGGACGCGAACGAAGCCGCCGCCGGACGCCGCACGTGGCGCCCAGGCCAAGGCGTGGGCGCGACGGCATCCAGCGAGAGCGACTCGATGTACGAGCGCTCGAAGCTGAACCCCGTGCTGACCTTCGACAACTTCGTGACCGGTAAGGCGAATCAGCTCGCGCGCGCCGCGGCGATCCAGGTCGCCGACAACCCCGGCATTTCGTATAACCCGCTGTTCCTGTACGGTGGCGTGGGCCTCGGCAAGACACACCTGATCCATGCTATCGGAAATCAGTTGCTGATGGACAAACCCGGCGCGCGGATTCGCTACATCCACGCGGAACAGTACGTGTCCGATGTCGTGAAGGCGTACCAGCGCAAGGCGTTCGACGACTTCAAGCGCTACTACCACTCGCTCGACCTGCTGCTGATCGACGATATTCAGTTCTTCTCGGGCAAGTCGCGCACGCAGGAGGAATTCTTCTACGCTTTTGAGGCGCTGGTCGCCAACAAGGCGCAAGTGATCATCACGAGCGATACGTATCCGAAGGAAATCTCGGGTATCGACGATCGCCTGATCTCGCGCTTCGACTCCGGCCTGACGGTGGCGATCGAGCCGCCCGAACTCGAAATGCGCGTCGCGATTCTGATGCGCAAGGCGCAATCGGAGTTCGTGAGCCTGAATGAGGACGTCGCGTTCTTCGTCGCGAAGCATCTCCGCTCGAACGTGCGCGAGCTCGAGGGCGCGCTGCGCAAGATCCTCGCGTATTCGAAGTTCCACGGCCGCGAAATCACGATCGAACTGACCAAGGAAGCGCTGAAAGACCTGCTGACGGTGCAGAACCGGCAGATTTCGGTGGAAAACATCCAGAAAACGGTCGCCGACTTCTACAGCATCAAGGTCGCGGACATGTATTCGAAGAAGCGTCCGGCGAACATCGCGCGGCCGCGGCAGATCGCGATGTACCTGGCGAAGGAATTGACGCAGAAGAGTCTGCCGGAAATCGGCGAGCTGTTCGGCGGGCGCGACCACACGACGGTGCTGCACGCGGTGCGCAAGATCGCCGACGAGCGCAGCAAGGACGCGCAGCTGAATCACGAACTGCACGTGCTGGAGCAGACGCTGAAGGGCTAAACGGGGGCTCGCCGCACGCGACCGTGAAACGGACGTCGGCGGCAGGAAACGCTGGAAGCGGCTACGCAGTGGTTTGAATGAGGCCGCGAAAACGCTGTAAATCGAGAAACGGGCAGGTGACCCGCAACCCGGCGGCGCTGTCGGGTCCGAACGGGAAATGACAAGGAACGCGACGGTAAGCGGGCAGAAGCGACGTAAAAAGCGCGGCAAACCCGTGACGAATTTGCGGCGCAACCGGCCAGGAGTGGCGGAACAACGAGCCTGCGAACCGGTAGCGCCGCGCAGCGGCGCGACAAGTCGGCGGCAGCCCGGACCACGCCCTACAAAATCGACCTGTTTATTCCCGAACTCGCCCCCATTTTAGTGAGGCGGTCCCGTTTTCAGGCACAATACAGGTTTAACCGCCCGGCGGCGACGGGCGGATTTCACGCCGTGTCGGGCGCTTTTCAGGGCGCCGACGGGGAGCCGTGGCTGCGCGCTGAAAAGCTTGTCCCGTAAGGCGTGCAGGCCGTTATATCAACGAAGGAACCCTATGCAACTGGTCAAGACCGAACGCGACAACCTCCTCAGGCCGCTGCAAACCGTGAGCGGCATCGTCGAACGCCGCCATACGTTGCCGATCCTCGCCAATTTGCTGATCACCAAGAACGGTCCTGACGTATCGTTCCTGTCGACCGACCTGGAGTTGCAGATCACCACGCGCGCCGATTTCGGCGTGGGCGGCGATTCGGTCGCGACCACGGTGGCGGCGCGCAAGCTCCTCGACATTCTGCGCGCGATGCCTGACGGCCAGGTCACGCTGACGCTGAACGACAAGCGTCTGACCGTGCAATCCGGCAAGAGCCGCTTTGCGCTGCAGACGCTCGCCGCGGACGAATTCCCGACCGTCGCTCAGGCCAAGGACTACGGCGCGAGCCTGGTGGTTCCTCAAAAGACGTTCCGCCAGCTGCTCGGCATGGTCCATTTCTCGATGGCCCAGCAGGACATCCGCTACTACCTGAACGGCATGCTGCTGGTGGTGGACGGCGATCAGCTGATGGCGGTCGCGACCGACGGTCACCGCCTCGCGTTCTCGTCGATGAAGATCGAGGGCTCCTTCGCGCGCCACGAAGTGATCATTCCGCGCAAGACGATTCTCGAACTGCAGCGCCTGCTCGAAGACATCGACGACACGCTGAAGATTGACATCGCGCAGACGCAGGTCAAGTTCACGTTCGGTCAGGTTGAACTCGTGTCGAAGCTCGTGGAAGGCAAGTTCCCCGACTTCCAGCGCGTGATTCCGAAGTCGCACAAGAACAAATTCCAGATTGGCCGCGAAGAACTGCAGCGTTCGCTGCAACGCGCGGCGATTCTGACGTCGGATAAGTTCAAGGGCGTGCGCTGCATCGTCGAGCCGGGCCAGTTGAAGATCATGTCGACCAACGCCGATCAGGAAGAGGCGCAGGAAGAACTGGAAATCGCATACGACGGCGACAGCGTCGATATCGGGTTCAACGTCACGTATCTGCTCGACGTGCTCGCGAATTTGAAGGTCGACATGCTGCAGGTGAGCCTGGGTGATGCCAGCTCCAGCGCGTTGATCACGATTCCCGAGAACGACGAATTCAAGTACGTGGTGATGCCGATGCGCATCTGACGCGTCCAACATCAAGAAGAACACCAAGGGGCGCAGCGCCCCTTTGGCGTTTTTATGGCGTTTTGAAAAGTCCAGAGCAGCAACCTTGCAGTAACGCAGAACCGGAAAAAATCCATGACTGAAACGAACAATACGCAGCCCGATAACAGCTACGGCGCCTCGTCCATCCAGATCCTCGAAGGTCTGGAAGCCGTGCGCAAGCGGCCTGGGATGTACATCGGGGATACATCGGATGGCACCGGTTTGCACCACCTCGTGTTCGAAGTGCTCGACAACTCGATCGACGAAGCGCTCGCCGGCCATTGCAACGACATCCAGGTGATCATCCACGCAGACAACTCCGTGTCGATCACCGACAACGGCCGCGGCGTGCCGACCGGCCTCAAGATGGACGACAAGCACGATCCGAAGCGCAGCGCCGCCGAAATCGTGATGACCGAGCTGCACGCCGGCGGCAAGTTCGACCAGAACAGCTACAAGGTGTCGGGCGGCCTGCACGGCGTGGGCGTGTCGTGCGTGAACGCGCTGTCGGCGTGGTTGCGCCTCACCGTGCGCCGCGACGGCAAGAAGCACTTCATGGAATTCCACCGTGGTGTGCCGCAGAACCGCGTGCTCGAAGAGATCGACGGCGTGACCACGTCGCCGATACAGGTGATCGGCGACACCGAAAACCGCGGCACCGAAGTGCATTTCATGGCCGATGAAAAGATTTTCGGCAATGTTGAATACCACTACGACATTCTCGCGAAGCGGATTCGTGAGCTTTCGTTCCTCAATAACGGCGTGCGGATTCGATTGGTGGATCAGCGCTCGGGTAAGGAAGAGGATTTCGCGTTCGTCGGCGGCGTGAAGGGTTTTGTCGAGTACATCAACAAGAACAAGTCCGTGCTGCACCCGAACATCTTCCACATCATGGGCGAGAAGGATAGTGTGGGCGTCGAAGTGGCGATGCAGTGGAACGACAGCTACAACGAAAACGTGCTGTGCTTCACGAACAACATTCCGCAGCGCGATGGCGGCACGCACCTTACCGGTCTGCGTGCGGCGATGACGCGCGTGCTGAACAAGTACATCGCCGATCACGAAGTCGCGAAGAAGGCAAAGGTCGAGACCTCGGGCGACGACATGCGTGAAGGGCTGTCGTGCGTGCTGTCGGTGAAGGTGCCGGAGCCGAAGTTCAGCTCGCAGACGAAGGACAAGCTGGTGTCGTCGGAAGTGCGCGCGCCGGTGGAAGAAGTGGTCGCAAAGGCGCTCGAGGAATTCCTGCTCGAGACGCCGGCCGACGCGAAGATCATCTGCGGCAAGATCGTCGATGCGGCGCGTGCGCGCGACGCGGCGCGCAAGGCGCGTGAGATGACGCGTCGTAAGGGCGTGCTCGATGGCGTCGGTTTGCCCGGCAAGCTCGCCGATTGCCAGGAGAAGGATCCGGCGAAGTCGGAGATTTATATCGTCGAGGGTGACTCGGCGGGTGGGTCGGCGAAGCAGGGGCGTGATCGGAAGTTTCAGGCTATCTTGCCGCTGCGCGGCAAGGTGCTGAACGTCGAGAAGGCGCGCTACGACAAGCTGCTTTCTTCCGAGCAGATCGTTACGCTGATTACCGCGCTTGGGTGCGGGATCGGTAAGGAAGACTACAATCTCGACAAGCTGCGCTATCACCGCATCATCATCATGACCGATGCTGACGTCGATGGCGCGCACATTCGGACGCTGTTGTTGACGTTCTTCTATCGGCAGATGCCGGAGATGATCGAGCGAGGGTATATCTATATCGCGCAGCCGCCGCTTTACAAGATCAAGGCGGGGAAGGATGAGCGGTATCTGAAGGATGAGTCGGAAGTCAACGCTCATATTCTTCGGCTCGCGTTGCAGGGGTCGGAGTTGGTGGCTTCTGAAGGTGCGACTCCGATTACCGGGGATGCGTTGGGTGAGTTGGCTCGGGCTTATCTGTTGGCGCAGGCCGTGGTTGATCGGTTGAGCCGGCTGTATGACGCGGGTGCGCTCGAGGCCGTGATGGATGGGGTTGCTATCGATCTGTCCAGTGAGCAGGCGGCCGAGGCTTCGGCGCGCGCGCTCGAAGCGAAGCTGCGGGATGATGCGTTGAAGCCTGAGGTGACCGTGACCACGATGTATGACCCTGTGCGGGAGCTGCGCTCGCTGCGCGTCGCGCGGACGCATCATGGGAATCAGAAGATTTCTGTGATCGATGAAGAGTTTCAGTTGACTGCGGATTATCAGCAGCTTGTGACGACCGCTAATACGTTCAAGGGGTTGATTGGCTCTGGCGCTGTGATCAAGCGTGGGGAGCGGAGTATGGCTGTCACCGACTTTAAGAGTGCGATGAAGTGGCTGCTGGCTGATGCTGAGAGGAACATGTCCAAGCAGCGCTATAAAGGCCTCGGGGAGATGAATCCGGAGCAGCTTTGGGAGACGACTATGGATCCTGCGGTGCGGCGTCTTCTTCGGGTGCAGATTGAGGATGCTATTGCTGCTGATGGCATCTTTACTACGCTCATGGGGGATGATGTGGAGCCGCGCAGGGCTTTTATTGAGTCGAATGCGTTGAGGGCGGGGAATATCGACGTTTGAGGGTGTGTTGTAGTGCAGGGAAACGGAAATCATTGGACTAGCGCCGGGTTAGCTGGACTCGAATGCACGGAAATAATTGGATTTTCGCGCTTATCATCAGACAGCACTCAACGTTAGGTCCACGTCGCATGTTTTGAGAGCTGCGGTCCGGCTGCGGTTCGCTCAAATTGCCTCGATTGAGGAACTCGAAGGGTTACAGGTGAACAGCCTGTAACCCTTTTCGCGTTTGGGTGCAGGGCCATCGTTACGGAGGAGGTTTCGGTCAACCTCGCGGAGGAGCATCAGGTGCGCACGTGTCTCGGACTGCTACCCTTGGTTCCGTAGACTTAGCCACGACGCTGCGCCACTGCGCCCCGCGGGGCGCCAAGGGTTTTAGACGTTGAGGAGGCCTCGGTATTGCGCGGCTTACCGCTCAAGAATCTCGTTGGGAGGAGGATCGAGCTTCTGACCTTTACCAAACGCGGCGATCTTCAGTGGCAAGCCAAAATTCGCAGAAAAGGCTACCCCCAAGAGTCGAAGACCTTCGACACCAAGGCAGATGCTGAGAAGTGGGCGAGGTCCATCGCACGCGAGATGGGCCGGGGACGCTTCGTTAGCAGCGCGGAAGCTGAAAGCACAACCTTCACCGAAGCGCTGGATCGCTACGAGCGCGAGATTGCATCGCACAAACGAGGCGCAACGGAGGAAAAATCGATCATTCGCCAACTGCGCGACTCGTGGCTCGCAAACCGACCACTTGCAGCGATCCGGCGGCCTGACATTGCGAAGCTGCGCGACGAATGGTGTGTCACTCATAGCCCGGCGACGGTTGTCCGCCGGCTTGCAGTCGCATTTTTTCACAGTCGCGCGCAAGGAACGGGGCTTGGAGAGCATATCCAACCCGGTCGAACTGGTGCGCAAACCTACGATCAAGAATGAGCGCACCCGACGAATTTCGAGCATCGAACGCGATGCCCAGAGAGGCACCTCAACCGATGAACTCGCATATGTAAAGGCAGCGTCCGCATCTGCTATGCTTTCACGACTTGCGACACGAGGCAACGTCACGCCTTGCTGAAGAATTTCCACTCCATGAGCTGGCGAAGGTTACAGGCCACCGCGACACGAAGATGCTTATGCGCTACTACCATCCGAGAGCCGAGGATCTTGCGAAGAAGCTAGATTAGCACCGCCGTTTTCGGGGACCCTCAAGATTCGGACTTCTTCGTACACTGCCGTCTTGGCGTGGCGTTTTGAATATTGGTGATCGCGACCCACGATGTCGTTTGCGCCACCACCAGAGTAATTTGGCTCTTTTGAAAATGCAGTGGGTAACGGGGCTCACGAGGCATGCGGGTTGAAGCCGGAGAAATCGAGCTTGCCAGCAACGAGAAAGAGGACCGTGCGCATCGTCGCGAAGCGCGTGTAGCCGCGAGCCTTTCGCTTGGCCGCTTGAAACAAGCCGTTGATTGCTTCGATGAAGCCGTTGGTCTGGCGCGTCTGAGTCCAGGCGACGATGCCGTCGAAGTGCCGACGAATCAGACGCGCGACGTCCTTCATCGGCTCGACTTTCGAGCGCATGACGTTGGTGCACCACTGCCGCAACATCTCGGAGACGACATGGATTTGCTTGCGCTCGAGAATCTCGCGCAGTTGCTCGCGATACAGCCATGCGCGGGCGGTGCGCTTGGTGGCGTACTGCCTGACCAGCGCCTCGAGGTCGGTCAATTGCGCCAGATTCAGTTTGTTGGCGTCCTTGAGCAGCGTCCAGCGCATCCCTTTAAGTTGTGGGTCGGCTTTCTGTTGTTGGCGGCGCACCGTATCAAGCGCCTTGGACGCGTGGGCGACGACGTGAAACTTGTCGAACGTCAGCCGCGCATTGGGCAGATGTTCGCCCACGCCTTTGATGAAGGCGGGCGACATGTCGATGCTCACCGAGGTGACCTGCTCGGGCGTGCCGTGGTGTTGGCTCAGATATGCCGCGAAGCCTTCAATCGTCTTCGCTTCACGCCCGGGCGTGACGAACACGACCCGTCGCGCCTGCATGTCGGCGACCAGCGTCAGATACTCGTGGCCGCGCCGGTACGAGGTTTCGTCAATAGCTACCGTGCTCACGTC
>NZ_JACHDL010000014.1:0-191307 GCF_014201055.1 Paraburkholderia sp. CI2
GATTTGCGTGTCATGCACTGGGTGCTCACCGGCGACCCCGGGGTAGGCGAAGCGGCTGCCAGCGACAAAGTCCACGGCAATCGTGAGCTGCCGTTTGGCCGTGTCGAAGTCGACGCCTTGCACGTACCACGGGGCCTTGATTCCCAAGGCGGCTTCAAAGAGTTGATTCGTCATGTTCGCTTCGTCTCGCATGGCTGGTTGCCGCATTCTGCCGCAACCAGCCATGCACCAGCTTGTCGGTTCAGGGCGCCTCAAGGGTTCGCTGCGCCGGGCTCACGCCCGCCCTTGACCCGCCAAATCACCCACTCGGGTTTCAAAAGAGGCCTAAAGCTTCCCTCGGGTGCCGAGATGAATCGCCGAAATGTATGGGACTGGCCGATGTCCTTCCCAAGGATCCCATTACCGAGAGGTTGACGCATGATCGTGACGCCATCCTTCCCGATTAGCGAAACAGCAAGGCGCGAAAGTAGTCGAGACTGATGACCAGGACGACGATTCCACCGCTCTGCAATCAGGGCGATATTGCGAAGGTTGATTCGAGTATATTCTGCGGCATCGCGACGGCTCTGATATAGCACGAAAGCGGATAGCGCAATCATGACGATTGCCACCAACATCCCGCAGCCAGCTGCAGGCTGCAGCAACGCCTGCAGGATGTACTTCGCCGTGGCGCCTCGATAGGAATGGAAAGTGTTTTTCTTGCTCAATTCCTGTCCCACCCACTCACCGGCCCTGGCCTTGAGCCTTTTTCCAGCCCATTCGTAGTGAACTTCGCGGCTTTGAATAGCGCTAACACTACTGTGTTACGATTGCTTACACACTGTAGTAAAGAACGGACGCTTGGTAAAGGCGGTTTTGTCCTCGCGACAAGCGGTAGCGCTGGGCAAATCGGACCTGCTGATAACACGCTCACGCCCTTGCCTTGCGCTGCGGTATCCAACCGGGGGATTGAGTGAGCCGTCTTGTTGTTGTTTCGAATCGCACTGCTGATCTCCGGAAGGCCGCAGCGGGAGGTCTCGCTGTAGCGGTAAAAGAGAGTCTGCAACAGACAGGTGGGATGTGGTTTGGCTGGAGCGGCAAGATTCGCGACGCGGCACCCGAATCTGACAGCGAGACCAGCGTCAGACTGCAAACAGTCGGGAACATACAACTGGTGACGCTTGACCTGAACCAGCAGGATTACGATAGCTACTATCTGGGATACGCGAACGATGTCTTATGGCCGGTATTCCACTACCGGCTGGACCTTGCGAATTTTGATGTACGATTCGCAGCAGGGTACCGGCGGGTCAACCAGCTGTTCGCGCGAAAGCTGCTACCGTTGCTCAGGCCCGACGACATCATCTGGGTCCATGACTATCACCTGATCCCCCTTGCTGCCGAACTCAGAGCGATGGGGTGCGGCAACCGGATCGGATTCTTTCTGCATGTCCCGATGCCACCGCCTCTCATCATGGCGGCCATTCCAGAGCACGAATGGCTCATGCGTTCACTATTCGCCTACGATCTGGCCGGCTTCCAGAGCGAAGCGGATGTAACGCATTTTACGCGCTACGTAGAGTCCGAAGCCGGCGCTGACGCGCTACCCGGCGCACAGCTTCGGGCCTTCAATCGCACGTTGCGGGTCGGGGCGTATCCGATAGGAATCGACGTCGATGAGTTCGCCGCTCTCGCGCAGGACCGGGAGGGTGTCGAAATGTTCGATCGTATGCGACAGGAGTACTCCCGACGCCGCCTGCTTCTCGGCGTCGACAGGCTGGATTACTCAAAGGGTCTACCGCAGCGCGTGCACGCGTTTCGTGAGCTTCTGGCGAACTACCCCGAGAACCGCAACAGTGCAACACTCATCCAGATCGCGTCCCCGAGCCGGGAAGACGTGGGTGCCTATGACGATCTGCGCCGCGAGATGGACAGCCTCTGCGGCGCGATAAACGGTGACTTCGGCGAACTTGACTGGATGCCGGTTCGTTATATTCATCGCAACGTCGCCCGTAAGCGGCTACCGGGACTATATCGCGCAAGCCGCGTCGCGCTTGTCACGCCACTGCGCGATGGGATGAACCTGGTCGCCAAGGAGTTTATCGCCGCGCAGGACCCGGGCGATCCCGGCGTGCTGGTTCTCTCCCGATTTGCCGGCGCAGCGGAACAATTGAAAGAAGCTCTTCTTGTGAATCCGTACGATACGCACGGGACAGCGCACGTCATTCAGCGCGCGCTGACGATGTCAATCGAAGAACGGATCAGTCGTCACGCAGCATTGATGGGGCGGATCCGCCAGTTCGATGTGCACTGGTGGAGTTCGAGTTTTCTGAGGGATCTCTCGGCTGCTGAGCGCAGTGACGACCGTGAACCGGTGCTGGGACATTCAGCCGATCGCGCGAGCTAACCGACGGCGATTGGCGCATCGTGCCGGCCTACGCCGACGACGCAATCGGCTCGAGTACCCACGCGACAGCGCGTTGCAGCCCCGCTGAAGAGCACATGCAGACTGATTGCGTGACAACTGATGTAACAAACGAATGTTGAGGTGCCGCGATGCAGTACGACTACGGAACATTTCACATCGATTGCCGGGCGCACCGCGCTAACGATGGTCGTTACGTTGCGAGAGCCAGAATCAGTCGCGGACCGGGCGACGCGGAAGACCGCGTCGAAACGCATGATTCAGGTGATATCGATTCGTTCGCCGACGAGGCCGATGCCATATCTTGCGCGAAAGCGTGGGCTATCAAATGGTGCGACGAAAACCGGGACTGAGCCGCGCACGGCGGTTCCGCATACTTGACGATGGAGACCGACATGGCTGAGCGGCGAGAGCAGCTTGACGAGTACAACGGCTTCGTCGTGCTGGCCAAACCAGCCTGAATGCATCGAGTTTCTCAGGAAATGCACGACACTGGATTTCTGAAGAGGTGAGCCGGACGAGCGCCCGGGCCGCGCCAGATCGAGTCAAAGGGGAATGCGCATCCACGCGACCGACTCGAACTGATTGGGGGAACTATCTTCCTGGAGGCCTGACAGACCGCTACGAGCGCTTACACCGCTCACGTCTATGAGTTCCGTCACTCGGAATCAATTGGGGAGGAAAATCGATGAAAAAGTGGCTCGACCTGAACGTGTTTCTGGGTATCCCTGCCAGCGAGTGGGTCTATGCGGCGATCGCGACCATCGTCAGCTACCTGGCGTTGATCTATCTGCTGAAGTTCGCCATCACGCGCCTTTCGATGCTGTCCCAACGAACGTCAACCCGTCTCGACGATATGCTGGTTCAGGTCATTGAAGGCACGCACCGGCTTACGCTACTCGCGGCAGCAGCGCTGGTCGGCACGAAGTTTCTGACATTGCCGGACAGGTGGGACGTCCGTCTTGGCCATCTCTGGTTTCTCATCATCGGTTTTCAGCTGGCCCTGTGGATAAACCGTGGCGTGACGCTATGGACCGAGAGGCGGCTGGAAGCGACAGAGAGGCTCGCCCACAATCCGGTCATCACGACCATGCTGTCGTGGACGTTGCGCGCGCTGCTGTGGTCCGTTCTTATGCTGGCGGTGCTCGCCAACATGGGCGTGAACATCACCGCGTTTGTCGCGAGCCTGGGTGTGGGTGGTGTTGCCGTCGCACTCGCGGTACAAAGCATTCTGAGTGATCTTTTCGCATCGCTGGCCATCGGACTCGACAAGCCATTCGAGATTGGCGACTTCATCGTCTTCGGTGAGATTGCCGGGAGCATCGAGCACATCGGACTCAAGACCACGCGCATCCGGAGTCTGAGTGGAGAACAGATCGTTTGCAGCAATACCGAACTGCTGAAAAACACGATTCACAACTACAAGCGAATGGCCGAGCGGCGCATTCTGTTTAATTTCGGGGTGACATACGATGCGAGTCCCGAGCAATTGCGCGCCGTTCCTGCCATGGTACAGAAGGCAGTCGAATCCGCCGGAAAGACCCGCTTTGATCGTGCGCATTTCAAGGGGTTCGGCGACAGCTCGCTCGATTTCGAAGTCGTGTATTACGTCACCGATCCCGCCTACAACCTGTACATGGACATACAGCAGGGAATCAATCTCGAGTTGATGACGCAATTTGGTAGACGGGGTATTGAATTCGCTTTCCCGACGCGCACGCTCCACGTCGTGAACAAGCAACAGACGGAGGACGGTGCAAAGAGGTCATCGTTCGCACCGCACGCGGAATTGGCTACTCGAGAGGCACAATAAACGCTTCCGAATACCGCTCGGGCCGTTCCTGAGCGTGTCCGGGTTAATGCCTGGGACAGGATTTCAGGCGCCTGGCTGCCCCACGCGTCTGCCGGATGACCCGTTTGGCAACCGCGTATACTCCCGTTTCCCAAGGCACGGCTGGAGTCCGGATGCAGAAAATTCAACATAGATTTCCCGTGCGAATCCGATCACATGATCCAGCGCCGCTGGTCCGCTCAATCCAGCCCAGAACCTTCATCCCCCACCACGCCGCATGCTCGACATCATTGCCATCTGTCTGGTCGTCACCGCGCTACTGGCGTATGTGAATCACCGCTTTCTGAGGCTTCCGACGACGATCGGCGTCATGGTAACGGCGCTCGGACTCTCCCTTGCGATCGTTGGACTGGACAAGCTTGGCGTCGCGCACGGTCTGCGCGTTGCAGAAGAGCATCTCGTCAACTCGATCAATTTCAGTGAGGTGCTTCTGCAAGGCATGCTGTCGCTTTTGCTGTTCGCCGGCGCGATGCATGTGGATTTACGCAAGCTGAGGGCTTTCCGGACCCAGATCATCAGTCTGGCTGTGCTCAGTACGGCGACCTCCACGCTGCTGATCGGATTCGCGATGTGGAAACTGCTCCCCCTTTGCGGAGTCGAACTCGCGCTGCCCTTCTGCCTGCTGTTCGGCGCCCTGATTTCGCCGACGGACCCCGTCGCGGTAATCGGCATCCTGAAGTCCGCAGGCGCGCCCGAAGGCCTGAAGGTGGTCATTACTGGAGAGTCGCTCTTCAACGACGGCGTCGGGGTCGTGCTTTTCTCTCTGCTGCTCACGATGGCCAGCACGGGCGTCACTCCATCCGTCCAGACGGGGTTGGCTGCATTTATCCTGGAAGCCGGCGGCGGCCTGCTATTCGGCGGGGTCGTAGGCTATCTGACATATCGGCTGCTCAAAAGCGTCGACCATTACCAGGTCGAAGTCCTGATGACGCTCGCATCGGTGATCGGCGGCTACGCGCTCGCTAATCATCTGCATGTCTCCGGGCCACTCGCCATGGTGGTTGCGGGCGTGATGATCGGCAACCGCGGCCGCGCCGACGCGATGTCCGAGACGACCCGGCGATACGTGGACATGTTCTGGGAGTTGATCGATGAGATTCTGAATGCCGTTCTTTTTGTATTGATCGGCATGGAGGTTCTGCTCGTCGAGTTCCCCGGTAGGATACTACTCGCTGGCGCCGGTGCGGCACTGGTCGCACTGCTCGCGCGACTGGTGTCGGTGGGACTGCCTGTCATGCTGCTTGGGCGGGCGTCCCGGCTACCGAAAGGAGCGTGGAGTGTGCTTACATGGGGCGGGCTGCGTGGTGGCATTTCCGTTGCACTGGCACTATCGATTCAGCCTGGACCGGGGCGCGACATCGTCCTCGCGTTGACGTACTGTGTGGTCGTTTCGTCGATCCTGGGTCAGGGGCTCACGGTTGGCTGGATTATCCGTCGGGCAGCAGGCGTCAAGGAAGAATGAAAACGGTCCGTATGCGGTGGCCAGTTACGACAAAAGGATTGCCAGGCGTCGACCGCTAACGACAGCGCGTGAGACGCGATCTCGATTAGGACTGCGACGCCGTATCGGGGAATCAGATCCGGCGATTGCCCGGGAGGTGGATAGTCAAATACCCCGCCGAGAGTCTGATTCGTTTCGGCGGCCGCTCAACACACGTGCTGGAATTCAGGCATCAGTGGCTCGACTCCAGGCCAAACATATAACAGGCGGCACCCATTAGCCGGCCGACGGAGCGTTTGCTTCAGGTGCTCCGCGCGCCTGGCCTTAAGAAGGCAATCCGAAACCGATGATCCTAACGGAGCGATTTCGCTTTTTCCTTACACCAACTTAGCCGACGGCCCCGTAAACGTGACGGAGCCGTTTTCTGTTACGGTAACAGCCGCATTCAGTTCTATCAGACTCGTGAGTCGGATCAACTCGCCACGATCAATGAAGCAACCGGCCCAACTTGAAACAGATATGTGGGCGACCGTTCGATCCACCGTCACCGTTCAGCCGAACCCCATCACCGCGTTAAGGAAGGTCTGCAAAAGTCCTGGCATTGCGTTGCTGCTGAGCTATCCTGGAAACAAAGCGAATTAGTTGAGGAGCAGTGTGATGACGCAACTTGGTCTTGGTCTGGATCTGTCAACGAAGCGCACGCGCAAACGGGAATTTCTCGATGAGATGCGACGTGTTGTGCCCTGGTTGAAGCTCATTGTGCTGATTGAGCCGCACTATCCCACGGGCAAAACCGGTCGGCCGCCGTTCCCGATTGCAACGATGTTGCAGATTCATTTCATGCAGCAACGGTTCGGTCTGTCAGACCCTGCCATGGAAGAGGCACTCTATGACGTTCCGCTGTATCGCGAGTTCGCGGGTCTCGACGGCGGGATGGTTCGCTTGCCGGATGAAAGCACGATTCTCCGGTTCCGCCATCTGCTGGAAACGCACGGACTGGCGGTGCAAATGCTGGCGCTGGTCAATGAAATCCTGACGGAGAAAGGCCTGATGCTCAAGGCTGGATCGGCAGTCGACGCCACTCTGATTGCCGCGCCCAGTTCGACAAAGAATGGCTCCGGCACGCGTGATCCGGAAATGCAATCAACGCAGAAAAACTTTGCAGTACCCGAAAGACGAAGCTTACGTTCCTGCAGACTTTGTTGTGCACCCGTAACAACCAAAAAAAAAGCGTCACGTTGCCGTGACGCCTTAAAAAGTTCTAGCCATTCCGAGGGCCGTGCTAGAACCTGAGAGAAGGTAATTCGAAAGGCGCAAGCGCATTGGACGGGCAATCGCTCCTGGATTTTGGGATTTTTCCGCTCGCGCGCACCACAATGCAGCGCAGACAAGCGACTTTCGAAATGAGGTTCCATTTTTTATGGTTATGCTGACTAAGTCAAGCAAAAAGATGTAGTCGACCATCGATCGGCAAATTCTTCCGATACAATGACTTTTCTTAAAAATGTATGAATGGGTGCCCCGGTTTGGAGATGTCCGTGCCTCTGTGAGCGGCCATCATCAGGTTGTCGCACGAACAATTTGAAATGCTGTTCCATAAAACGCATGAACCGATCCACTCCCAACCAACCCGTCGCCGCCAAGGTCCCCGCCAGCAAAGACCGAGACGGCCCAGGCGATGAAGTCACCGCGCTCGCGCGCGGCCTGACCGTGCTGCGCGCCGTCGCCGCCGCGCACGCACCACTCAGTAATCGCGAACTCGCCGAGTTGACAGGCATCCCGAAGCCCACCGTGTCGCGCATCACCGCGACGCTCGTGGGCACAGGTTTTCTGCTGCGACTACCCGACAGCGAGCGCTTCGTGCTGACCTCGTCGGTGCTCGAACTGAGCAACGGCTTTCTGCGCAACTTCGACATCCGCTCGCGCGCGCGGCCGTTTCTGATCGAACTCGCGGAACGCACCGCGTTGTCGGTGCATCTGGCGGTGCGCGACCGCTACGACATGGTCGTCATCGACGCGATCCGGCCGCGTTCGGCGGTGCTCGTGTCGCGACTCGAAATCGGCTCGCGCATGAGCTTGACGCGCACCGCCGTCGGCCGGGCGTACCTCGCGGCGCTCGCGCAGCCGGACCGCGACCGTCTACTGGTCGGCCTGCAGACGGCCGAAGGTGACGATTGGGGCTATATCGGCAGCCGTCTCGCAAGCGCGATCCAGGACACCCTCGAGCGCGGCTTCGCAATCGCCACCGGCGAGTGGTACAACGGGCTGAACGCGATCGCGCTCGGCTTCGTCGGGCCGTCGGGCGAGCGCTACGCGGTCAATTGCGGCGGCTCGGCCGACCAATGTCCGCGCGACTGGCTGATCGCGCGCGCCGCGCCCGCGCTGCTCGAATGCATCGACAAGATCGTCCTGGAGATCGGCGGCACGCCGGGGCGCCGGCTCGACGAATAAGCCGGCGGCGGCAACCGGCGCCAAACGGCGCGCCGCGCGGATCGAACGCGGCGCCAGCCGCCCTCGATCTGCGGGAGTGGCGACGGCGGCCCGCCCTCGCCCGACCATTCACCGACATGCTGTAACCTTCGTAATCAACCGAAAAATACGCGGCTGGACTGTTACAGACGCCGCAACGTACGATCACGCATCCCGTCGCGGGACCGCGCGCCGCGAGCCGTGAGCGCCGTCGAAACGGCCGCGTCCAGCCGTGATGATTCCGCATTGCGTTAACATCCCTGTCCCGCGCCTCGGGTAGCATCGCGCTGAACATTGCGCGGCGCCCGCCGCCACGACCGCCTGACATGCCGCCCATGTGCCGGCCCACCGCCCTTCGAATGGCGGCGACCGCATCGGCGGCTCACATCATCAAGCCAGCCACCCGACCGAACCGATGGACGAACAACAAAAGCACCCGGAAACCCAACACCCTGCCGCTCCCCAGCCGTCCGCGAACGGCGCGCAATCGAGCGCGCCCGGCGCGGTGAAACGCCACCGCGGCCGCACCGTCGCGCTGATCGTCGCGGCGCTGGTCGTGCTCGGCGTCGTGCTGTGGCGCTGGCATCCGTGGGGCGGGCCCGGCAGCGGCGCGAGCGCGCCGGGTGCGGCGAGCGGCGCGCGCAGCGGCCGCTTCGGCCGCGGCGGTCCGAACGCGATGGCCAACATGGCGCAGCCGGTGCACGTCGCCGCCGCGACGCAGGGCGAGATGCCGGTCGTGCTGACCGCGCTCGGCACGGTCACGCCGCTCGCCACCGTCACCGTGCTGCCGCAGCTGAGCGGCGTGCTGCAGGACGTCTATTTCAAGGAAGGCCAGATGGTCAAGCAGGGCGACGTACTGGCCCAGATCGACCCGCGCCCGTACGAAATTTCACTGCGCAACGCCGAGGGCACGCTGGTGCGCGACGAGGCGCTGCTCGCCACCGCGCGTCTCGATCTGAAGCGCTATCAGACGCTGCTCGCGCAGGACTCGATCGCGAGTCAGCAGGTCGACACGCAGGCGTCGCTGGTACGGCAATACGAAGGCACGGTGAAGTCCGATCAGGCGAACGTCGACAGCTTCAAGCTCGACCTCGTGTACGCGCGCATCACCGCGCCGGTGTCGGGACGCGTCGGTCTGCGTCAGGTCGACCCGGGCAACTACGTGACCTCGGGCCTCACCAACGGCATCGTCGTGATTACGCAGCTCGATCCGATCAGCGTGCTGTTCACGACCTCCGAAGACAATCTGCAGCAGATCATCCAGCACACGCAGAACGGCGAGTCGCTGTCGGCCACCGCGTACGACCGCAGCAACACGCATCCGCTCGAAGTCGGCTCGCTAAAGACGATGGACAATCAGATCGACACGACCACCGGCACGATCAAACTGCGCGCGATCTTCAAGAACAAGGACAACGGCCTGTTCCCGAACCAGTTCGTCAACACTCGCCTGCTCGTCGATACGATCAGGAACGCGGTGATCGTGCCGACCTCGGCGGTGCTCAACGGCTCGATGGGTACCTTCGTGTACGTCGTGAAGCCCGACAACACGGTCACCGTGCGCCAGGTCAAGGTCGGCCCGGTCGACGGCGAGCGCACCAGCATCCAGTCGGGCCTCGCGGTCGGCGAGCGCGTCGTGATCGACGGTTCGGACCGGCTGCGCGAAGGCGCGAAGATCACGATTCCGGCCGAGCGGCCGCGTGGCGCATCCGGCGCGCACGGCGCGAGCGCTCCGGCGAGCGCCTCGGGCGCGCACGCGCATCGCGGCCGGCACGCGGCGCAAGCATCGCAATAAAGTAAAGGCACGGCACTTACCGCATGAATCCATCCCGCGCTTTTATTCTGCGTCCTGTCGGCACCGCGCTGCTGATGGCGGCGATCATGCTGGTCGGCCTCGTCGCGCTGCGCTTTCTGCCGCTGTCCGCGCTGCCCGAGGTCGACTATCCGACGATCCAGGTGCAGACCTTCTATCCGGGCGCGAGCCCGGACGTGATGACGTCGTCCGTGACGGCGCCGCTCGAGAGGCAGTTCGGGCAGATGCCGTCGCTGAACCAGATGTCGTCGCAAAGCTCGGCCGGCTCGTCGATCATCACGCTGCAGTTCAGCCTCGACCTGCCGCTCGACATCGCCGAGCAGGAGGTCCAGGCGGCGATCAACGCGGCGGGCAACCTGCTGCCGTCCGACCTGCCCGCGCCGCCGATCTACGCGAAGGTCAACCCGGCCGACGCGCCGATCATCACGCTCGCGATCACGTCGAAGACACTGCCGCTCACGCAGGTGCAGGATCTCGCCGACACGCGTCTCGCGCAGAAGATTTCGCAGGTCGCCGGGGTGGGTCTCGTCAGCCTGTCGGGCGGCCAGCGCCCGGCGATCCGCATTCAGGCGAACCCGCGCGCGCTCGCCGCGTACGGCCTGAATCTCGACGACCTGCGCACCACGATCTCGAACCTGAACGTCAACACGCCGAAGGGCAATTTCGACGGTCCGACGCGCAACTACACGATCAACTCGAACGACCAGTTGACCGACGCCGACGAATACAAGAGCGCCGTGGTCGCGTACAAGAGCGGCCGTCCGGTGATGCTGACCGACGTCGCGAGCATCGTGGCGGGACCGGAGAATACGAAGCTCGGCGCGTGGGTCGACAACACGCCCGCGATCATTCTGAACGTGCAGCGCCAGCCGGGCGCGAACGTGATCCAGGTGGTCGACAGCATCAAGGCGCTGCTGCCGCAGTTGCAGCAGTCGCTGCCCGCCGCGCTCGACGTCGAGGTCGTCACCGACCGCACCACGACGATCCGCGCGTCGGTGCGCGACGTGCAGTTCGAACTGGCGATGTCGGTCGTGCTGGTCGTGCTGGTGATGTACCTGTTCCTCGCCAACATCTACGCGACGATCATTCCGAGCCTGTCGGTGCCGCTGTCGCTGATCGGCACGCTCGCGGTGATGTACCTGTGCGGCTTCTCGCTCGACAACCTGTCGCTGATGGCACTGACCATCGCCACCGGCTTCGTCGTCGACGACGCGATCGTGATGATCGAGAACATCGCGCGCTACGTCGAGGAAGGCGACACGGCGCTCGAAGCCGCGCTGAAGGGCTCGAAGCAGATCGGCTTCACGATCATTTCGCTGACGGTCTCGCTGATCGCGGTGCTGATTCCGCTGCTCTTCATGGGCGACGTGGTCGGGCGCCTGTTCCACGAATTCGCGATCACGCTCGCGGTGACGATCGTCATCTCGGCGGTCGTATCGCTGACGCTCGTGCCGATGATGTGCGCGAAGCTGTTGCGCCACACGCCGCCGCACGACAGTCACCGTTTCGAGGCGAAGGCGCACCGCTTCATCGACTGGGTGATCGCGCGCTACGCGGTCGCGCTCACGTGGGTGCTGAACCGTCAGCGCTCCACGCTGGTCGTCGCGGTGCTCACGCTGGTGCTGACCGGCCTGCTGTACGTGTTCGTGCCGAAGGGCTTCTTCCCGGTGCAGGACACCGGCGTGATTCAGGCGATCACGCAGATGCCGCAGTCGGTGTCGTTCGCATCGATGGCCGAGCGTCAGCAGGCGCTCGCCGACCAGATCCTGAAGAACCCGGACGTCGAAAGCCTGACCTCGTTCATCGGCGTGGACGGCAGCAACATCACGCTGAACAGCGGCCGCATGCTGATCAACCTGAAGCCGCGCGACGACCGCAGCAATACCGCGAGCGAGGTGATCCGCCAGTTGCAGAAAGACGTCGCGCATATTCCGGGCGCGTCGCTGTACATGCAGCCGGTGCAGGACCTGACGATCGACTCGACCGTCAGCCCGACGCAGTATCAATTCATGCTGACCGATCCGAACATCAGCGAATTCACGACGTGGGTGCCGAAGCTGGTCGACCGGTTGAAGCAGTCGCCCGAGCTCGCGGACGTCGCGACCGATCTGCAGGACAACGGCCGCTCGGTGTTCATCGAGATCGACCGCGCGACCGCCGCGCGCTTCGGCATCACACCGGCCACGATCGACAACGCGTTGTACGACGCGTTCGGCCAGCGCATCATTTCGACGATCTTCACGCAGTCGAACCAGTACCGCGTGATTCTCGAAGCGCAGCCGACGATGCAGCACTACACCACGTCGCTGAACTCGATCTACCTGCCCTCTTCCACATCGACGGGCGGCCAGGTGCCGCTGTCGTCGATCGCGAAGTTCATCGAGCAACCCGCGCCGCTGCTCGTCACGCACCTGAGCCAGTTCCCGGCCACCACGGTGTCGTTCAACCTCGCGCCGGGTTCGTCGCTCGGCGCGGCGGTCAAGGCGATCCAGCAGGCCGAGAAGGACGTCGGTCTGCCCGCGTCGTTCCAGACGCGCTTCCAGGGCGCGGCGCTCGCGTTCCAGGCGTCGCTCGCCAACGAGCTGTTCCTGATCCTCGCGGCGATCGTCACGATGTACATCGTGCTCGGCGTGCTGTACGAGAGCTTCATCCATCCGATCACGATTCTGTCGACGCTGCCGTCGGCCGGCGTCGGCGCGCTGCTCGCGCTGCTGATCACCGGCCACGATCTCGACATCATCGGCATCATCGGCATCGTGCTGCTGATCGGTATCGTGAAGAAGAACGCGATCATGATGATCGACTTCGCGCTCTACGCCGAGCGCGAGGAAGGCAAGCCGCCGCGCGAGGCGATCTACCAGGCGTGTCTGCTGCGCTTCCGGCCGATCCTGATGACCACGCTCGCCGCGCTGCTCGGCGCGCTGCCGCTGATGCTCGGCACCGGCGCGGGCTCGGAGCTGCGCCGGCCGCTCGGTATCGCGATCGCCGGCGGCCTGATCGTGAGCCAGCTGCTGACCCTGTTCACGACGCCGGTGATCTACCTCGCGTTCGATTCGCTCGGCCGCCGGCTGCGCGAGCGCTTTAACCGCGGCGATTCGTCCGGTAGCGCCACGCCGCCCGCCACCGATGCAGGGAACTGAGCGATGAACCTGTCGCGTCCGTTTATCTCCCGTCCGGTCGCCACCACGCTGCTGGCGATCGGCATCGCGTTGTCGGGGGTATTCGCGTTCACGAAGCTGCCGGTCGCGCCGCTGCCGCAGGTCGACTTCCCGACCATCTCGGTGCAGGCGACGCTGCCGGGCGCGAGCCCGGAGACCGTCGCGACGAGCGTCGCGAGTCCGCTCGAGCGGCATCTCGGCTCGATCGCCGACGTCACCGAGATGACGTCGCAGAGTTCGGTCGGCTCGACGCGCATCACGCTGCAGTTCGGCCTGAACCGCAACATCGACGGCGCCGCGCGCGACGTGCAGGCGGCGATCAACGCGGCGCGCGCCGACCTGCCCGCGAGCCTGCGCAGCAACCCGACCTACCACAAGGTCAACCCGGCCGACGCGCCGATCCTGATTCTCGCGCTGACATCGAGCACGCTGACGGCGGGCCAGCTCTACGATTCGGCCGCGACGGTGCTGCAGCAGTCGTTGTCGCAGGTGCAGGGGGTTGGCGAAGTGGATGTCAGCGGTTCGGCGAATCCGGCCGTGCGCGTCGAGTTGCTGCCGCATGCGCTGTCGCATTACGGCATCGGCCTCGAGGACGTGCGCGCGGCGCTCGCCGCGGCCAATGCCAACAGCCCGAAGGGCTCGATCGAGTTCGGCGAGAACCGCGTACAGCTGTACACCAACGACCAGGCGAGCAAGGCGTCGCAATACAAGGACCTCGTCATTGCCTATCGCAACGGCGCGCCGGTCAAACTCTCCGACATGGGCGAAGTCGTCGATTCGGTCGAAGATCTGCGCAATCTCGGTCTCTTCAATGGCAAGCGCTCGGTGCTCGTGATCCTGTACCGGCAGCCGGGCGCGAACATCATCGAGACCGTCGACCGCGTGAAGGCGATGCTGCCGCAACTGCACGCGTCGCTGCCCGCCGACGTCGACATTTCACCGACCTCGGACCGTTCCATTACTATCCGCGCGTCGCTGCGCGACACCGAGCGCACCCTCGTGATCGCGGTCACGCTCGTCGTGATGGTCGTGTTCCTGTTCCTGCGCAACTGGCGCGCCACGCTGATTCCGAGCGTGGCCGTGCCGATCTCGATCATCGGCACCTTCGGCGCGATGTACCTGATGGGCTTCTCGATCGACAATCTGTCGCTGATGGCGTTGACCATCGCGACCGGCTTCGTCGTCGACGACGCGATCGTCGTGCTCGAAAACATCTCGCGCCACATCGAAGACGGCGTGCCGCGCATGAAGGCCGCGTTCATCGGCGCGCGCGAGGTCGGCTTCACGGTGATGTCGATCAGCATCTCGCTGGTCGCCGTGTTCCTGCCGATCCTGCTGATGGGCGGCATCGTCGGGCGGCTGTTCCGCGAGTTCGCGCTGACGCTGTCGCTCGCGATCGCGGTGTCGCTGGTCGTATCGCTGACGCTCACGCCGATGATGTGCTCGCGCCTGCTGCGCGAACCGTACGAAAAGCATGAGGAAAATCGCTTCGGCCGCTGGCTCGAACGCGGCTTCACGTCGATGCAGCGCGGCTACGAGCGCACGCTCGGCTGGGCGCTGCGGCATCCGCTGCTGATCGTCCTCGTCCTGCTGCTGACCATCGCGCTGAACATCGCGCTCTACATCATCGTGCCAAAGGGCTTCTTCCCGCAGCAGGACACGGGGCGCCTGATCGGCGGCATCCAGGCCGACCAGAGCACGTCGTTCCAGGCAATGAAGGGCAAGTTCTCGCAGATGATGGAAATCGTCGGCAAGAACCCGGCGGTCGACAGCGTGGTCGGCTTCACCGGCGGCCGGCAGACCAACTCGGGCTTCATGTTCGTGTCGCTGAAGCCGAAGAGCGAACGCAAGCTGTCCGCCGACCAGGTGATCCAGCAACTGCGTGCGCCGCTCGGCGACGTGGCCGGCGCGCGCACGTTCCTGCAGGCGGTGCAGGACATCCGCGTCGGCGGCCGGCAATCGAACGCGCAGTTTCAGTTCACGCTGCTCGCCGACTCGACGCCCGATCTGTACAAGTGGGGGCCGAAGCTCACCGAGGCGCTGCAGGCACGCAAGGAGCTCGCGGACGTGAACTCCGACCAGCAGCAGGGCGGTCTCGAAGCGATGGTGACGATCGACCGCGCCACGGCATCGCGCCTCGGCATCAAGCCCGCGCAGATCGACAACACGCTGTATGACGCGTTCGGCCAGCGCCAGGTGTCGACGATCTACAACCCGCTGAACCAGTATCACGTCGTGATGGAAGTCGCGCCGCAATACTGGCAGAGCCCGGAGATGCTGAAGCAGATTTTCATCAGCACGTCGGGCGGCAGCGCGAGCGGCGCGCAGACCACCAACGCGCCGGCCGGCACCGTGACGTCCAGAGCGACCAGCACGTCGACCACGACGAGCGCGGCAACCGGCGGCACGGCCGCCACCACCGCGACGAGCGCGGCCAGCATCGCAGCCGACTCCGCGCGCAATCAGGCCATCAACTCCATCGCGGCGAGCGGCAAGTCGAGCGCGTCGTCGGGCTCGGCGGTGTCGACCGCGAAGGAGACGATGGTGCCGCTGTCGGCGATCGCGAGCTTCGGGCCGGGCACCACGCCGCTATCGGTCAATCACCAGAGCCAGTTCGTCGCCTCGACGATCTCGTTCAACCTGCCGCCGGGCGTGTCGCTGTCCACCGCCACGCAGGCGATCTACGACACGATGGCCGAGATCGGCATGCCCGCCACGATTCACGGCAGCTTCCAGGGCACCGCGCAGGCGTTCCAGCAGTCGATGTCCGACCAGCCGATCCTGATCCTCGCCGCGCTCGCGGCGGTGTATATCGTGCTCGGCATCCTGTACGAGAGCTACATCCACCCGCTGACGATCCTGTCGACGCTGCCGTCCGCGGGCGTCGGCGCGTTGCTCGCGCTGCTGCTGTTCAAGACCGAGTTCAGCATCATCGCGCTGATCGGTGTGATCCTGCTGATCGGCATCGTGAAGAAGAACGCGATCATGATGGTGGACTTCGCGATCGACGCGTCGCGCAAGGGAATGTCGTCGCGCGACGCGATCTACCAGGCCTGTCTGCTGCGCTTCCGACCGATCATGATGACCACCTTCGCCGCGCTGCTCGGCGCGTTGCCGCTCGCGTTCGGCAGCGGCGAAGGCGCGGAGATGCGCGCGCCGCTCGGTATTTCGATCGTCGGCGGGCTGATCGTCAGCCAGATGCTGACGCTCTATACGACGCCGGTCGTCTATCTGTACATGGATCGCATCCGCGTGCGCTGGGAGGCGAGAAAGGCACGCCGCGCGGGTGGCGCGGCGCCGACGTCGTCATGACGTAGTGAAGGTGGCGCTCACAGCTTCTGCTCGATGGCCAGCGAGAAAATCCGCTGCCATCGGCGCGCCGCCCGCTCGTTCGACATCGGCACGAGCCACTCGCCGTGCCGTGAGTCCTTGACCTTCAGCGCGAGCCGCGCCTGTGCGTCGCGGCCCTGTGCTTCGGCGCCGAGCAGATCGGCGAAGATATACGCGCCCTGCTGGTCGCCGACGCGAATCTCGCAGAGCCGCTTGGCCGCCGCGAGCCGCACCGAGCCCCAACTGCCCTTCAATTCGTGCGTCCAGTCGCCGTCGCGCACGTTCGGCGCGACTTCGCGGCGCCGCTGCCGCCAGTACGCGAGCGCACCGGCGATCAGCAACGCAACCAGCACAGCCACACCCTCCGCCACCGCCAGCCCGAAAGCGGCCTGCAGCGCATAAAAGGCACGCACCGCGCCGTACCCCAGCGCGATCAGCGCAATCAACGCAACGACAATCGGCATCGCAAGCTCATCCGGCAAATGGTTTTAGTCGGCTAGCGCGGGCAAACGCGACGGCGCGTTCGGCTCCTCACTGCCCCTCATGTCCCTTATGCGCAGCCGACCACTCCTTGAGCGCGTTCAGCGTGTTCTCGACATGCTTGTCGGGCGACAGGCTCGTGTACTCGTAGATGATCTTGCCGTCGGGCGAGATCACGTACGACACGCGATTCGCCATGCCGGCCTTCAACGGCATGGCCGCGTCGTACGCATTGATCACCTTCGCGTCGGCGTCGGCCGCGACCGGGAATTTGCTGCGGCATTCGCTGACCGAAAACTTCGTCAGCGTATCGATGTTGTCGTGCGACACGCCGATCACCGTCGCGCCGTACTTCTTGTATTGGTCGACCGCATCGGCGAACTCGTGCGCCTCGATCGTGCAGCCCTTCGTGAACGCGGCCGGATAGAAGTACAGCACGACCGGGCCCTTCTTCAGTTCGTCGGCGAGCGAATACGTGTAGGTCTTGCCGCCGAGCGAGGCCTCGGCGGTAAACGTCGGCGCCGTATCGCCGGGCTTCAGGGTTGCCGAGGCGAGCGGCGAATGCATTGCGAATCCGAACGCCATGACGGCGGCCAGTACCGCCGGTATGTGTTTTGTCTTCATCTGCTCCTCCACGCGTGAGCGCACGCAATTGATCGGGTCCATCGGAGACAGCTTCGGCCGACGTCACAGGCCTTCGCTGAACTTCCTATTGGACCACGGATGCGCACGCGGCGCGGGTCGTCGCCCGGAGCACAAGCGAATCGAAAGGGTGCGGCGCGCGAGCTCGACGCCTCAAACGCCCAATTCCGCCACGTGCGCGCCGAACCACGCCGCCGCCGACAGGTTCAGCTCCGACAGCACGTCGGGCGTCAGCGCGTGGAAGCCCGCCGCCGTCGCGACCGGCGCCGCGTCGCCGCCCTCGCCCGCGACCTCGGCGATCAGCAGCAGCGCGCCCAGTTCGCCCTTGCGCGCGACGATCGCGTCGCGAATCTGCGGCGCGAGGCCGAGTTTCTCGAGCACCGCGTCCGGCGTGCTGTCGAGCACGATGTGCACGAGCGAAAAAATCCCGGTCATGAACGCGGCGTCGGCGAATTCGCCGTCGGCCGGACGCAGCCAGTTCGCGGCGAGTTCCATGAAGCGCGAGCGCGTCGCCGCCAGTTGCACGAGCGGATCGGCGCGCCACGGCAACTCGCCGGTGTCCGAGTACAGCAGCAGTTGCGCCCAGCGTGCGATCTGCCGCGTGCCGGTCGCGATGATCGCCTCGCGCAGCGACGCGATGTTGCGCCCGAGGCCGAATGCACTCGAATTGACGAGCCGCAGCAGTTGCACGACCACGCCCGGGTTGACCTTCAGCTCCGCCTCGAGCTCGACGATGCCGGCGTCGCGCGACAGCAGCGCGAGCAGCCGCAGCAGGCCCGGACGCAGCGAGCGGTTGCGCGGCGCGGCCAGCACCTGCGGCCGCGCGAAGAAGTAGCCCTGGAACAGATCGAAACCGAGCTCGTGGGCGAGCGCGAAGTCCTCGTGCGTCTCGACCTTCTCGGCGAGCAGCGTCTTGCCGTGGCCGCGCAGCGTCGACGCGAGCTTCGCGACGGTGCGGCGCGGCGTCTGCACGAAATCGATCTTGACGATGTCGGCGTACGGCAGCATCGCGCTCAGCTCGTCGGACAGATCGTGCACGTCGTCGAGCGCGACCTGGAAGCCGGCGCCGCGCAACTCGCCGAGACGACGCGCGAGCGAGGCGTCGTAGCGCACGGTTTCGAGGATTTCGAGCACGAAGCGCTCGGGCGGCATCAGATGGACGATGTCGCTAAAGAGCAGCGCGCGGTCGATATTGACGAAGCCGCGATGCTGGCCGAGCACGGCGGGCACGCCGATTCCGCCGATCGTGCGCGCGACCACCTGCGCGGTGGCCTGCGTGTCGTCGCTGATTTCGGCGTAGTTGTACGTTCCGGCACGGAACAGCAGCTCGTAGGCGTGAAGCGCGCCATCGCGATCGAGAATCGGCTGGCGGCCGACATAGACGTACTGCGGGGCAGCGTCCAGCTCCCCGTGCTCACGAGAGCCGGCCGACGCGCCGGCGAGGACATCACGCACCTCGACGTCCCGCGGGAAGGGCCGTGGGGCTCTGGCGGACCTGACGACGGGGCGTTCGGACATGGATCATTGCAAGGTTCGGAAAGTCGATGCAGCGCGACGTCATCAGCGTCGCCAAATAAAGGGGATTCGCCGTATTAACGGCCGCGAGGCGACGTCACTTTAACCGAATCGTCCCGGCGACGGCGCCGGGCTTCTCCTTACCAGATGTTTTTCTCCACGGGCCGCTAAAGATTTCCCCGCATGCGTCGTTATCTCGTTCTGATGGGGCGGCCTGCTATCTCCTGGCCGCCCGGACCGGCGGACAAGCAGCCCCGCCCGCGGACGAACCGAGGTTGCCAGCGACAAACATGGAAGCGAACACGATCACCGCGCCCCGCCGGGGCTCCTTGCGCACGGTCATCGACCGGCTGCGGGCGTTCGGCCGGCGCGAGGACGACGACCAGCCGAGCAGCGCGATCCGCCCGCCCCCACTGGAACAGGTGGTCGGCGCGGTCGATCTGCTCGCGCACGTCGACGATGCGCTGCGCTTCATCTACGTGTCCGACGCGAGCCTGCGCTTCATCGGCTATCACCGCGAATACCTGAAAACCGCGACGCTGCACGATCTGGTCGCGCCCGCCGACGTGCCGCGCCTCGACGCGCTGCTCAAGCTCGCGGCGGCCTCGGGCAACGTCGAGAAAGCGACGCTCGGGCTCGTCAAGTCGCTGACCTATCCGATCACGGTCGAGCTGCGGGTCGTGCGCAGCAGCCACAACGGCGTCGACGGCTACGCGATCGCCGGCTTCGACGTGTCGTCGTGGCGCGCCACCGAAGAGCGCCTGACCCAGGCGCTGCATCTGGACCGGCTGACCAGCCTGCCGAATCAGTCGGGCTTGCTGCACGCGTTGCTCGACGCGCAACAGAAGGCCGACGCGCACGGCACGCCGGTCGCGCTCTTGCTGCTCGATCTCGACGACTATCAGCGCGTGAATCGCGCACTCGGCTACGACGCCGGCGACGAGATGCTGCGCGACACGTCGCGGCGGCTGTTGAACATGACGAGCCCGAACGAAACGATCGCGCGCGTCGCCAGCGACGAGTTCGCGATCCTCGTGAAGCCTGCCGCGAGCCGCACCGACGCGGCGGCGGCCGCCGAAGCGCTGGCGCGGCGTCTGTTGACCGCGATCCAGCAGCCGTACGTGTTCAAGGGTCAGCAGGTGCACCTGTCGGCCAGCATCGGCATCGCGCTGTACCCGGACGTGCGCCACGTCAACGACACCGGCGGCCACGACACGCACCTGCTGCGCTGGGCCGACCACGCGCTGTTGCAGGCGAAGGCCGCGGGCGGCAACACGCTCGCGTTCTACGTACCCGACGACAATCCGGCCGACGCCGAGCGCCTCAAGCTCGAGGCCGACCTCTACGACGGCGTACGCAACGGCGAGTTTTCGCTACACTTCCAGCCGATCACGAGCAGCCGCACGCGGGGCGTGGTCGGTGTCGAGGCGTTGATTCGCTGGACGCATCCGGTGCATGGCCTCGTGCCGCCGTCGATGTTCATTCCGCTCGCGGAGTCGATCGGGCTCATCAACTTTCTCGGCAACTGGGTGCTGAAGGTCGCGTGCATGCAACTGATCCAGTGGGACGCGAAGGGCATTGTGCTGCAGTACGTGGCCGTCAACGTGTCGCCGCAGCAGTTTCGCGATCCGCGCTTCAAGGACTCGGTGCGCGAGGCGATCGAGCTGACCGGCATCGATCCGCGCCGCCTCGTCTTCGAGATCACCGAAAGTCTGCTGATGCACGATCCGGCGCACGCGAAAGGCTTGCTCGAAGAGCTGACCGCGATGGGCATCCGCTTCGCCGTCGACGACTTCGGCACCGGCTATTCGAGCCTCGCGTACCTGCAGCGTTTTCCGCTCGCGAAGCTGAAGATCGACCGGAGTTTCGTCGAGAATCTGCTAACCTCGCGAAACGATCAGGCAATCGTTAGCGCTGTCGTCGGCCTTGCGCAGACGCTCGACCTCGAACTGGTAGCCGAGGGCGTCGAAACGGAAGCGCAACGCGCGTTGCTCACCGAGATGGGCTGCGATCACATTCAGGGCTGGCTCGTTTGCAAGGCGCTGCCGTCCGAGGAACTCGCGCAGCGCTTCGAATCGCGCGAGCTTCAGTTGCACCGCGCGTAACGGGCGATGCAGACACGACGCCCAGGCAGCGCAACAAGCCGGCTCACGACCGGCATGGCATTCACTGGAACACGTATGGCTTTTGCGGGACTCACATGGTAAAGGCGGCAGTGCTCGACCGGCTCTGGACGCGAATGAGCGAGCGCGGCGATTTCCCTATGCTGTCGCAATCGCTGCGCACCACCATGGCGGCAGTGACCAACGACGACCTCGACTTCACCGGCCTCGTGCAAGTGGTGCTGTCGGACTTCGCGCTCACGCAGAAGGTGCTGCGGCTCGCGAACTCGGCGATGTACATTGCGTTCGGCGGCAACATCACGACCGTGTCGCGCGCGCTGATGGTGCTCGGCATGGATGCGGTCGGCCATCTGGTCGTCGGTCTGAAGATCGTCGATCACTTTCATCAAAGCGCGCCGCGCCGCATCGACGCGAAACTCGAACTGAACCGCACCCTGCTGTCGGGCTGCGTCGCGCGCAAGCTGACCGAGCGCGGCGACCTGCGCGCCGGTGAGGAAGCGGTGGTCTGCACGCTGATGCGGCAGATCGGCAAGCTGCTGGTCGTGTTCTATCTCGACGCCGAATGGGACCAGATTCGCCGCCATATCGACGGCGGCGCACTCGAAACCGATGCGTGCGTGCTCGTGCTCGGCGTGACGTTCGATGAAATCGGCGCCGAAGCCGCGGTGCGCTGGCGCCTGCCTGACACGATCCGCTCGGGCATGGGTGAGTTCGATCCGGAGGATGTGACGCAACCGCGCCAGGTACAGTGGCTGCGCGCGATCACCAATTACTCGACCGCGGTCGCCGACGTGCTCACCCAGCAGAACATGCCCGAGGGGGAGCGCGAGGCACGCATCGGCGAGCTTGCGCACGACTACAGCAGCGCGCTGAACACCGACCCCGAGGTGCTGCTGCAGATGAGCGTCGCGCTATCGCGTGAGGATGGCGGCGACAGCGTGATGCGCGAGATCGTCGAGTTGCGCGCGAATGCCGATGCGATCGCGCGCGAGGCGCTCACACCCGAAGCGCGCATCGAGATCGGGGTGAAGGATCTGCGCGGCCTGCCCGAGGGCAGCCCGCTCGCACCGACGCTCGCGATGGCCGCCGAGACCGTGCTCGCGGCGCTCGGCTTCTCGCGCACCGTGGTGTACGTCAAGCACAGCAGCGGCGCGTTCAAGGCGCGTCTCGGCTTCGGGCCGAAGATCGATGCGGCGCTGCCGCGGCTCTCGTTCAGCACCGCGTTCGAACCCGATGTATTTCATCTCGCGATCGCGAACTCGGTGGGCATCTTCATCGAGAATGCGCGCGATCCGAAGATGGTCGCGCGGCTGCCCGAGTGGTTCCGGCGCTCGTTCGACGACGCGCGCGCGTTCGTGCTGCTGCCGATCGTCGACGAAACCGATCAGACGGTCGCGCTGCTCTACGGCGACTGGTCGCATACGCAGGAGGCGCGCCGCATCTCGCAGAAGGAGATGAGCGTGCTCAACGAACTGGCACGGGAGTTAGGACGTTTTTTCGGCCAGGGGCAGATGCGGGAAATGGAGACGATGTGAAGACCTGGCGTGATCGTTGACCACGCCGCTTCACTTCGATCCGTTCCGTGTTTGCCCGAAAACGATTTCATCCGGGCACCGTGCGGGGCTTTTACCCCACTCAATCCTCGATCCGCTCGAGCCCTTCCGCGCTGCGATCCGCGACGCCGGCCCATGCGCCGGCCGCGAGACCCATCTGCGCCACCTCTTCCACGGTCAACGGAGCAAGACGCTCGCATAGCGTGGCGACGCGCTCCCATGCGCCGCCTTCGAGCGCTTCGACCGCGCTCAACAGCAGACCCAGCCTGCCCTCGCGATGCAGGATCGCGGCCTGGATCGGTCGCGACAGCGTAAGGATGTTCAGCGTATTTTCGAGCGAGCCGCCGAACACCGCATCGACGAACGAAAACACACCGGTCAGGAAGGCCGCATCGGCTTCGTCGCGGCCCGCCTCGGGCATGCGCTCGATCGCGAGTTCCATGAAGCGCGCGCGCGTGGCCGCGAGTTGCAGCAGCGGATCGTCCTCCAGCGCGACCTTGCGGCCGTCTGCGTAGAGCAGCAGCTGCGTCCAGCGCGCGATACGGTCGGTGCCGGTCGCGTTGATCGCGTCGCGCAGCGTCGTCACCTTGTGACCGACCGCGAGGCCGCTCGAATTCGCGAGCTTCATCAGATGCATGACGAGCACCGGGTTCAGCTTCAGCTCGGCTTCGAGCTGCGCGACCGTCGGGTCGCCCGCGAGCAGTTGCAGCAGATTGAGCAGCGCGTGGCGCGGCGCGCTGACGCGGCGCGTCGCCGAGCTTTGCGCGCGCGCGAAGTAATAACCCTGGAAGCGGTCGAAGCCGAGCTCGTGCATCGTTTCGAAGTCGGCCTGCGCATCGACACCCGATGCGAGCAGCAGCTTGCCAGCCGACTTCAGCACGCTCGCGAGCTTCGGCAGCAGCGCGCGCGGTGTGCGCGTGACGTCGATCTTGACGACTTCGGCGTACGGCAGCAGCTTCGCGAAAGTCTCGTTGGGCTGCGTGACGTCGTCGAGCGCGAAGCGGTAGCGGCGGCCATGCAGATACACGATACGCGCGATCAACGCGTCGTCGACTTCGAGCGATGAAGGCAGCTCGAGCATGAAGCGCTCGGCGGGCAGTCTCAGGATCGCGTCGTCGAGCAGCAGCTCGCGGCTCACGTCGACGTAGGCCGGATGGCCGGTCAGCGCGCCGCGCACGTCGCCCTGCACGAGCCCGCGCACGATCGCGCGTGCGACGCGTTGCACCGGCGTGGGCGCGCGGCCCGGCAAGGAGTCGACGTCGGGATGAAGATCGGTATTGTTTTGTGGGGCGGTGAGGTCCGCGTCGGCGAGCGGCAGCTCGGGCGCACGCACCTTGATCTCATAGCCGCACAGCATGCCGTCCCGATTCAGAATGGGCTGCCTTGCGTAGCTGGCGGTGAGCGACGCGTCGTCGGTCGTGCCGCTGTGGCTCAGAGTCTCGATTGCGATGGTGGTCATTCCAGTCCCCCGCTCGGCGCCGCTGGCGCCTGGCCGCTATGTTCTGTTTTTCGCTGCACGTTGGCGCGTTTCAGTGACGTTGCAAGCTCCGTCGCGCGCGGCAGTGTGCGTCGCAATTTTATCGCAGCGTCATTGGGCACGAACAGGCTTACGAGGCAATATCTCGAAATATTTGTTGAACGTTTGCGACACGCGTGCAGAAAGCAAAACGGCTCGCAACGAGCGGCCGTTTTGCACACTTCGATGCATCGCTACTTCAGCACGACCTTCACGTCGAAGTATTTGGCGGCGAGGCGGTCGATCGTGCCATCCGCCTTCAGCTCCTTCAATGCGCCGTTCAGCGCATCCTTCAGTGCCTTGTCGTTCTTGCGCACGCCGTAGCCGACACCCGCGCCGAGCAGCTTGTCGTCGCTGACGGCCGGACCGGCGAACTCGAAGCCCGCGCCCTGGGGCTTCTTCAGAAAGCCCTTCGATGCCGCTTCGGCGTCCTGGAACGACGCATCGAGACGGCCCGACGCGAGGTCCGCGTAGATCTGGTCCTGCGTCTGATAGGGCACGACGTCGACCCCGGCCGGCGCCCAGCGCGCCTTCGCATAGGTTTCCTGGATCGTGCCCTGCAGCACGCCGACGTGCTTGCCCTTCAGCGATGCGGGCGTCGGCTGCAGAGCGCTGCCCTTCTTCGCGATCATCTGGTTCGGGATCGTGTAGATCGGATCGGTGAAGTCGATCGCCTGGCGACGCTGGTCGGTGATCGTCATGTCCGAGTTGATCGCGCTGAACTTGCGCGCTTCGAGCGCCGGGATCAGGCCGTCGAACGAGTTCTCGACCCACACGCATTTGGCCTTCAGCTTCGCGCACACGGCATTGCCGACGTCGATGTCGAAGCCCTGCAGCTCGCCAGCGGGCGACTTCGATTCGAACGGCGCATACGACGCCTCGACGCCGAAGCGCACTTCCTTGATCTCGGCCGCCGACGCGGTGCCTGCCGTCAACAGCGCCGTCGCGAACAGCGCGAGCGCGGCCAGGTTGGGCCAATTCTTCTTCATTACGGATGTTCCTTTACGGTGTGGACTGAAACGGAGCCGATTCTGCGCGCACAGGCGGATTACGCCGGCCGCGCTTCGGACTCGCGCGGCCGGCGTGACCCCTAGGTGCGACAGCCGCGAAGCCCGCGATTGTACATGGAACCTGTCTAGACAAGCCTGGACAGCGTATCGGCGGTGGTGTCGACGACGAGCAGACCGGCGCGCAGGCCGGGCTTGACCGTCGGGTTCGGAAACACGATGCGCTCTTCGTCGCGCTGCACCGTGTATTGATAGTCGCCGTCGCGCGCCAGCAAGCTGCCCTTTATGAGCGGCGTGAAGTTCGGCACGTCCGGCGCGAGCAGCAGCTCGAATGCGTCGCTTTGCTTGGTCAGCTGATCGACGACGGTGAACACACGCGGCAGAGCGGCTTGCGCGTCGGCTCGCGTGCCGGCCAGCAGCGCGCGCACCGCGAGATCCGCGCCCTCGAAGCGAGTCAGGTCGTTCTCGCCGAACGGCCGCACCTTGCCGAGTTCGAGCGTGCACGCAGCAGCGCCACACGCTTGCGCGGTGAAGTGCGAATAGGTGTTGCCCTTCGTCGTGTGCAGCAGCACCGCGCTGATACGCGCGTCGCCGAGCCATTCGAACATCGCGCGCGAAAACGGCTTGCCGGTATGCGGCAACAGCGCGAAGCGCTCGAACACCGACGCGCGGATCGCCGTATGCATGTCGATATGCCAGCGCGCGCCGGGCGCGGCTGACGCGTCGGCGAAAAAGCGCGTCGCGGCCTGTTCGAGCGCGGCCGCGCGCGGCGCCTCATGACTGTGCGGCAGTTGCAGATGACGGCCGCTGAACAGCCGGTTCAGATCGTCGTCGCGATAGCGGCCGCCGTCGCGCATCGCCTCGATGTTGCCGAGAATCACGAGCAACCGGCATGCAAGCACGGCGCGGCCCTGCGCGATATCGGCGACGATGCGCGACAGCAGTTCGATCGGCGCGGTTTCGTCGCCATGCACGCCGGCCGACACGAGCACGCTACGGATGTCCGCGTGCTGCTCCGCGGGCTCGATGACGAGTACACCGTCGCCCTGCCACGTCCAGCGCACGCCGTTCGCACACGTGCCTTGCGCTTGATGTTCGGCAGGCCGGGACCCCGCGAGCGTCCACGCGAGAAAATCGTCGAGCATCGCGCTCGGGGCCGCCATCGCGTGCTCAGCGCTGGAAGTCATACAGCGAACCCAGAGCGAGGATTTGCGTCAGCTCGTCGAGCGCGGTGCGCGACTCGACCAGCAGCTTCGGATCGGTGAGATCGGCGGGTGCGAGACGATCGCGGTAGTGCTTTTCGATCCACGCATCGAGACGGCCGAACAGCGTGTCGTCGAGCCACACACCCGGCGCGACCGCCGCGCGTTCGGTGTCGTCGAGTACGACGCGCAGCCGCAGACATGCGGGGCCGCCACCGTTCTTCATGCTCTCGCGCAGATCGAACACGAGCACTTCGTCGATCGGACCGCTGTGCGCAGTCAGCTCATCCAGATACGCGGCCACGCGCGGATTTTCGCGGCACTCCTGCGGCACGACCAGCACCTGCTTGCCATCGGGCCGAGTCAGCAGCTGGCTGTTGAACAGATACGACGTCACCGCATCGGCGACGCTGACCTGGGCGTCGGGCACTTCGATTACGTTGAACCCTGCGTGCAGGCTCGCGAGCTTCGCGCGCAGCTCGTCGTACACCGCCTGCTGCTCGACGAACGCGAGCTGATGGCAGAACAGCGTGTTGCGATTGCCGACCGCGATCACGTCGTTATGGAACACGCCCGCGTCGATCACTTCAGGGTTCTGCTGCGCGTACACGGTCGCCGCTTCCTGCAAGCCATGACGATGCGCGACCGCGCGGCTCGCCTCGAACGTCTGGCGCGCCGGATAGCGCTTCGGTTCCGGCCCGCGACGATACTCGCTGCGGCCATACACGAAGAATTCGATACCGCGCGCCTTGTATTGCTCGCAAAAGCGCGTGTGATTCGCCGCGCCCTCGTCGCCGAGCGCGGGCGTGCCGGGCAGCGCCTCGTGCACGACGAAGCGGTCGGTGTCGCTGAACATCGCGCGCAGCGTGCGGCGTGTCGACTCATGTTCGATCGCGCGATGCAGCTTGCTGCACAGATTGGCCGGCGTGAAATGCACGCGGCCGTCGTGCGTATCCGCGGACGGGCTCACCGTCGCCGCGTTCGCGGTCCACATCGCCGAGGCCGAACTCGCCGCCGCGAGCAGTTCGGGCGCGTTGTTCGCGACGCGCGCGATCACCGAAGCATCGTCGCCGGAAAAACCGAGCTCGCGCAACAGACGCATCGACGGACGCTCCTGCGGCGGCAGCACGCCCTGATGAAAGCCGAGGTCCGCCAACTGCTTCATCTTGCGCAGACCCTGGCGCGCGGCGGCCTTCGGATTCGCGACCGACTTCTCGTTGTTTTGCGACGCGACGTTGCCGAACGACAAGCCCGCGTAGTTGTGAGTCGGGCCGACCAGGCCGTCGAAATTGGCTTCAGTGGCTTGCAGCATCGTCGATCCTTAGAATTGAAGGCCCGGAGAGACGCTCGCGGGCATGTTCAGTTGCGCGCTCTCGACCGAGGCCATTGGGTATGCGCAGTAGTCGGCCGCATAGTACGCACTCGGCCGATGATTGCCGGAGCGGCCCGGCCCGCCGAACGGCGCTCCTGAAGAAGCGCCATTGGTCGGTCGGTTCCAGTTGACGATGCCCGCGCGAATCGTGCGCTGGAAATGCGTCCACAGCGCTTCGTCGTCGGCGAGCAGGCCCGCCGAGAGACCGAACTCCGTATCGTTCGCCCGTTCGAGCGCGTCGTCGAAATTGCGGTAGCGGATGATCTGCGCGAGCGGACCGAAGTGCTCCTCGTCGGGCAGGTCCTTTACGTCGGTCACGTCGAGAATCGCGGGCGTGACGAAGCCGAGTTGCGGATCGCGCTGCTCCATTTTCAGCAGAGCCTTCGCGCCGCTCGCGAGCAGACGCTCCTGCGCGCCGATCAAACGCGAGGCCGCGCGCGCCGACACCACGGCGCCCATGAACGGCTGCGGCTTGGCGTTGTATTCACCGACGCCGATGCGCGCGCTCACTTCCGTCAGGCGCGCGAGGAAACGCTCGCCGAACGCATCGTCGGGCACGAAGATGCGGCGCGCGCACGTGCAGCGCTGCCCCGCCGACAGAAACGCCGATTGAATCGTGTGGTGCACGGCGGCGTCGAGGTCCGCGACCGGACCGATCACGAGCGGATTGTTGCCGCCCATTTCGAGCGCGAGCACGATCTCCGGCCGTCCGCCGAACTGTTTGTGCAGCAATGTTCCCGTATCCGAACTACCGGTGAAGAACAGTCCGTCGATCTGCCGGTGATTCGCGAGCGCGATGCCGGTGTCCTTCTCACCCTGTACGAGATTCAGCACGCCGGCAGGCAGCCCCGCGTCGCGCCAGATCTGCACGGTCAGCGCCGCGACGCCGGGCGCAAGTTCGGACGGCTTGAACACGACCGCGTTACCGGCGATCAGCGCGGGCACGATATGCCCGTTCGGCAGATGGCCCGGGAAGTTGTACGGCCCGAACACGGCCACCACGCCATGCGGACGATGCCGCAGCACCGCGGTGCCGTCGGCCATCGCCGAGCGCTTTTCGCCGGTGCGTTCGTTGTAGGACTGAATCGAGATCTCGACCTTCGCGGCCATCGAGGCCGCTTCGGTGCGCGCTTCCCACAGCGGCTTGCCGGTCTCGCGGCCGATCGCTTCGGCGAGCGCTTCCTTGCGCTCTGTCACGAGCGCGGCGAAGCGGCGCACCACCGCGCAGCGCTCGTCGAGCGTCAGCGCCGACCATGCGGCGAACGCGCGGCGCGCGCTACGTACCGCGCGATCGACGTCGTCCGCCGACGCGCTGTTGCCTTGCCACACCACCGCGCCCGTGCCGGGATTGCGCGATGCGAATACGGGTCCTGTGCCGGCGGCCCATTCGCCGTCGATGAAAAGCTCGCTCATGATCATCCCTGTTTGTGTTTCAACGGCAGCACCCGCAGCGGATCGCCCGCCTGCACGCGAAGCGCGTCGGCCTCGGCCGCGCTCAGGCGGCACACACCGTTGCGCGGCACGCCCGCCACGACGCCTACGCGAAAATCGCCGAGCGACGTATTCGATACCATCGACTTCGGCCCGTCCTGCGCGGCTTGCTCCGCTGCCTCGCCAATTTCAGCCGCCACCAGCACGCTTTCGCGCACCGTGCGCAAATCGGCGATATGGCATTCGAGCACCGGACCCGCGTCGAAAATATCGACGTGATTCTCATAGCGCAGCCCTTCGGCTTCGAGCATGCGGCGCGCGGGAATCGTGTCGTTATGCGTGAGGCCGACGCAGCGCTGCGCTTCTTCCGGCAACAGTTCGACGTACACCGGATAGCGCGGCATCAGCTCGGCGACAAACGCCTTGCGGCCGTGCGAGCTCAGATAGTCGGCCGCGTTGAAATCGATCTGGTAAAAATGCGAGCCGACCGCGTGCCAGAACGGCGACGTGCCCTGCTCGTCGAAATGGCCGCGCAACTCCGCGCACAGACGCTGCGGAAAACGCTCGCGAAACTGCGCGAGAAACATGAAGCGCGAGCGCGACAGCAAGCCGCCGACGCCGCTCGTGCGATAACGCGGGCTCAGGAACAGCGAGCACACTTCCGCATAACCGGTGAGGTCGTGCGAGATGTTCAGCGCGTGCATGCGTGTCCAGATGCCGAGATCCTGGCTCGCGTGCACGACCGTGCTCACGCGATAGTTGTAGAACGGCTGCTGCAGACCCACCGCCGTTTCGATACCGCAGACGCCGGCCACGTCGCCGGTCGCGGTGTCTTCCATCACGAAGAAATAACCGGCCTCGTGCGGCGCGGCCTGATCTTCCATCGTGCGGCGTGCGCGCTCGACACGCGCCGCGAGCGCATCGCGATCCGGTTTGAAGGTGGTCAGGCCCGGCCCGGTTTCCTGCGCGAGCCGCATCAGTGCATCCACATCGCCTCGTTGCACTACGCGAACGACGATCATTGCGCTTCTCCCGATTGTTCATCCTGCGGCTGATGCAGCGGCACGCAGCGCACCGCATCGCCTTCCCGCACGCCGAGCGCGGCGCGCGCCGCCTGTGACAACCCGGCGCCCGACTCCTTGCCGGGCGCGAGATCGCCGAGCACGCAACGGAACTCGCCGGCGGCGCCGTTGTGCGCGATCAGGTACGTTGCGCCGCGCGTCGCAGATGCCTCGCGCACGACGCGCGTTTCGTTGTGCTTCACGCTGACACTGCGATCCACCTGCGCGGTCAGTACCGGACCCGCGTCGAAGATATCGACGTAGCGGTCGGTCTCGAAGCCTTCCTCGAGATGAATCTCGTAGGCGAGCAGCGCGTTCGCGTCCGGCTCGCCGAGCACGCGCTGCGCCGCTTCGGGCAACAGCGGCACATACACGGGATAGGTCGGCATCACTTCGGCGATGAAGGTGCGGCTGCGGCCGCCCGATTCGACTTCGATGTCAGCGAAATCGCGGCCGAAAAACTTGCGCCCCACCGCTTCCCAGAACGGCGATACACCGTTTTCGTCCGTCACGCCGAGCAGCAGCGAGAACACCTCGGGCGTGAAGCGCTTGCGATTCGCGGCGATGTACATCATCCGCGCGCGCGACATCAGTTGCGCGGCCGCGTCGCCGCGCAGCGACGGGTCGATGTAGTAGCCCGCGAGCCGGCTCTTGCCGGTCAGCTCGTGCGACATCGTCAGCGCGTGAATCTTGCGATTCACATGCAGTTCGCGCGACGCATGAATCAGCGCGTCGTTGCGAAACACGTAGAACGGGTCCGCGTAACCGGCCGCCGCGACGATGCTCGCGGTGCCCATCAGCTTGCCGGTCTCCGAGTCTTCGAGCACGAACAGATAAAACTCCTCGCCCGGAAAATCGACCTCCGCGCGAAACGAGTCTTCCGACAACGCGACCCGCGCTTCGAGCGCGCGCCGGTCGTGCGGCAGGGAATGCAGCACCGGCTGCGCGGTGCGCGCCATATGCTCGAGCGCATCGAGATCGGCAAGGCGGCCTGGACGTACGAAGAGCATCATCGTTCCTGTTGAATGTGACGCATGATCCGCTGCATCAGCGTGGGCGTGCGGGACTGCCTGAACATCAATGCGACGCCGCCTGCGCGTTCGCGCCGACGAGTTCGCCGAACGCCGTCTCGAGACGCGCGAAGCCTGCGGCCATGTCGTCGAGCGGCATGATCAGCGACGGCACGAAGCGCAGCACGTCCGGACCCGCCATCAGCATGATCACGCCGTGCTGGCCGGCCGCGGTGACGAAGTCCTTCGCGCGGCCCCGGAACGTGTCGTTCAGTTCGGCGCCGATCAGGAGACCCTTGCCGCGCACTTCGGTAAATAGCCCGAAGCGCTCGTTCAGTTTCGCGAGATGACCCTTCAGCACTTCGCTGCGCGAGCGTACGCCTTCGAGCAGCTTCGGGTCGCTGACGAGTTCGACCACTTTTTCCGCGATCGCCGAGCCGAGCGGATTGCCGCCGTAAGTCGTGCCGTGCACGCCGACCTTGAAGTGCGCGGCGAGCTCTTTGGTGGTCAGCATCGCGCCGATCGGGAAGCCGTTGCCGAGCGCCTTCGCGGTGGTCAGGATGTCCGGCGTCACGCCGGTGTCCTGGTACGCGTAGAAGAAGCCGCTGCGGCCCACGCCGGTTTGCACTTCATCGAAAATCAGCAGCGCGTTGTGCTGGTCGCACGCTTCGCGCAGCGCCTTCAGGAACGCCGGATCGGCCGGGATCACGCCGCCCTCGCCCTGGATCGGCTCGACGATCACCGCGCAGGTCTGGGCGCCGATCGCCTTCTTCGCCGCTTCGATGTCGTTGTACGGCAGATGCGTGATGCCGGCCGGCACCGGACCGAAGCCTTCCGAGTACTTCGGCTGGCCACCGACGCTGACGGTAAACAGCGTGCGGCCGTGGAACGACTGCGCGAACGAAATGATTTCATCTTTCTGCGCGCCGTGACGGTCGAACGCGACGCGGCGCGCGAGCTTCAGCGCGGCCTCGTTCGCCTCGGCGCCCGAATTCGCAAAGAACGCGCGGTCGGCGAACGTGAGGCTTTCGAGGCGCTTCGCGAGGCGCAGCACCGGCTCGTTCGTGTAGCCATTGCCGATGTGCCACAGCTTGCTGCCCTGCTCATGCAATACCTTCAGCAGCTCCGGATGCGCATGACCGAGCGCGGTGACGGCGATGCCGCCGGCGAAGTCGATATAGTCGCGGCCTTGCGTGTCCCACACGCGCGAGCCGAGACCGCGATCCGGTACGAAGGCGGCGGGGGCAAACACCGGCACCATGACTTCGTCGAAGGTCTGGCGTGTCACAGTCAGGTCGTTCATGGCAATTCCTTTTACGGGTGACAGGTAATACAGCTAGTGTAGGAAACCGCGCGCGGCACGTCTTGCGCATACGCGACGCTTTCTATGAGGTTCCGCGCGTCGCGGCTGTCGAGCTTTGCGCTGAACTTGCCGCGGTTTCGCTTTCAGATGGCTTGCGTCAATCGAGCTCGGGCCGCTCGATCAGCGCGGCCGGCCGCGGCTCGCTCGCGCCGCCGTGCGCGCCGGTCTGGCGGTCGATCCAGTTGCGGCGATCCTCGCGCGGCGTGACGCCGAAGCGCTCCCGATACGCATTCGAAAAGTGCGCCGCCGACGAAAACCCGCATGCGAGGCTGATCTGCACGACGGATTTGCTGGTGCGCTGCAATTGCGTGCGCGCCTTCGACAGCCGCAGCCCCAGATAGTATTTGGACGGCATCGAGCCGAGATACTGGCGAAACAGGCGCTCGAGCTGCCGCCGCGAGACGCCGACGAGGCCGGCGATTTCATCGGTGGTCAACGGGTCCTCGATATTGGCTTCCATCAGCAGCAGCGCGTCGTTCAGGCGCGGGTGGCGCTCGCCCGGCGCGGTCACGAACGGAATGCGCTGACGCTCCTCGCCCGCGCGCAGCACGCCTACGCCCAGCGTATCGGCGATGCGCTCCGCGAGTTCGGGCCCGTGCTCGCGGCCGATCATCGCGAGCATGAAGTCGACGGTCGCCTGGCCGCCCGCGCAGGTCGCGCGATCGCGATCGATTTCGAAGATCTGCTGCGTGACGATCGAGCGTTCGAACTGTTCAGAGAACTGCTGATAGGTTTCCCAGTTCACGCTGACGCGATAGCCGGACAGCTGCCCCGCCATCGCGAGCCACCACACGCCGTGGTGGATACCGGTGACGAGCGGCGTGCGCTGACCGACGCGCGCGAGGCTCGCGAGAAACAGCCGGTAGTCGGCGAACTGCTGGAACCGCTCGCTGATGATGATCAGCCAGTCACATGCGATCGCGTCGCCGAACGCGGCATCGGCCGGCCATTGCGCGCCGCCCGCGAGCGGCACCGCGCGGCCGTCCCACGAACATACCTGCACGCGATACAGCGCACGGCCGTCGATTTCATTGGCGAGACTGAGCGCGTCGACGATCGGGCCGACGCCCGACATCGACACGGGCGGCAGTGCCACGATCGCGACCTGGGTCGTGCGAGCCGGGGTGGACGTGCGGGCCATCGGGTGTCCGTGAAAAACGAGCCGCGCGTTACTTCAGGCTGCCGGACAGGAACTGCTTCAGGCGCTCGCTGCGCGGCGCGCTCAGCACCTCGGCGGGATTGCCCTCCTCCTCGGTACGGCCCTGGTGCAGGAACATCACATGGTTCGACACATTGCGCGCGAAGCCCATTTCGTGCGTGACGACGATCATCGTGCGGCCTTCCTCGGCGAGCTTCTGCATCACCTTCAGCACTTCGCCGACGAGTTCGGGGTCGAGCGCGGAGGTCGGCTCGTCGAACAGCATCACATCCGGGTCCATCGCGAGCGCGCGCGCGATCGCGACACGCTGCTGCTGGCCGCCCGACAGATGCGACGGATACTGCTTCTCGAGACGCGGCGCGAGCCCGACCTTCTCCAGATACTCGCGCGCCCGGTCCTCGGCCTCCTTGCGTTTCAGACCGAGCACATGAATCGGCGCTTCGATCACGTTCTCGAGCACGTTCATGTGCGCCCACAGGTTGAAGTGCTGGAACACCATCGCGAGCTTCGTGCGGATGCGCTGCAGCTGCTTGTGATCGGCGACTTCGAGATTGCCGGCGCGATCGGTCTTCGTCTTGACCGCTTCGCCGTCGACGATGATCTGCCCGGCGTTCGGCCGCTCGAGAAAATTGATGCAACGCAGGAAAGTGCTCTTGCCCGAGCCGCTCGCGCCGATGATGCTGATCACGTCGCCCTTGTTCGCGTTGAGCGACACGCCCTTGAGCACTTCGTTGTCGCCGTAGCGCTTGTGGATGTCCTGTACGGCGAGCTTGCAAGCTTCGGTTTGAGTGGTATGGAGCAAGATGCTCTCCCAGTGAGAATACGGATCGGTCTGGTGCGGACGCCGCCCTGCCGAAGCTCGAGGCGCCCGATGCTATGTCGTCAACGCGCGCTCAGTGCGTGCGCACCGCGAGATGCGCGAGCCAGCGACGCTCGGCGCGCCGGAACAGCGCAACCAGCGCGAACGACACCACGAGATAAATCAGCGCCGCGAGCCCGAACGCGTTGAACGACTGGTAGGTCGCCGAATTCGCGTCGCGCGCGACCTTCAGGATGTCGGGCACCGTGGCCGTGAACGCGACCGTCGTCGCGTGCAGCATCAGGATCACTTCGTTACTGTACAACGGCAACGCGCGGCGCAGCGCGGACGGTATCACAATGCGCCGGTACATCGTGAACGCGCTCATGCCGTAGGCACGCGCCGCCTCGACTTCGCCGTGCGAGGTCGAGCGGATCGCGCCCGCGAAAATCTCGGTCGTGTACGCGCAGGTGTTCAAGGCGAACGCGAGGATCGCACAGTGAAAGCCGCTGCGAAAGAACGCGTCGAGCAGACTGTGCGAACGCACGAACGCGAGACTGTACACGCCGGTGTAGATCAACAGCAGCTGGACGTAGAGCGGCGTGCCGCGAAATACGTAGGTGTACAGACGTACCGGCGTCGACAGCCAGCGCTTCTTCGACACGCGCGCGACCGCGAGCGGCACCGCGCACACGAAGCCGATCGCGATCGACGCGACCAGCAGCCACAGCGTGACCGCGAGACCCGACAGGCGTTGCCCGTCCCAGAACAGATACGCCTTCCAGAATTGATTGAAGATGTCGATCATGACGCTCAGAGCTCCGCGTGTCGCACGCCGATCGAATAGCGGCGGTTCAGCCAGATCAGCACGAGGTTCGATACGGTGGTGATCGCCAGATAGATCAGCGCGGCGACGAGGATGAAGAAGAACATGTTGAAGGTACTCTTGCCCGCGTCCTGCGCGGCCTTGACGACGTCGGCGAGACCGATGATCGACACGAGCGCGGTGGCCTTCACGAGCACCTGCCAGTTGTTGCCGATGCCGGGCAGCGCGAAGCGCATCATCTGCGGGAACAGGATGCGCGTGAACACGCGCACGCCGCTCATGCCGTACGCGCTGCCCGCTTCGAGCTGGCCGCGCGGCACCGCGAGAAAGGCGCCGCGAAAAGTCTCGGTGAAATACGCGCCGTAGATGAAACCGAGCGTCAGCACACCGGCCACGAACGGATCGATGTCGATCTGCTCGATGCTGAACATGTCGGTCAGATCATTGAGCCAGATCTGGATGCTGTAGAACAGCAGCAGCATCAGCACGAGGTCGGGCACCGAGCGGATCAGCGTCGTGTAGCCGGTCGCGATGACCCGCAAGGGCCGGTTGAACGAGAGTTTCGCCGCCGCGCCCGCGAGGCCGAGTAACACAGCGGCCGCCAGCGACAGAACGGACAGCTCGATCGTCTGAAGCGTGCCGGCGAGCAGCACGGGACCAAAGCCGTATAGGAACACGCGTGTCTCCATCCAGGTTCGTAGAATTGGCGCGGATGGCGGCGGCTTCATGGGCTGCTCGCTGCTCCGGCATGGCGCGGAGTCTCGCAAGCTGAAATCAATTTCTCAAATACCGGGCGGGTGGTTTGCTGCGACGCAACATGGCGCTTCGACGCACGAGGGAACGCTCGTAGCGCTTGGTTTCACAGGGGTTATCGTCTTGTCGTACGCGCGGCGCGCGCCTGGCCGTGCGGCGATTTCGCAAGTTTTGGGTCGCTTTTTCGATAGGCCGCGCCGACGGCGGTGGCACCGCCCGAAGGCGTCGCGCTGTTGCATCAGCGCGTCCACGCCGGCTCCGACGCCTGACAGCTCGCGCTCAGTCGAGCCCGAGCCGCGCGCGAATCGCCGGCAGCATCTGCTCGACCGCCTCGCGCCCTTCCTCGATGGCTGGCGCCGCGCGATGAAAATCGAAGATGCCCATGCCGCCGAGACGCGGCTGGATCAGGATATCGGCCGGTTCGCCAGCGAGCCGGCTGCGCGTGATGCGCACCTGCATGATGTCGATGCTTTGCGCGATCGAGCTCAGCATCGACGGCACCTGCGCGCTTGGCTTCGGCGGCACGCGCACGTCGTCGGTGGCGCTCGCCTCGGCTGGCGCGAGCCAGCGCGGCCACGGCTTGCCGTTGCGGCGCAGCGCGACGGGCGGCGGCGCGGTGGGATCGAGCGCGGGCGTTTCGATGACCGCGCCGCCGAAGTCGCGGCCGTTCAGGATGTCGTTGTTCAGATCGATCGCGATCACGCAGTCCGCGCGCATGCCACGCGCGACCGACACCGGCACCGGATTGCTGAGCCCGCCGTCGACGAGCCACACGCCGTTGTGCCATACCGGCGTGAAGATGCCCGGAATCGCAATCGACGCGCGCACCGAATCGATCGTGCTGCCGTCCTGCAGCCAGATTTCGCGGCCCGTGTCGAGTTCGGTCGCGACCGCCGCGAACGGCATGTGCAGTTGCGCAATCGAGCGGCCGGCGAATTTGTCGGCGAATAGCTGGATCACCTTGCGCCCGCCAAGCAGGCCGCCCGAGATGCGCAGATCGAGCAGCCGCACCACGGTCTGCCACGTGAGACGCGACACCCACTCCTCGAGCCAGTCGAGATCGCCGTTCGCATAGACCGCGCCGACCAGCGCGCCGATCGACGTGCCGCACACGACGTCGGGCCTGATGCCCGCGTCTTGCAGCGCGCGAATCGCGCCGATATGCGCCCAGCCGCGCGCGGCGCCGCCCCCCAACACCAGCCCGATCCGGCTGTATCGACGTCGACGTATCATGCCTGCCCCGCTTTTTCGGCCCGCTTATCCGGCCGTCTTCTGATCGACATTGCCCCCGCCTATCGCCCGCGGATCACGTCCGAGCGTGACGTGGTGTACACCCTCTGGTTCCGGTCGAAGTGAACGTTGAAGATGCCTTCTTCGGTCACGCCGCCCTCGCGCCATTTCCAGCTCCACACGGTTTCCGGCTTCAGCGGAAACACCGCCACCTGTCCAGGCTTGCCAAGCAAGCGCCGCACCTCGTCCTCGGTCATGCCCGAGCGAACCTGCGCGAAGTTGTCCGCGGTCAGCACCTGCGTGATCGCCTGCAGCTTGCCGTCGCGATCGATGTCGACCATGTAGGTGTTCAGGCCTTGCGGGCCGCGCGGATATTCGAAGCGCTTCGAGCCGTCGGTGAAGGTGCGCGTGGTCTCGGGCTTGCCCATCTGCGCGAGGATTTGCGCTTCGGTCGTGACGCCCGGTGTCATGTTCTTGAGCAGCAACGCGTCCGGTTTGACGGCATTGAAAAAGTCCTTGAGTTTTTGCACGGCTTGATCGCTCTGCTGTTGGTCGCAGCCGGTCAGCGCAAAGCACGCTATCAGTAGCGTGACGCCCAGTGGTTTGAGGCTCACTTCGGTTCCTGTCCGGATGTGTGGGATCTGTCGTCGCGGCGCCTGGCCGGTCTGTAGTGTGTACTACAAGGATAACCGCGCACGGAGAAAACCGCGAGCAACGCGGGCGCGACGGGTGCGGCTACGCACGCAACGTGTTGCGCGCAGCACTAATGGATCGGCTGAGGTCCGTCGAGATGGGCACGCCAGAAGCAAAAAGGCGACGCTGTGTACAGCGTCGCCATGTCGGTCGATAGGATCAACCGGAAGTGACGGCGGCTCATTAGCCGCCTTGCGCGAGGCACCGCGGACGACGCGCAGCGGTCTGCTCCAGACGAAGCGATGAGCAACCTTGGCTACTCACCTTGCGCCATCGCCGAATGACAAACCGCTGCCTTTTATGGCCGCCCTGGTCCCTCGAAAAGCCTTCCAGATGCCGCTAATCTAAACGCATCGGAGAGTTTCGACGAGAGCGCGTTTACACCGAATCGGCAGAAGATTCGCGCGGCGCAAGAGGGGTGCCGGATGGCCGGCCCCCGGATGGCCGGCCCCCGGATGGCCGGCCCCCGGATCGCCGGCCGCCGGATGGCCGGCCCCCGGATCGCCGGCCGCCGGATGGCCGGCCCATCAAATCACACGAAAGCCGTGCGTGCCGTCGCGCGCGAGTTGCGCGACGAGCCCATGCTCCCACTCCAGATACGCGCTCATCGCTTCGAGCGCGTTCTCGGTGCCCTCATACGGCCGCTGATAACGATCGATCCGCGGCGACGCCATCCGCGTGCCGCCCGACTCCACGGGCAAGCCCGCGTCGATCCACGCGATCGTGCCGCCGCGCAGCACCTGCACCGGCCGCCCGGTCGCCGCGGCGAGCTCCGGCGCGACGAAGCGCGCGAGCACGTCGCTGCCGCACGTGAGCACGTAGCGCTTCGCGTCGGGCAGTGTGCGCAGCGCGTCGGCGAGCTGACTGCGGATCACGAACCACGCGCCCGGAATATGCCGCCTCAGATAGTGCGTGCTGCTCGTGAAGTCGAGCACGACGGTTCCCGTCGACTGCAGCAGCGCGGCGAGCTCGGCCGGCGCGATGTCGTCGACGTCGGGCGGCGTGACCGCGTTGCGCGCCAACGGCGCCATGCCCTTCTCGGCGAAATCGGCCGCCGTCAGGCCATCGACCACGTACACCTCTACGTTCATCTGCGCGAGCCACGATGCGGTCATGTTCGCGCGCACACCGTCGCTGTCCGCGAGGATCACGCGCGCGCCGCGCACCGTCACGAACAGGTCGGTTTCCTGCACGAGCTGGCCGCCCGGCGCGCTGCGAAAACCGGGAACGTGGCCCGCCTCGTATTCCTCGGGGTTGCGAACGTCGAAGCGATAGACGGTACGCATCGCTTCGTCGGCCCAGCGGCGCGCTTCGTCGCGCGACGTGCGGCGCACGCGCGCCCGGTCGGCAAGCGCGCGCGCGCCGTCTGCCGCGGCGAGACGGGAAGCGTCGTCGACCGCGCCTTCGACACGCCGCGCGCTGCCATGCGCGAGCGGTTGACCGGCGAGCGTCCAGCCCATCGTGCCGTTGCGCAGCGCGGCCACCGGATTCGGCACGCCCGCGTTGATCAGCGACTGCGCGCCGATGATGCTGCGCGTGCGCCCCGCGCAATTGACGATGATGCGCGTGGCCGGATCCGGCGCGAGCTGCCGCGCGCGCAGCACCAGCTCCGCACCCGGCACGCTGATGCTGCCGGGGATGTTCATGATCTGAAACTCGTCGAAGCGGCGCGCGTCGAGCACCACGACATCGGCCTCGCGATCGAGCAGCGCCTGCACCTGCTGCGCGGACAGCGACGGCGTATGACGCACGCTTTCGACCAGTTCGCCGAACGCCTTGCTCGGCACGTTGACATCCTTGAACAACTCGCCGCCCGCTTCGCGCCAGCCTTGCAGGCCGCCTTCCAGCAAGGCGACGTTGGTATAGCCGAGTTCGGCGAAGCGCTCGGCCGCACGCCTCGCGAGGCCTTCGCCGGCATCGAACACGACGATCGGCACGGCCGGGCGCGGCAGCCGCAGCGGCGCGTCGAGTTCGAGCCGCGACAGCGGCAGATTGGCGGCGAACAACGGATGACTGCGCGCGTGCGAATCTTCCTCACGCACGTCGACAAGCGCGATCTCCTCGCGGTCGAGCAATGCATGGGACACGTCTTGGAATGACCGGGTACGAAACTCTTTGACGACATTCATGGGATCGGGAACTCCTTCGCTACATTCCGGATGTCCGGCAACGGGTCGCGTCACCGCACCGATACTTAACCGTACACTCGAATTCCGATCGGCGCACGGTCACTCGCTGGATTGCTGATTCGGGCGCACTGCGAATGCGAAGCACCGCCGCACGAACACGCTACGCATGCGCAATTTCCGCGCCATGGGTCGCGCCTCAGCGCGCCTCATCGGTCCTGCCGACCCTTCGGTCGACAGGGGCATCGCCGCGCCGCCAGCAGAAAAGGCGCCGCTTTGCCACAATGCCCCATCGCGCGAAAGCGCCGCCCATCGCAATCAACAGACAATGATCCCCTTCTCGGTTCTCGATCTTTCGCCGGTCACCGCGGGTGCCACGCCGGCTGACGCGTTCAGGAACACACTGTCACTCGCGCAGCACGCGGAAAAGCTGAACTACAAGCGTTACTGGCTCGCCGAGCATCACAACATGACCGGTATCGCGAGCGCGGCGACCTCGGTCGTGATCGGCTACGTGGCCGGCGGCACGAAGACGATTCGCGTCGGCTCCGGCGGCATCATGCTGCCGAACCATGCGCCGCTCGTGATCGCCGAGCAGTTCGGCACGCTCGCGTCGCTGTATCCGGGGCGGATCGATCTCGGCCTCGGCCGCGCGCCCGGCACCGATCAGACCACCGCTCGCGCGCTGCGCCGCGATCTCCAGGCGAGCGCCGAAACCTTCCCCGACGACGTCGTCGAATTGCAACGGTATTTCGCCGAGCCGGTCGCGGGCCAGCGCATTCGCGCGGTGCCGGGCGCGGGCCTGAACGTGCCGCTGTGGCTGCTCGGTTCGTCGCTGTACAGCGCGCAACTGGCCGCGGCGCTCGGGCTGCCGTTCGCGTTCGCGTCGCACTTCGCGCCCGATTACATGATGACCGCGTTGCAGGTGTATCGCACGCAGTTCCGGCCGTCCGCGACGCTGGCGAAGCCCTATGCGATGGTCGGCGTCAATCTGTTCGCCGCCGACACGAACGACGAAGCCGCACGGCTGTTCACGTCGCTGCAGCAGCAGTTCATCAACCTGCGGCGCGGCACGCCGGGACAATTGCAGCCGCCGGTCGAGCGGCTCGACGCGTCGGAGATGGAGTTGAACAACGTCGCGCGTGCGCTCGCCTGCACGGTGCTCGGCGATCGCGACGCAATCCGCGAAGGTCTGCAATCGATCATCGAGCAGACCGGCGCGAACGAGTTGATGCTGACCGCGCAGATTTACGATCACGCCGCGCGGCTGCGCTCGTTCGAGATCGGCGCCGAGGTGCGCGATGAAATGATGGCGGCCAGATAAGCGGTTCGCGAACCGATCGGCGGACACGGCGACGCACGAAAAAAGGGCGACTCATGGCAAGCCGCGCTTGTCTTTGCACTGAGTTGGGGCCGGTCGTGTGAGAAGCCGGCCCAATGCCTTCGGGGTCTAGAAGGCGCTTTTTATAACGCCCCCGTCGGCCCGCAACGCGGCTCCCGTCGTGGCCGACGAAAGCGGACTGGCGATATAGGCCACGAGCGACGCGATTTCCTGCGGCGAACCAAATCGCTTGATGAGCGAGGTGGGACGGACCTTCTCGAAGAACTCTGTTTCGAACGCTTCAAACGATTTGCCGTCGGCCTTGGCAAGGGTCTCCACGAATTCACCGACTCCCCGCGATTTCGTCGGCCCCGGCAGCACGCTATTGACTGTAATGCCCGTGCCGGCAACGGCTTCGGCGAGCCCCCGCGAGACCGCCAGCTGCGCGGTTTTCGTCATCCCGTAGTGGATCATTTCAGCGGGAATCTGCACCGCGCTTTCGCTCGAAATGAAAATGATGCGCCCCCAGTTGGCCTGCCTCATCGCAGGCAAAAACAGGCGAGCGAGGCGTACCCCACTCAAGACATTGACGTCGAAGAACCGCTGCCAGTCCGCATCGGGAATCTCTTCAAACGGCTTGGGCTCGAAGATGCCCAGGTTGTTGACCAGAATTTCCACGTCCGGATAGCGTCGCGCGAGCTCTTCTGCTGAAGCGGCGGTACTGAGATCGCCCGCAAATCCCTGCACGTCGCTGCCCGTCTGCGCTTTCAGTTGCGCGACCACGTCGTCCACAGATGACTGGGCGCGGCCGTTCACGATCACACGAGCGCCCTCCTGCGCCAACGTGCTGGCGATCGCGAGACCGATGCCGGCTGTGCTGCCGCTCACCAGTGCGAGCTTGCCTGTCAGGTTCAGGTCCATGGGTGATTTCCTTTCAGTGGATGAATTAAAAATGGCGACTTCGGGTCTTGAACGTCGGATGCCGCGTAGGCCGCAGTGCCGGCAAACGCGAGTTGGTGCCAGTGTTCACGCGTCTGCATCGTCTCTGTCTCCCGTCTGCGGCGAAAAGTGGCACGAGCACAGATGCCCTGTGCACGGTAATCCGGGGCGTAACGAACACCTTGGCGCGGCGGCTTCCTCGGTGTGTATGTGGGGGAACGCACATGAGTGGCGGGCGCACAGCGAAACAGGCAGACCTGAAGTACGTGCAGGAGAAGGAAAACAAGGCCATGTCAGCGATTTTCCAACTTCGTTTGGCTAAGTGATGGTGGCGCCCAAACTCGCATCATCGCGATTCACTGGGGATGCGCGCTCCGCGCAGATCACGCCCGGATGGCATGACATGTGCGTTGTGTGCTGCAAGCAGCCGGCCGCTTAAATGTTTCTACAACCCTCTTGTTCAAGGAGACACATCATGAATACGCTGACCATCGACGACATCCAGAACGCTGCAGAACTTGATCACCAGGAGATGACCAAAATCCAAGGTGGCCGGATGAAACTACCCGGCCAGCACATCGGCTCGATCCTCACGTCCGCTGATGGCGACCCTGTCGGCGTCTATGTCGACGGCGTGCTGCAAAACTCGGTCACCGACGGCTTCTACCACGGCTGACAGCAAAGGAGGCGCGCAGCCCTGCGCGCCTGATGCCGTCGGTGTGGCCAGTGCGTGCGTGACGGCACCCTGGAAGTTCGAATCGAGCCACGCTTTGGCACATGACATCCCTAACTGCAATCCTAGGCCAACGCCCGGGACCCCGCACGACCTTGCGACCATATCAGGATCGGGCTATTTCGCGTTGGGGTTCACCTGGGAGGCATGCTGCGGTCGTACGGCTGCATTGCTGCGTGAAAACCGGTCATTCGTCGCTGCGATTCGTCACCCAGCCTACGTGTCGTGGAGCTGGCTCACCAGGTAATCGATGAGCGCACGTGCTCGAGACGGTAAAAAACGGCTCGACGGATAAAGCAGCCAGACCGGTCCCATATATGTACGGGCCTCGAACTCCCAGTCGGTCAGCACCCGGACAATGTCGCCCCTCGAAATCGCCTGCGCGGCAGCAAAATCGGGCAAGCTCGCAATGCCCAGGCCATGCAGCGCAGCATCCAATCGCGCGCCCGCATCATTGGCGATGTATCGCCCCTTCACTTCGACCGACTGTGTCTCAGAGTCGCGGCGGAAATGCCATCGTTTGTCGTCGACCGTCTCCCCTGGATACATGCATGCATGCCGAGCGAGGTCGCGCGGCTCGGCCGGTGTCCCCCGGTCCGCGAGATAAGCAGGTGACGCGCATAGAACCCATTTGACCGCTCCAAGTCGCCGGGCAGCAAGGCCCGGCGGAGGCGAACGCGTGAGTCGGATCACCATATCGACATCGTCACGTAGCGGATCGACTTCGTGGTCGGCGAAGACCAGATGGACATCCACGTCGGGCCACATGCGCAGAAATTCGGGAACAAGCGGATGGATGACAGATCTCGCAAATGAAATCGGCGCACTGATGCTGATCTTGCCTCGCGGATCACCCGTCACTTGTCCAGCGACGTCGACGGCGCCCGACGCTGCGCCGACCCTATCCCGGCAATACCGGTAGATCTGCGCGCCTGAATCCGTCAAACGGATGCTACGGGTCGTAGCGCTCAAACAACCGCGTGCCAAGCGAATCCTCAAGGCGCTTGATCTGCCGACTGACAGTCGACGGTGTACTGCCCAGTTGCCGCGCGGCAATGGAGAAGTTGCCGGCGTCGACAACCCTCGCAAACGTCGCCATGTCGGGTAGCAACGCAAAGAGTTCATTGGGATTCATCGCGACCCTCGCACCCGCACCAGTCATTCGTGCATCTCAAACATAAAAGATGTTCCACTGACCCGGATTATATTTGTCAATGCAATACCCGACAATTTGGGCCGTTCGAATGAAAACAGAAGGTCCGTCATGTCGAAGCAAAAGAGCGCCTTGTGGATATCCGACCTCATGCTGCTTGCGGTCGCGATGGTGTGGGGCACCAGTTATGGGGTCGTGAAAGGCGCGCTCACGATCTATCCCGTGCTCGGTCTGCTGGCCTTGCGCTTCGGGCTGACGTTCCTCATGTTGTCGCCGGCGTTGCGCTCGCTCCGACACGTCAAAGCGTCCGCCTTGCTGGGTGCGCTCGGCTCCAGTGCAATCCTGCTCGGCATCTTTTTGGCCGAGACTTTCGGGATAGCGCACACACGCGCGTCGAATGCGGCGTTCCTTATCAGTCTGTGTGTCGCGCTTACGCCGCTGGTCGAATGGGTGTTGCTACGACGAAAGCCGTCGAGTGGCGAATGGATCGCCGTGGGCCTGTCGCTGACGGGCGCCGCGTTCGTGAGCGCAGGCGTGATCATTCCGACCGCGGGCGACGCGCTGATTCTTCTTGCGGCGTTACTGCGTGCGCTGATGGTGTGCGTGACCAAGCGTGTGATGCGCGAATCGGAACTTGCTGCGCTATCGGTGACGGCGGTCCAGGCAGGCGTCGTTGCATTGGGCAGTGTCCTGGCGGCGTTCGTGCTGCCGTCACAACATTGGGGTGCGCTGCCGTCGCTCAGTGGGCACGGTGACTTCTGGGCGAGCATCGCTTACCTCGTGCTCGCCTGTACGCTGTTCGCTTTCTTCGCACAGAACTTTGCCGTCAAGCGCAGCAACCCAACGCGCGTCGCTTTGCTGATGGGAAGCGAGCCCGCGTTCGGTGCGCTATTCGCATACGTATGGCTCGGTGAGCATCTTTCTGGCTGGGCATGGTTTGGCGGAGGTCTGATGGTACTTGCATCGGTGCTGGCGGCGGTTCCGTTTAAAAGGGACGCCAACGCGGCGCTTGAAATGCATCCCGCTACTTCGGTTGACGGTTAGGCTGTCTTCAGGTCGCAAGCAGCCGTTCGACCTGAGGCTTCGAATGACCGCTACCCAGGCAACTACGGCCGGCCGCATCGTTGTATCCCGCTCCGTGGCTCGGCTGTGTAACTCGGGCCGACCAATCGGGCCTTTGGGGTTGTGAAAGCCAGTTCGGACGCGCAACAGCCATATCCGCCTTATAGAAAGCCTCTCATACAGTTCAGCGACCGTCGGAAAGAAGGGCCATCCGCCTCGTTCGACCTGTTATGGAGGTCCGGCCCGCGACGGCAAGGTCGCAACTTCGCGAACAGCGGTCATTGCCTGATAAGCCTCCTGTTGAATGCGCCAATCGTTTGAATACGCCAATCCGTAGGGTGTTTTTGACGATCCGGCATTCGTGTCTGACCTATCGTCTTATCCTTGGGTGAGCTTCGTGGAATCCCTCGGTCGGATCGACCGCAAACAATATAACAAGGGCATGCTATGTGGAGGCCAGGTCCTGGCTATGACTAACGCCGTCGTGTCAGTCCGTCCCGCCAACGCGCGGAAGAATATCGAAGTGTTCACTTCGTTGCGCGGTATCGCATGCCTGATCGTTGTTATGGCGCACGTGTGGAGCATCCTTGACTGGCCGCGCCTTTTTGCCAACGATCGTTCAGTCCTCTCTTCGTATCGATTCATTGGCGGCTTGTTCAATGCTTCGGGCGCCGTTCAGATGTTTTTCGTGTTGAGCGCATGCGTGCTTGCTGTGTCGCTGTCAAATGAACCAACGCAACAGGCGCCGCCGGTTAAAAAGTTCTACGTGCGGCGCTTTTTCAGGATCTACCCAGCCTTATGGGCTTCAATTGTACTGACGATATGTCTCTGGCATTTGATTCGATCCCCGCAGGCGTTGGACTCTGGGCTGTATAGCGCGTGGGGAGCGTGGCAAGCGTACCCTTCGCCGCCCACTGCAAAACTCATCGCGCTCTCCATGCTGGGGCTCTACGTACACCTGAACGGGCCGCTTTGGACCTTGCGTGTCGAGCTGTTCTACTCTCTCGCATTTCCAGTTATTTATCTGCTTGCCCGGAATCCACGCAAGCGGTGGGCGTTACTCGCTTGTGTTTCCCTATTGGCCCTGTTACCGATTCCGCGGGAGTTTTGTATGCATTATGCGTTAGCCTTCGGACTCGGCGCCGCCATTCCTTTCCTGCCGCGCGCGGGCGATGTTCCATACCGCGCCACAGCTACCATCGCATTGATTGCGCTGTTGTTCTTGCAGATGCCCGCGGACAGGCTCGGTATAGACATGAAAGCTGCCGAGAACATCGAGATGCTGGTCGCGTTCGTCGCCGTATATTGCCTGTATCACAGCGGAAGGTCGATGCAGGCACTTGAAGCCAGGCCGTTCGCATTTATCGGCGACATCTCCTACAGCGTCTATGTGCTGCATTTCCCAATTCTGTTCGCGTTGACGCCGCTAGTCGTCGAGGGTTTCGGACCGACACAGGTACGCGCGCATCCGTTGGCGTCTCTGCTCGTTCTCACCGTTGTCGCCCTTTGCACAACGATCTTCGTGGCAGCGCTCTCGCGCCGTTATGTCGAACGGCCCGGGGAACGCCTCGGCCGGATCTTCTACGCAGCGAGCAAGGAACAGTTTTCGCGCGGGTCTACCACTGGCAAGTCACCAAGCGGCGCAAGCAGGCGCCCGTCCGCGCGGGAGTGACAGAGAAGCCCCAGCTTGCGTATGTCTTGCCGAAGGCTATATGTCTGCGGGTTGAAATCGTCATCTTGCCAGTCACGCGACAGTCCGAGCAACATGAACCGTCGGCGCACAAGCGACCGCTCAACGGCGACAAACCGCCATTGGGTGTCAGGTTAGCGAGCTACGTGACGGACCGTTCCTGCCCGACTACCGCCTGTCCGCAGGCGGCCCTCTCCGGAACACCGCGATGGACCGCAAAATAGCCCCAGGCAGCTTCGCTTAACCGAGAGCGACGCTGGAATATGACGGCGGGACAGAAGCCCACGTGATCGATCAACGGTTTCCCGGCGCCGCTGCCAACCAGTCCAACAGCGCCTTATGAAACGCCTGCGGATCCTGCATCTGCGGCGCATGCCCGAGTTCCGGGAATTCAATCAAGGTCGCGTGCGGAATCGCTTTCGCAGCCTCTTTGCCGAGTTCCGGGTAACGGCCAATCTTCGCGCGCACCTCGGGCGGCGAGGCGTCCTTGCCGATCGCCGTCGTATCCTTCTGGCCGATCAGCAGCAGCGTCGGCATGCTGAGCTGGCCCAGCTCATAAAAAACAGGTTGCGCATAACGGTCATCACAATAGACTTTTCGCCGATGTCCCCCAAATCCCTATCTCGTAAGGCTTTGAGCGGAATACAGGTGTGCCAGAGGCAGTAAAATGGTTGCTCGCGGATCTCCCGGGAAAGGTGCTTCCAGACCCATCTCGGCCGCTCGCGCTTTCGCCGACCGAATGGCGGTTTGCGGAGTACCTCGGTCGTCCAATTGATCGGTGTCAGGCGGATAGTTGGCCGGATCTGCTTCGCCAACGAACGTTCGCGATTCCCGGCCATGCGTACGGGTAGCAAGACGGCTTTCGGTCGTACGCTCTGCGTGAATCGGTGCATGTCATCCGGAAGGAAGAACGACCACGGCAAGGCGAAACTCGCGAAAAACTCGTCTGCCGCGTCGCGAGACGCGTCCGACGCTCATGCAAGCGTCGGTGCAGTGGTATCGCTCACTGCCCGGTGACTTGCCAGGTCAGGACGGGGTGCGTGGCCCCGGGCGGCATCGTCCAGGCGCCACTCGGACCGAAGTCCCAGCCGACAAAACTCGCCGGGGCGCTCATCTGGGCGGTAGTGAGCCCGTTCGATGCTGGCAGGTTGCCGCCGCCCGACGACTGTCCCGTTGTCTGTACGTTCCAGTAGACGTCGCTCCCAATGCCAACGCAGCCGGGGTAGCCGCAGATGCCGCCGACGAAGATCGAGGCCGAACTCACGGGACCCGTCGCGAAGGACTGTGTGATCGTTCCGTGGTCGGCGTTGGTCACCGCGAGTCCTCCTGCGTACCCGAAAACGTTATCTGCGGTGACTGATCCGGTTGTGTATGACTCAGTGATCGTGCCTCCGTTATTGATGACCAGCCCGCCGGCAACACCAGCCCGGACGGTTGCGCTGCTGCCCGAGCGCGCGATCAGCCCGTCGTTCTCAAAGACAAGTCCGGCGAACCAGTCGGTTGAACCGCCGGTCTCTGAAACAATGGCCCCGGATGTAAAGACGTTGGCGATCATTCCGTAGTTGTAAACGGCAAGTATCCCGGCGTAGGAAAGATTGTTAGCCGTTGTGCTGACGTTCGACTTGACGTTCACGTCGCGCACGACACCGGTTGCGCCAATCTCACCAAAAATCGCGAAATCGCTCGGCAAGACGTTGGAAATCGTATGCCACATACCGTCGAACTGGCCCGTGAAACTGAACGCCGGAATCGATGAGGGACCGAGTGTTGTGAACGCGACATTGCTCCCATCGATGTCCTTGCCGAGTGCGTAGTTGCCGGCAAGATTGTTCGCGATGCTCTGCAGGTCCGTGACCGAATTGACGAGTTGATAGCCGGTGATCTGCGTCACAAGGCCGCTATAAAGCGGCGCGCTCCAGGCCGCATTGCCGACAAGCGTGCCGGGGCTGTAACTGCCGTTCATATCGTAGAGCGTGCTGACGATGCCCGCACTCTTCGACCAGTCGATGGTGCCATTGTTGATGACGCTGCCGCCGTTATCGATGCCCGAAGCGTCGGAGCGCAAGGCCAGATTGCCCGCACCATTGTTCGCTATCGTCGTGCCCGTCGTCACGGAGACGTTGTGGTACGCGGCAAGCGTGAGCGAAGCCGGACCGCTCCAGTTCAGGCTCGAAGCAATGCCCAGGTCGCCCGTTGCGCCGTTCGCGCCTGTGGTCGTGACATCGATCGACGTGCCCGCGTTCAGGCTGCGCTGCAACGCGCGCGCGGCGGCATCATCGATCGTGAAAGCCGGCGTCAAAAGGCTCCATCTGCCCGCGTGAACGGCGGCATGCCTGCCAAAGGCCAGTTGTGCCGCTTGCGTGTCGACCGTTCCGCCGCTGCCATCCGCGTTGCTCGCGGAGATCTTGCCGAGTTGACTGACACGGCCGCCATCGGCGACGAGCCACACGTGGCCATCACGATTCGCGGTACCCGTCGCGCGGATGCGCGTGCCGCCGCCAGCGAGCGCATAGACATTGCCGTCGGCGGCCTGCAGGCTGACCTGCGCGGCCTTTATGTGCCCTCTATTGACCACGGTGCCCTGACTGCCCATCTGCACGAACACCTGTCTGCTGCTGCCCGAGTCCTGTAACAACACCTGTTTGCCTGCAGCCAGTTCGGCCGTGCCGTTGGGCGCTGCGATAGTGCCCGCGTTGATGACGGCGCCGCGCGCGATCAGGAACACATCGCCGCTGCTCGAACTGATCTTGCCGAGGTTGATCACGCTTGCGTTCGGGTCGCCCGACAACGTGAGGGAACCACCGCCCTGCATGAACGCGTCGTTGCAGACATCGAGCGTTGACGCGACGAATCGGCCACCGGTGCTGATCACGCCCGATGGCCCCACGACGATGCCTTGCGGATTGATCACATACAGGCTGCCCGTCGCACTGAGCCTGCCGAAGATGGCGGACGGCGAGCCGCCCGTCACGCGGTTCAGCGTCGCGCCCGAGCCGTTGTCGAACGTCACGCTGTTGTTCCTGCCGATCGAAAAACTGTTCCACTCGATCACGCCGCGCGTCGAACCCGGTTGCGTGACCACGAGGCCGTCTCCATGGCTTGCTATCGCACCGGCGCCGGCCACGTAAGTGCCGCCTTGTGGAAGTTTGCCCGCCGCGAGCGTCGCATGGGCAAAGGACAGTCCGGTGAGCGCGCTGCCGATGACGAGCCACCGGCGTCCGGCTGACTGCCGACGATGCAGTGCGCGTCGCGCGGGCCGAGGTAGTTCTGGACGTGACATACACCCCCCTTTCCGCGTGGGGCGCGGAATGGCCGACGACGACCCGCAGAGCCGGCCTGAACCGCGTTAGTCGTAGCGTCTGAAGAATAGCCGCTGGAGTGGCGGATGCATGCCGATACCTCTGCTTTTTGCGCCTTCTTCGCGCTTTTATTCTGTGCGCTTGTGGCCGCCTGGCGCGGACCGGCATCTCCGGATGCTTTTACGAAATCAACGCGAAACTGCGCCACGACGCGACTGGGTTCTGCCAGTCGCCTGTGACACGTGCTGTGGACAGCCTATGACGATGGACGATACCGGCGCTCGTGTCCCAAAGGCCAGGGACCGTTTGCAATGCGGAGCCGACGTCTGAACGTCTGTCTGACGGGAGGGGCGAATGACGCTTGATGGCCGCGTGCTGCCCGATGCGTTTTGGCTCATGCCGACCCCTTGCAGACCTTCGGGTCTTCGTGCCCCCAACGTCCCGTTCTAAAAGTCCAGCTGCCATTCGTTGACGCCTGGCGCCTTTCAAAGTCTGCCGCTCTGCCGCGAGCGCCCGTGGATTATCGGCTTAGGGCGGCCTGGGCCCGTTGCAGCCACTCGCTATTATGATCACGGGCGTGGCGTGGCCAATGCTTGGCATCGTGCACGAAAAGTTCGCGCGCACGCTGGCGGTCGGCATCGTCGGACTGCGCCGTTAGCCAATCGGCGTACACGCAACGGGGTGCAGCGTCGCTTGCGCTGGTGAGCGCCGTCTCGACCGCGGCGCGCGTGCCCGGTGCTCAAATCGTGGCCAAAGCCGTGCATACAGCAAGGCAGGCTCGGGTTGCTGGCGGGCGAGGGGATGAACGGCGAACGGTTTTTCCAGCGTGTCTGCGTGGCCGAAGCATTGCCGTTGGCAAACTGCGCGCGCGCCAGCCCTTGGAGTACAGCCGGATTGGATGAGAACGGCCCATTGGCCGCCGATCGGTAATGCTCCAGGGCTTCGGCGGCATTTCCGGCATCGAGCAGCGCGGCACCCAGCCGCATGCGATGCGCGACGGTCGGCGCGCGATCGAATTCCGTGCGCGCCTCGCGCACCGCTCGGTTGGGATCGACAAGCTGCGAGAGGGCCCTCGTTGCCGCCCTCGCACCACGCGACTGCCGCAGAGTGGGCAAGTAAATGACAAAGAAGTAGACCAAACTGCCAAGGCCAGGGAAAAGAAACATTTGGCGCGCGTCTGACTCCGACTGCTGGGACGTGGGCGGCGTTATCGCTCTTCGCGTTCGTTACAAGAGGCGGGCAATTTCGGGGGAGGCCACGCCGAACCGACGCCGCCCAGGTTCTGAGTCAAGTTGGCGCGATATATACCAAAGTCCAATTGCCTTCACTCCCGACGGCGCCGATACTGCTTGAAGGAAATTCCGCACGCTGCACGCAGACCTTGCGGAATCGCCGAATCGGTCAGTTCCCTTGTTCTTTCCGAGGGTCATCAATAGCGGGTGGCCTTTTTTGCCGTCCCCCGCATGAGTCTGGGAGTGTTACATGAAGCGCTTTGTGACTGCCACCTGTCTTCTGGGAGCCGTTATCGTGATGCCGGCATGGGCGCAAGCCCCGACAAAAATGAATCCGCTGAAAATGAAATGCGAGGACTTCGTGGCGGTAGATGAAGCTTACCGACCCGCTGTCGTCTACTACGTGGCGGGAGTGGACAAGCTCGGCGTAACGGAAACTGACACGATGGTGGAGGATACTGCGACACCAATCGACGCGCTTGTTGCCGAGTGCCAGAAGTCGCCGAAGGCGTCGTTTCGTACGAAGGTCCGGCAGATGTACAAGAGCGGTCAACTCGCGATCTTCGACCATCACTGAGCGGGCCGGTCGGGTCCATGTCAGTGCACGTGAGAGGACGAGGCGGCCGCGCGGACTGCGGATGCCCGCGGTTGCGTGGACGAGGTCGGCGCGCGAACGGCCGCTTGCTGGTGCAAAATGCTCACCCGAAAGTCTGCCTGGCGATACAGGCGACCGGCGCTTCCTGGCCGGTACTGACCGTTCTACAGGTGATTCTGCGGCGTATCTCGCCGTTGAAGACATTATCTGAAGGACGCAGCTACTACAGCGTCAAGGCGTGCGAGTCTTCAGTGCGACTTTTCCGCCTTTTTCCCCTCGTCTGCTGTACGTAGTGCTGCGTTAGCTGTGACCAGCAGTTTCGCATCGTGGTCTTGGACTGCAGCGTCAACCGTGTCGAACGCTTTCTTCAGATCCTTTTGTGCCAGCTTTGTCGCGCTTCCATTTTCCAAAATGGTTTCGGCTTCCTTTCTCAGGCGCTTAACTAGTTTCGCGGCGCATCTGGTGTCGAGCGTCCCATTGACGACGAACTCACTGATGTAATTCGCCAGCGCGGCCAGCGTCGCAGCGGTCGACTCATTCGTGCCGCTCTTACCGCTCGTTTCGGACTTCTTGCTCATCAGGACTCTCCCGTTAGGACACACTTCCGCAATGCAGGACCAACGCTACGCTCACGGTCGGTGTCGCATGAAATGGTGACAGATTTCGAGCGAAAATAAGACGGTTTTTTTGGATGAAGAGGCGCTGTCATATCGCAACGTTCGGATATCGGTCGATTGTTGCCGCGCGGGGCTATGGGCGCGGTACCGCGGGGTGAATTTTGGTTTGCTACAGAATTGCTACAGCTTGAGTGAGCGGCTATATCTGGCGGGCCTTGGGTTTGTCATTCCACCCTCTGAACTATCGCCCACGTGAAGGGGCAAAGCAACTTTGAACGTCCCAGTTCGACCCGATGCCGTCGTTCGGTCTTCCGCAGGGTAAGCGGCCGCGTTCAAGGTACAGCCGCCATTCACGCCATCTCGGTTGCGGGCAATCTGCAATGTCGGCTATCGAGGGCCGCGAATTGACCCTACCGAGCACTGCCCGCAGGTCACCAGCGATTGCCCAAGGCAGATTCTCGTTGCGATCACCGGAAATGTAACGAGGCCCGCACTTAGCAATCGTCGAAGTGGTGCTCATGCCGCGCCTGACTTGTGCGCTCGATTCCGGAGCGCATTGGCGCGCTCTCTTGTGCGATTCATGCCGCGGTTATCTTGCCTGGCCGTTTACCCGCAATTCGTAGTTTTGGTAGGAGTTCAGGGGGGGCAGCGGGCTATGCGGCAGTCGAACAGAGGGCTGTCGACAACGGCGTGGTGGCCACCGCACCAAGCATCTCTACGGTGTCGCAAACGAGGCTTGACTTCGCAATAGGAACCTCTACCACTCTATTGACACGCTTCGGCAGATTTTTGGCGGCCAGAGGCACCTTGCCCGGGTAAGTACATTCGTCAGACACAGGCGAGCCAGCCAGACTTGGCTGCTCTCGCTCTTTCATTAGCTTCCTTTCGGAGAAAAGCATGAGCGCTCCTCTTTCGCCAGAAACGATTGCCATCGTTAAATCTACTGCTCCCGTCATACAACAGTATGGCGTGGCGATCACGACCCGGATGTACGAGCGACTTTTCGTCGATCCGGAAATGAGAGAGCTTTTCGATGAGGCGGCCCAAAGGTCGGGGGAGCAACCGAAGCGACTGGCTGCCGCGTTACTCGCGTTTGCGAGTAACGCGGACAACCTCGACATTTTGACAGCGGCGATAGAGCACATCGCCGCACGCCACGTAGCGATGCGTGTTAAGCCTGAGCACTATCCTGCGGTCGCTAACGCGTTGCTTCCCGCCATCAAGGATGTGCTCGGCGACGCCGCGGAGGAGCGCGTCCTGAACGCTTGGGGCGAGGCGTACTGGTTTCTGGCAGAAGTCTTGAAGAGCCGCGAGAACAGGCTCTATACGCATAGTGAATGATGCAATTCGGCTTCGTCAGCGACCACAGCTAGATTGCAAAAGTCTCGCGAGACAAAAAGATGTGAACGTCAGAGTGGTTGGCCAACGATGCGACGGACAGGATCGGCGCGCACATGTCTATTCGCGAGGGCGGATTCAACCGGTCGATGCAACACAATGAACGTCGCATGAGCGGCGGGAGTGTTGCAAATGAAACAGAGGCGCCGGATCTATTACAGCGGGCGCGCAGTCCTCTTGTGAGCGTCACTCCCCGTCCTTTGCCGCCTGCGCGCGCTTGACCATTTTTGCCACTTCGGCGTTAGTGTTCAACGGTACAAGCTCGATTTCCGGATGTTCTTTGGCAAAAACGCGGAAAATCTGATCGGCGAATGCTTGCCCGATAGAGTCGACATCCTTGAAGTCGAAAATTACGTGCTTGAAAAGCTCGACTCGTGCCAACAATCTTTTTGCCTGTGATCTGGACACAAGTTCGTCGCCGCCATATCTAGCCAAGTTAACGGGCACAATCGTTTTGTCGAAAGTGTAGTCGTCGCTCTCCGTAAACTCATCGAAGACCTTCCTTGTGGTCCTTGCCGTGTGATTGTTCAGTTCCATAAAGACAGCAGTACCAGAGTGTGCCTTAGAGCGTTCGAGTAGCCAGTCCTCCGGTTTGCCTCTCTCGTGATTGAAATACAAGCCACCCGAAAGGATTTCAAATTTATCGTACATCCGAGAAGTGAAGAAGATACCCTCACCGGAGTGGTTGCGAGGATCGGTGGTCAACTTTCCTTTCGCAAGCTCGAAAATCGCATGACGTTCGTCGAGCAGACCGAATTCAGTTTGAATCTTTTTGAAGATTCCGACGCCGTCATCAGAAATTACGACCTCCGTAGAAATCGCAGTCTTTGTAATTTTGACGGCAATCGTCGTGCCGCCGGAGTGGTCGATCGCGTTGTTGAACATCTCAGTAAAGCCGTGATGCCAGATATTAACTACGTTATCGGGCAGTGGCGAGATAGTGTCTTTAATGTCCTGCCGCCAGACGACATCCTCTGCTAGTGACTCAGTAATCGTATAGGAGAAGGTTTGCTCAAATAGCTGTACGAGCTTGTAACTCGACGCACGCCCCGTTCCGTCCTTTGTCACTGTTCCTTGGTCGCGCAGTCTTGTGAGGTGCTTGTTCACCGCTTGTCGAGTGATTCCAAACTGTTCCGCTGCCAGCGCAGCGATGTCACCGTTATGACTCTCGATGTGCTCCAGTATGAACCGGCGCACCAACTCTCCCTTCTCTCGAACCTTGCTGATCATATGCCACCTTTTGACAACCTTGTTCTTCCAGATTGTCAACCTTGGCACTCCCTTCGTCAACCTTGTCTTTCGGAGACAGCAACGGTTTTCTTGATTATTGGTTGTTAATGCGGTCTTTGGCAATCGAACGCACGCGGAGCGCTCTCGCCCAACGGAGGGCAAACGGTATTCTTCTCTGCACATTGGCGATTTTCGCCTCGTGGCCGACTAAACCCCGTCCGCGAGCGGTCTCCCGGGAAATCCGGCGAAGAGCCGAAAAAAATAGCCCCTAGACCTTTTAGCCTGGCCGTGCACAACCTGGGAGTTCGGTGGGAAGACAACAAATCGTTTGAATGCTCACCGGTTCCCCGGCACCGCCGCCAACCCGTCCAGCAGCGCTTTGTGAAACGCCTGCTGGTCCTGCATCTGCGGCGCGTGTCCCAGTTCCGCGAATTCGACCAGCGTCGCATGCGGGATCGCCTTCGCGGCCGCCTTGCCCAGTTCCGGATAATGACCGATCTTTGCGCGCACCGCAGCGGGCGCTGCGTCCTTGCCGATCGCGGTGGTGTCCTTCTGTCCGATCAGCAACAGCGTCGGCATGCTCAACTGCCCCAGTTCGTACACCACCGGCTGCGTGTAAATCATGTCGTAGAGCAGCGCGGAATTCCACGCGACGATCTGCTTGCCCGGCCCACGATACATGCCCGCGAGCATCTGCACCCACGGTTCGTAGTCCGCGCGCCATTGCCCCGCGTAATAGGTCGCCTGCTCGTAGCGGCGGATGCCGTCGGCGGTGGTCTTCAGCTCTCGCTGATACCACTGGTCGACCGACAGCGAAGGCACGCCCTTCGCCTTCCAGTCCTCGAGTCCGATCGGGTTCACGAGCACCAGTTGCTGCGTTTCGCGCGGATACATCAGCGCATAGCGGACGGCGAGCATGCCGCCCGTCGAATGGCCGACCACCGTCACCTCGCTGACGCCGAGCGAATCGAGCAGCGCATGCGTATTGCGCGCGAGTTGCTGGAAGCTGTACTGGTAATGCTCGGGCTTGCTCGATTTGCAAAAGCCGATCTGGTCCGGTGCGATCACGCGATAGCCGGCATCGCTCAGCCGGCGAATCGTCGCGTCCCACGTCGCCGAACAGAAATTCTTGCCGTGCAGCAACACCACGGTGCGGCCGTTCGCATGCGCGGGCTTCACGTCCATGTAGGCCATCTGCAAAGGCACGCCCTGCGAGGTGAATTCGAACCGTTCGACCGGCGCCGGGTAGCTGAAGCCCTGCAGCTCCGGACCGTAGGCCGGCCCGGAATCGTCGAGCGAAGACGCGGCCGCGGCGCTCGCGACGGCCGGGCTCGCCTCGCTGACCGGCACGCCCGCCGGCGTGGCGGCCTCCGCGACAGACGCCGCGCACAACATGGCGCAGGCGCAGACACTCGACAGGGCAAGCAGGAATGGGCGGTGAAGATTCATCGGGATGCTCTGCAAAAAACGCAATAGGGATGCACGAGGCAGGAAGCGCACGATTCTACGATGCGCCGCCGAACTCCGCCGCCAGTCGCGCACTGCAGGCACGGCACGCGGCCGCGGCGAGATGGCATGCATATTGCGCCTTCTGGGCTCAAGCATCGTCCGGACACGACCTCGTGGCCAATGTGTTGCGCCGCACCGAAAAACGCGCCCTAACAGGCGATCGTTTGAGGATGGTCCGCCACGCGGCCCCCGCAATAAACATTATTCGCTCGCGTCCAATCGGTGCTAGAACTGACTGACGGACCTGCGAAAACAGGCAGCGAAGAACGGCAATGCGGCACGACTGCCAGGCAGCCCGAATCATCAGCGCAGAGGAAGCGACCAGATCATCCCGGGGGTATATCAATCAAGCAACCATCTTGCATGCGGTCGGAGCGAGTGCTGAAGGGCCACTCCGATCGACAGGAGACAAATATGAATACTCCGGCACGGCTGAACGACTTACAGCGCACTACCCTCGCGATCGTCCTCGCCGGCGGACGCGGTACCCGGCTCGGACCGCTCACGAACAAGCGCGTGAAGCCGGCGGTGCACTTCGGCGGAAAATACCGGATCATCGACTTCGCGCTGTCCAATTGCCTGAATTCCGGCATCCGCCGCATCGCGGTGGTCACGCAGTACAAGGCGCATTCGCTGCTGCGGCATCTGCAGCGCGGCTGGAGCTTCCTGCGCGGCGAGATGGGCGAGTTCATCGACCTGTGGCCCGCGCAGCAGCGCGTCGAAGGCGCGCACTGGTATCGCGGCACCGCCGACGCGGTGTTCCAGAACCTCGACATCATCCGCTCGATCCGCCCGAAGTACGTAGTCGTGCTCGCGGGCGACCACATCTACAAGATGGACTACACGCGCATGATCGCCGATCACGCGGACAGCGGCGCCGACTGCACGGTCGGCTGCATCGAGGTGCCGCGCATGGAAGCGGTCGCGTTCGGCGTGATGGCGGTCGACGAAAATCGTCGCGTGATCGGCTTCGTCGAAAAACCGGCCGACCCGCCTGCGATACCCGGTCGCCCCGACACGGCGCTCGCGAGCATGGGCATCTACGTGTTCAGCGCCGACTACCTGTACACGCAGCTCGAAGAGAACATCGCGGCGATCGATACCGATCACGACTTCGGCAAGGACATCCTGCCGCGCGTCGTCACGCAGGGCGTGGCGATCGCGCATCCGTTCAGCATGTCGTGCGTGTCGTCGGACCCGAGCGTCGAGCCGTACTGGCGCGACGTCGGCACGATCGACGCGTACTGGGCCGCGAACCTCGATCTCGCATCGACGATACCGACGCTCGACCTGTACGACGAGTCATGGCCGATCTGGACATACCAGGAGCAGCTGCCGCCCGCGAAGTTCGTACGCGACATGAAGGGGCTGCAGGGCTCGGGAACCAATCTGATCGTCTGCGGCGGCTGCGTGATCTCGGGCTCGCAGATTTCGCGCTCGGTGCTGTCGTCGAACGTGAAAGTGAGTTCGTTCTGTAATATCAATGAGGCAGTGTTATTGCCGCAGGTCACGGTCGGCGCGAGTTGCCGCCTGCAGAAGGTCGTGATCGACCGTGGCTGCACGATTCCGGAAGGCACGGTGATCGGCGAAGACCCGGCGCGCGACGCCGAGCGCTTCTATCGCACCGACGAAGGCGTCGTGCTGGTCACGCAGGAGGCGTTGCGCGAGCATCCGTAGTAGTGCGCCCGCCGCCTGCCCGCGCCGCCGGCCAGGCGTCGCCTCGCTTCACCTTGTTTCACCCGGCTTCGCCCGAACCACCGCTGACTATTTGCCGACCCCGAGCAACCCTGCCACCCCGACAGAGACCCGGCCTATGACGATTCGCGCCCTGCACGTCGCAAGCGAGCTGTATCCCCTCCTCAAAACGGGCGGTCTCGCCGACGTCGCGGGCGCGCTGCCGTCCGCGCTGATCGAGCGCGGCGCCGACGTGCGCGTGCTGCTGCCGGGCTTTCCGGCCGTGCTCGCCGGCCTGCGCGATCTGCAGCCGGTCGCGCAACTGGGCAGCCGCTTCGGCGCGCCGAACGTGACGCTCGAACGCGGCACGCTGCCCACCAACGGGCTGGCCGTCTACGTGATCCGCGCCGCGTCGCTGTACGATCGCCCCGGCAACCCGTATCTGAACGACGAACACGTGCCGTACGGCGACAACGCGCAGCGCTTCGCGCTGCTCGGCTGGGTCGCCGCGCAACTCGCGCAGCAAACGGACCCGACGTGGTCGCCGCAGATCGTCCACGCGCACGACTGGCACGCGGGGCTCGCGCCCGCCTACCTGAAGGCCGCCGAACGCGAGCACGGCCGCGCGCCCGCGCGCAGCGTGTTCACGATCCACAACCTCGCCTACCAGGGGATTTTTCCCGCGCATCAGTTCGGCCTGCTCGGCCTGCCGCACGATTTCTTCAACATGCACGGCGTCGAGTTTTATGGTCAGCTGTCGTTCCTGAAGGCGGGGCTCTACTACGCCGAGCGCATCACGACCGTCAGCCCGACCTATGCGCGCGAAATCCAGACGCTCGCGCACGGCGGCGGGCTCGATGCACTGTTGCGCCATCGTGCACACGATCTGAGCGGCATCCTGAACGGCGTCGACTACACGGTGTGGAATCCCGCCACCGATACGCTGCTCTCGACGCACTACAGCGCGTCGAGACTGGCGGGCAAGCTCGCCTGCAAGGAAGCGCTGCAAAAGCGCTTCGGCCTCGCGCAGAGAAGCGACGCGCTGCTGTTCGGCGTGGTGAGCCGGCTGACCGAGCAGAAAGGCCTCGATCTGCTGCTCGGCGCGGTGCCCGAGATCGTCAAGCGCGGCGGGCAACTGGTCGTGTTCGGCACCGGCGATCCGGCGCTCGAGAATGGCCTCAGGATGGTCGCGCAGGCGCATCCGGAATCGGTCGCGGTCGAGCTCGGCTTCGACGAAACCCTCGCGCATACGATCATCGCCGGCAGCGACGTGGTCGCGGTGCCGTCGCGCTTCGAGCCGTGCGGGCTCACCCAGCTCTATGCGCTCGCCTACGGGTCGCTGCCGCTCGTGCACTGCATCGGCGGTCTCGCGGATACGGTCGCCGACGCATCGCTCGAAAACCTCGCCGACGATTTCGCCACCGGCTTCGTGTTCGAACGCTTCGATCCGAAGGGACTCGCCTCGGCGATCCGCCGCGCGTTCGCGCTGTACGGACGCCGCACCGAATGGAAGGCCACGCAGCGGCGCGCGATGCGCCAGGACTTCGGCTGGGGCGCGTCGGCCGACCGCTATCTGGCCTTGTATCGCGAACTCGTCTGAAGCATCCGGCCGCACGCTGAACTGTCAGGTTTCGTTAATCTTCACGCGCGTTTGATGGTTCGGCGCAACAGCACGGGGACGGATCAACTCGCGGCTGTCAAACTCCTGTATCGTTTGCTGATTTGCCGGCTATGCAGTTCGTGCACTTTTCCTGCACCATCTGTATCAGGCATGTCTGCCGCACGGCGCCCGGGCCATCGGCCCGCCCGCGCGAGCCTCCCCTTCCAGTGTTTTGTTGATCGCGCATGACCGGTTGCGCGAGCCTTACCATGACGAAAAACGTTCTGAGCATCCAGTCCCATGTCGTGTTCGGTCACGCCGGCAACAGCGCGGCCGTGTTTCCGATGTGCCGGCTCGGCGTCAACGTGTGGCCGCTCAACACCGTGCAGCTCTCGAATCACACGCAATACGGGCATTGGAGCGGCAGCGCGATCGACGCATCGCAGATGGAAGATCTCGTCGACAGCATCGGCGCGATCGGCATGCTGCCGCGCTGCGACGCAGTGCTCTCCGGCTATCTCGGCACGAAGGAACAGGCGCAGGCGGTGATTGACATCGTCAAGGCCGTGAAGGCGGCCAATCCCCGCGCCTGGTACTTTTGCGATCCGGTAATGGGCGCCACGGGCGGCTACAAGGTCGAGCCCGGCATCCAGGAATTCCTCGTGAAAGAAATGCCGCAAGTCGCCGACGGGATCGCGCCGAATCACATCGAATTGCAGCGCCTCGTCGGTCGCGAGATCGAGACGTTCGAGGAAGCCGTCACCGCGTGCCGCGAGCTGCTCGCGCGTGGGCCGAAGCTCGTGCTCGTCAAGCATCTGCTCGATCGCAACAGCCCCGCCGACCGCTTCAACATGCTCGTCGTCACCGAGCGCGAAGCGTGGATGGGACAGCGTCCGCTCTATCCGTTCGCGCGCCAGCCGGTCGGCGTCGGCGATCTGACGAGCGCGGTCTTCGTCGCGCGCACGCTGCTCGGCGATTCGATCCGCTCGGCCTTCGAGCACACGCTCGCCGCGGTCAACGCGGTCGTCAAGGCGACCTGGCAGGCCGGACGCTATGAACTCGAACTGGTGGCGATGCAAAACGAAATCGCCCAGCCGCGCGAGTGGTTCGATGCGTGGGTCGCGGAGACGGCTTAGATAACTTAGACACGTCGCTCGTTGCCGAGCGCCCTCGCCAGCACCCTGCTGGCGGCCGTCCTATAATGCGTGCCGCGTGGACCAGGGCTTGCGCCCTCGCGCCACGGCATTTTCAGCATCCGGCATTCAGCAGACGAGGCATTCGATGGACGGTCATATCCGCAGCGAGCGGGAAGAATTTTTTGAGCAGTTGTGCATCAGCGTCGACGCGGACGAAGCGCACGAACAGGAAGCGATCGAGTTCTTCGAGAACCAGTTCGACCAGCCCGACTTCGATCCCGCGCAATGGCTCGATATCGCGCTCTACTACTCGGCCGCCGTCGCGCGCGGCATCGTCGACATGGTGACGGCCGACGACAAGGCACGCAGCAACATCGCCGAAATCATCGCCGACAATCTCGACATCTCGTACGGCGAGGACGACTGCCAGCAGTTCGCCGAGACGATCGGATTCGCGCTGAACAACGGTGTGCCGGTCGATCTCGACGTGGTGCTCGACGGCTGCCAGCGCGCGATCGACGATCTCGACACGTGGGCCGACGAAGACACGAAGGCGCCGCTTTTGCGTCTGCGTGAAGAGCTGCTGCGCCAGCAAGGCGAGCGCTAGGCAAAAGGCTCGAATCTCCTCCGACAACGCAATACCGCAACACCGGCCGGCGCGCTCGCGCCGGCTTCTTAAGCATATGCCGTAATCCGCAGCCCAGGCGGACCTTCGCACGGCAAGCCAGCTTGCATGCCTGACGCACGCTCCATGTGCACCACATGCACCTGTTGCGGCCTATGCCGAAATGCTCATCCAAAACGCCACGAATTGCCAAGACGACGGCAATTTGGCTTTCTATATTCGCCCCAGATTGACGTCGCGAACACGCTGCGAGGCTCAACGCCAGTGCGCGTATTCCAGCATTGTGAGCGGCGAGCGATCCTTCGTAGTCTTGCGATGCGCGAGGGTTTGCCTCGGCCTCACGTGTCGTACCGCTTTGCTGTCGTACCGCTTTCATAACAACCGTCGATGCAAGGAGAGACCATGAGTCTTCGCAACACGCTGAAACCGCTGGCCATGCTCGTGGGTGCGATGTTTGCCGTCGCGCCTGTTGCCAGTTTCGCCGACGACCTGCCGGTCAAGATCGGTTTTGCCGCGCCGCTGACGGGCGCCAATGCCGGCTACGGCAAGGATCTGGAAAACGGTGTGCGGCTCGCGATCGACGAAGCCAACGCGCAGAAGATCAAGATCGGCGACAAGGTCGCGCACTTCGAGATCGTCTCGCAGGACGACCAGGCCGACCCGCGCGTCGGCGTGCAGGCCGCGCAGAAGCTGGTCGACTCGGGCGTCGCGGTGGTCGTCGGCCACTTCAACTCGGGCACGACGATCCCGGCCTCGCAGGTCTACGAGCAGGCTGGCATTCCGGTGCTCGATCCCGCCGCGACGAATCCGATCATCACGGGCCGCGGCTTCGCGAACACCTTCATGGTGATTTCGACCGACGCGCAGAACGCCGGCAATGCGGGCGCCTATGCCGTCGAGGTGACGAAGGCCAGGCGCATCGCGATCATCGACGATCGCACCGCGTTCGGCCAGGGCGAAGCCGACGAGTTCGAGAAGGCCGTGAAGGCGCACGGCGGCAACATCGTCGCGCGCGACTACACCGACAACCACGCGGTCGACTTCAGCACGCAGATCACCAAGTTCAAGGGCGCCAATGCGGACCTCGTGTTCTTCGCCGGCCTCGACAGCCAGGCGGCGGGCTTCGCGCGGCGCATGAAGCAGCTCGGCCTGAACGCACAGCTGGTCGGCGGCGGCGGCGTGATGGACGAGGACTTCATCAAGCTCGCGGGCGATGCGTCCGACGGCGCGATGGCCTGGGAATACGGCCGCCCGCTCGCGCAACTGCCGGGTGGCAAGGACTTCAACGCGAAGTTCAAGAAGCGCTTCGGCGCGGACGTGCTGTCCTATGCGCCGTTCGGCTACGACGGCGCGTGGGTCGCGATCAAGGCGATGCAGCAGGCCAGATCCGACTCGCCGAACGTGTACCGTCCGGCGCTCAAGTCGATCGACTACGACGGCGTGACCGGCAAGATCTCGTTCGACAGCACCGGTGCGTTGAAGAGCGGCGCGTCGACGCTGTATCAGGTGAAGAACGGCGCGTGGGTGCCGGTCGTGACGAAGAGCGGCACCTAAGCTCCACGTCCAGTAGATCGTCGCGGCCCTGCCCGGCGCGTGGCCGGCGCGGGGCGCGCTACCGCCGCGCGCTCGCCGCCCGGACGACCACCTCGGCATCGAGATCGCGCTCGATGCGCACGAGGTCGTCGCGAATCGCCGCGAATTCGTTTGGCGTACACATCTGATGGCCGAACGCGGCGCGCAGATGCCGGTTGAGCTGCAACGTGCGCGTCGCCGGATCGAAGACGTAGTGCGACGCAAACGTGAGCAACGGGTCCTCGACCGTGCTGTCGGTCGGCAGGTCGGTCACGCGCACGAAGCGCGGCAAGCTCATTTCCAGCGTTTCATCGAACTCCCCGCCGATGCACGCCCACGGCTGCGTTCTGACGGGCTCCGCGAGCCACGCCTCGACCTGCGAGCCCATGCCGCCGGCGAGGCTCGTGAGCGCCCGCACGGCGGTCGTGCCGTCCGGCCAGATCAGATGCGGCACGCTGCCCTGCATCGTCGTCGCGAACGGACCGCCGGTCACGGCGACGTCGTCGGTCTGCAATTGCGCGGAGCCGTGCAAGCCCGTTTGCAGCAGACGCCTGGCGGCAAGCTGCTGCGCGCCCTGGCGCGTCGCGCGGCGGAACGTGTTGCGTTCGAGCTCCGCGGTATAGCCCTGATCCTCGACGCGGTACGCATAATGTGCGGTGCCGTTTTCGTCGATGTCGATCTGCACGCGCGCCTTGCGTTCGCGCCGTTGAGTGGCCGGCGTGCGCGCGAGCACGCCGTCGTCGACGAGCAGCACCGGCCGGTCCATGACGCCGCCAGGCAGATAGCCGAACGCGGTGCCGCCCGCCGTCGTATCCGCGAATTGCGCCAGCTCGGGAATCCAGATGATCGCGTGATTGATCGCGCTCGCGCCGTAGCCGGGGACCTCGGGCAACGTGTAGTACGGACCGAGATTGAGCAGCACCGGCTCGCTGCGAATGCCGACGGCCGCGAGCAGCGCGCCGTATAGCGCGACGTGGTCCTTGCAGTCGCCATAGCGGTTGCGCAGGATGTCGGCCGCCTTGTGCGGAATCGCCGCCGTCTCGCCGAGAAAAAGCGCGACGTAGCGGATGTTCAGACGCATCCAGTCGTACAGCGCGCGGGCTTTGTCGCGAGGATCGGTAAGGCCGGCCGTCAGTTGCTGTGCGAGACCGATGATCGCGGGATCGTCGCGGGTCGCGTCGTTCTCGGCGGGACCGCGATAGCGCGCGGCGAAGCTCGCGAAGTCCGGCACCGTCGACACCATCAGCCGGTCGCCCCAGTTCGCGTAGCCGACCGCGCCCGCTTCGAGCCGCGCATAGGGGCCGTGCCGGTAGTCGAACTCGTAGCGCGTGCGGCCGTTCGCGGTGACGGGCGGCATCGCGACGTAGCCGCGCGCATCCGCATAGAGCGGCACGTCGACGGGAAGATCGAAGATCAGACGCTGCTCGTCGACGGGCTCGAGCGACGGCTCGACCAGATAGGCGAAGGTGCCCGCTTGCAGCGGCTTCGCGCGGGTCTTGCGAAATTCCAGGTGCACGCGCGAGCCGATCGTGACGCCGGGGAAGATCACGGTGCGCAACACACCGTCCTCGAAGCTCGGCGCGCCGGACGAGCGCGGCTCCTGCACGTCGCGGATCGCCTCGGGACCGACCGCATGCGCGGTGCCGTCGGGGTCGATCGTTTCGGCGGCCAGCAGTTGCACCTGCTCGATGTCCTTGTTGAACCACACATAGCGTTGCGCGATCTCGTCGACGCCGCTGGCCGTGTCCGCGCGCATCAGCGTGTCGTCGTGTTCCTCGATGGAACCGTCCTTCTGGATCACGAACAAATGGACGTCGCGCTCGATCGTCGCAGGGGCACGTTCGTTGGTGGAGGTGGCGATTTCGCCGGCTGCCACGCAAAGGGGCAAGACGATGCCGCTCGCGGCGGATAGCGCGGCAAGCAACGCCGCGGCGCGCACGCCGCGCACGCGGCACGCGAGCCCGATCATCGCGATCGACGTGTGCGCCAACGTGACGACGACGTTCCCCAAGATCCACCTCGGACAGGTTCGTGTCGTCGTTGTAGCACATCGCCGACCCGTGTGTTTCGGGCCGGGGTCGGCGTTGCCGCGTCGAGCTCGAGCGGCATTGAAGTCACCGGCGCACCCGCGACGCAGCGGCCGGCGTCGATCGTCTTCACTCGCCGTCGTCGAGCTGGCTCAGCAGCGCCTGCAGTTTTTCCACGTGCCGCAGCAGCATGTGCCGGTGCTTGTCGATCTGTTCAAGCCGGCCCTCCAGGTCGGCTTGAATGCGGTCATCGAGTTCGGCCGCGGCCATTACGTCCTCGACCTTCGCGCGCATCGATGCGAGCTCCACCGGCGCGTGCAGCAGATGCCGCTCGAAGCGCCGCACTTCCTGCGTCGCGAGATCGCGCACCTTGCGAAAATGCGCGTGACGGCGGTGCGCTTCGACATCGAGCGTTTCTTCCTCGAGGCGTCGCGCGGGCGGCGGCTGCCCAAAAATCGGCTCGGGCCGCAACACCGTCTTCTTGCGCACCGGATGCGCGGTGCCCCGAAAGCGCGCGAGCGGCTGCTCGTTGTCGATCGCCTCGCGCGCATTCGCCGGAATCTCGTGACCGGTGTGCGGCACGTTCATCCAGCCGCCCGGCAAACCGGTGACGGCCTCGACGCCGCGCACGAATTCCTCGCTGAATTCGCGTTGCCCGGACAGCATCAGCTTCAGGTAGCTCGCGGAAAACGTCATCATGCGCGCGAGCCGGCTCGCGGCGCCGACCTCGCTGGTCAGCAACACCAGGTTCGCGCGCCAGACTGGCAGCAGCAATTCGTCGGAATCTTCCATCGCTGGGTCTTCCATCTTTTCGCCTGATGAATCGATGACCGCGTCGCGCATGTCATCGTTTTGAAAGGGTCGTCGTCTCACGGTGTCGCGTGCAATGCCGCTATGCCGCTTTGCGTGCGGTGGGGCCCAGATGTCGAAGGTACACATTTGACACGGTACGCACCGGCCAATTCAGCGCAAAGCGCGTTAAAACAGGGCTGACGACACATCGCATGTTGCATTGACACACGTATTCGCGCGCCGGTCCTATCCGCGGCCGCTTGATGTGGCATGCTTACACGCCGATGCGGCACGCGTCGTGCCGCATGGCTTGCTCCACAACACTGACTTAAGGGTTTTGTAATGAAGAAAATCGTTCTCGCCATCGCCGCAGCCGTTGCCACGCTGAGCGCGATCGTCCCCGCTCAGGCCGATGAGCATCACCACGAGTGCCATAAGGTGCACGTGCATCATCATTGGGAAAAGCGCTGCCACTAATGGCGGTGAAACCGTGTCCGATGGACGCGGTGCACATCAAAAAGCCCCGTTTTCGCGGGGCTTTTTTTCATGGCGCGCCGCGTCTTGAAACAGCCGGCGCACGATACGCTGTGCGCGCTCGACGCTCAAACCATTCCATATGAACGCGCCGGCACGCAATCACGGACACATGCTGTTACACCTTCGCGATACGCTGACCGATGCAGGCCGACGCGGACCGCGATGCCGCGCGTTCCTGCAGCAATCGTGATCCGCGTGGTGAGAAAGGAATACAAGCTTCAGGCGGATTTCACGCGAGCGAGAGCCGTCGTTACCAGCGCTTCGAGCAGCGGCGCGACCTTCGCGGCGAGGTCTTCATCGTATGCATAAGGCAGGCGCTCTTCCATGTAGGTGATCTGCGACAGCTCGAGTTGCACCGCATGCACGCCCTGCTCGGGCTGCCCGTATTGCCGCGTGATATAGCCGCCCTTGAAGCGGCCATTCGCGATCGCCGTGTAGCCGCCGTGACGCCCGACCAGCGCGGCCAGTTCGTCAGCCAGGCCCGGCGCGGCGCTCGCACCGTTCGACGTGCCGAAGTTGAAATCCGGCAGACGTCCGTCGAAAAAACGCGGCACCCGCGAGCGGATCGAATGCGCCTCCCACAGCAGCACCTTGCCGTGCTTCACCTTCAGCGCCGCGAGTTCGCCGGTCAGCGCGTCGTGATACGGCTTCCAGTAAGCGTCGCGACGGCGCGCGATTTCGGCGTCGTCGGGCAGATGGCCGTCGCGATAGAGCGGCTCCCTGTCGAACGTATCGACCGGCAGCAGACCCGTAGTGTCCTGCCCCGGGTACAGGTTCGCGCCGTCGGGCGGACGATTCAGGTCGACCACGTAGCGCGCGTAGGTCGGCGTCAGGATCGACGCGCCGAGGCGCTTCGCGAATGCATACAGGCGATCGAGATGCCAGTCGCAATCGTCGGTGCGTTGCGCGACCGGTGTCATCGTCACGGCGATGTCGGCGGGGATTTGCGTGCCCAGATGCGGGATCGAGATCAGCAGCGGCAGGCTTCCCTGATGCAGCGAGAAAACCGGCGTGAGGTTCGAAGCAGTCATGTCAGTCCGGAATCAGTGGGATCGGAGAATCAGTTCGGCGGGTCATGGCCGTTATTTGAGCAGTTCCGCGAGCGCCGCGCGATAGCGCGCATAGGCGCCCTCTTCGTCGCGATGCCGGCGATCGTCGACGACCTTGACGCCGCCCGCGTAGACGTCGCGGATCGGCGTATCGCCGTGCTCGCAGAATACGACGCCTGACAGCCACGCCTCGCGCTCATGCCCGGCGATGCTCGTATGGTCGGCGTCGAGCACGAGCCAGTCCGCGCGATGGCCCGGCTGCAACGCGCCGACCGCGCGGCCGGTCGCACGCGCGCCGCCGCCGAGCGCGGCCGCGTACAGACGATCCGCGACATGCGGAGCTTGCGCCGACGCCAGCACGTTGCGCTGCCGGCGCGTCAGACGCTGGCCGTATTCGAGCAGACGCAACTCGGCGCGCCAATCGACGCCGACATGGCTATCCGAGCCGACGCCGATGCGGCCGTGCGCGTCGAGATAGTCTTGCGCGGGAAAAATGCCGTCGCCGAGATTGGCCTCGGTGGTCAGACACAAACCCGCGACCGCGCCGCTCTTCGCGAGCGCGAGCGTTTCGTTCGCATCGACGTGGGTCGCGTGCACGAGACACCAGCGGCTGTCCACATCGAAACGATCGAGCAGCCATTGCACCGGCCGTGTGCCTTCGGTTTCGAGGCAGGCGTCGACCTCGGCGGTCTGTTCGGCGATATGGATGTGGACAGGCACGGTTGCGTCGATGCCGCCGAGCAACGTGCGCAGCGACGCCTCCGATACCGCGCGCAGCGAATGCGGCGCCACGCCGTAACGCAGCGCCGCATGTTCGGGGCGCGCGGCGCGTAGCGTGCCGAGCAGATCGAGCAGGCTCTCAGGCGTATTGATGAAGCGCCGCTGATCGTCGCGCGGCGCGCGCGCGCCGAAGCCGCTGTACTGATACAGCACCGGCAGCATCGTGATGCCGATCCCGCTCGCCGATGCCGCGTCCACCACGCGTTGCGCAAGCTCGGCCTGATTCGCGTAGCGCTGGCCGTCCTGCGCGTGGTGCACGTAGTGGAACTCGCACACCGACGTATAGCCCGCCTTCAGCATCTCGATGTAGAGCCACTGCGCGACGCTCGCGAGGCCTTCCGGCGTGATGCGCGCGGCAAAGCGATACATCAGGTCGCGCCACGACCAGAAGTTATCCGTCGCGTTGGCGCGATATTCGGTGAGTCCCGCCATCGCGCGCTGAAACGCGTGCGAGTGAAGATTCGGCATGCCTGGCATCAGCGGGCCCGCCGCCTTCGGCACACCCGCCGGCGCCTCGGGTCGATCCGTCGCGACCGCGCTCAGCGTGCCGTGAGCGTCCCATTCGAGCAGCACGTTGCGGCGCCAGCCCTCAGGCAGATACGCGTCAGCGGCGAACAGCGATTGATTGGATTGCGTCATCTCTCAGGTTCTAGTTCAGGTCACACGCGACTCGCGCCGCGTATAGACGGTTTCGCCCGCGCGCACGACGCGCGCGCAGAGCGGCCGGCCAATCCAGTAAGCGAGCTCCGCCAGCGAATCGACCGACCACACCGCGAAGTCGGCCGCGCGACCGACCTGCAGCGCACCGTGCCGATCGCTCTTGCCGAGCGCGCGCGCAGCCTGCGTGGTGACGCCTTGCAGCACCTCGGGCACGGTCATGCGAAACAGCGTGCTCGCCATGTTCATCATCAGCAGCAACGAAGTCGCCGGTGAGGTGCCCGGGTTGCTGTCGGTCGAGATCGCGATCGGCACCTCGTAGCGCCGCAGCAGTTCGAGCGGCGGCAACTGGGTCTCGCGGATGAAGTAGTACGCGCCCGGCAGCAGCACCGCGACGGTGCCCGCTTCCTTCATCGCGGCGACGCCGGCTTCGTCGAGAAACTCCAGGTGATCCGCCGACAGCGCGCGATGCCGTGCCGCGAGCGCGGTGCCGCCGCCGTTCGACAACTGCTCGGCGTGCATCTTGACCGGCAGCTCGTAGCGCGCGGCCGCGTTGAACACGCGCTCGCTCTGTTCCAGCGAAAAACCGATGCGCTCGCAGAACACGTCGACCGCATCGACGAGGCCTTCGTCCGCGAGCGCGGGCAGCATCGTGTTGCAGACTTCGTCGATATACGCGTCCGCTCGGCCCGCGAATTCGGGCGGCAACGCGTGCGCGCCGAGAAACGTCGTATAGACCGTGACCGGATAGCGCTCGCCGAGCTGACGCGCGACGCGCAGCATCTTGCGCTCGCTCGCGAGATCGAGGCCGTAGCCCGATTTGATTTCGATCGCCGTCACGCCTTCGGCGAGCAGCGGTTCGAGCCGCGCGGCCGCTTGCGTGAACAGCGACGCTTCGTCCGCGGCGCGCGTCGCGCGCACCGTCGACACGATGCCGCCGCCCTGTCGCGCGATTGCTTCGTAGCTGACGCCCGCGAGCCGCTGCGCGAATTCGTCGGCGCGCTGGCCGCCGTACACGAGGTGCGTATGGCAATCGATCAGGCCCGGCGTCACCCATGCGCCGCGCAGATCTTCGCGCGGCCATGCGGCATAGGGCGTGGGTAAATCGGCGAAAGCGCCGAGCCACGCGATACGGCCGCCGTCGACCGCAATCGCGGCATCGGCGAGCGTGTGGCGAGGATCGCCCTGCGGGCACAAATTCAGGTGATGCCAGACGGTTTGCTTCATCGCGTGCTCTTTGCCGCTCGTTGCGTGTCTGTGGATGGGTTGTCCGTGATGGAGCGCATGTGAGGCCCTATCACGGTTGATTCGTCATCGCGTGTAGCGGATCGTGATCGCGAGCACCGTGCCGTCGCCCGTCAGCGTGCAAGTGAGCGCGTTCGGCCCATCGACGCGTAGCGTGTCGCCGGTGTCGAGCCGCACGGCTTGCGCGTGGTCCGCCGCCAGTCCGACCGTGACCGCGCCGCCCGCGCAAAACAGCAGCGCCACGTCGCCGTCGAGCACGCGCGGCGCATCCTGCTGCGTGCCAGTGCGCCACACGTCCAACTCGCCCTGCGCCACGTCGCGCCGCACCATCAGGTTGAAGTCGCGCGTTGCCCCGTCGACGAGCCGCGCGTCGATGCGCGTCGCGCCATCGAAGCGCGCGATGTCGAGCGGCTGCCGCAACACATGCGTCGAGGCGACGCCCGCGTCGCCCAGCTCATCGAGCAGCATGCCCGCGCCAGACAGCAACACCAGCGTCCGGTCGACGCCGTCGAAGCGCGAGAACGGTCCCGCCTGCGCAACCTCGGCGACGCTCACGCGCCACACGAAGTCGGCGCTCGCCGCGCGCTGCCCGCCGCCGTGCGACGGAAACGCCGCGATCTCACGCGTGAACCCGCCGCCGTTTTTCCACGGCGCCGCCACGAGATCGGCGCCGCGAATCAGCGTGACGCCTGCCATGCCGCCCGCGTGGTTGGCCATGGTCACGATCAGCGGCCCAGCATCGGCAGATTGAGACCGGCCTCGCGCGCCGTCTGCTGCGCGAGTTCATAGCCCGCATCCGCGTGACGCATCACGCCGGTGGCCGGATCGTTCAACAGCACGCGGCCGAGGCGCTGGTGCGCGGCTTGCGTGCCGTCCGCGACGATCACGACGCCCGCGTGCTGCGAGAAGCCCATGCCGACGCCGCCGCCGTGATGCAACGACACCCACGACGCACCGCCCGCCGTGTTCAGCAGCGCGTTCAGCAACGGCCAGTCGCTGACCGCGTCCGAGCCGTCCTTCATCGATTCGGTTTCGCGGTTCGGGCTCGCGACCGAACCGGTATCGAGGTGATCGCGGCCGATCACGATCGGCGCCTTCAGCTCGCCGTTCCTGACCATTTCGTTGAACGCCTGGCCGAGACGATAGCGATCCTTCACGCCGACCCAGCAGATCCGCGCCGGCAGACCCTGGAACGCGATGCGCTCGCGCGCCATGTCGAGCCAGTTGTGCAGATGCGGATCGTCGGGGATCAGTTCCTTCACCTTCGCATCGGTCTTGTAGATGTCCTCGGGATCGCCCGACAGCGCGACCCAGCGGAACGGGCCCTTGCCTTCGCAGAACAGCGGCCGGATATACGCCGGCACGAAGCCCGGAAAGTCGAACGCGTTTTCCACGCCCATTTCGAGCGCCATCTGGCGAATGTTGTTGCCGTAGTCGAGCGTTGCCGCGCCGCGTTCCTGCAGCGTCAGCATCGCCTGCACCTGCGTGGCCATCGACTGCCTGGCCGGCGTGACGATGCTTTCCGGCGCGGTCTTCATGCGCTCGCGCCAGTCTCCGACCGTCCAGCCCTGCGGCAGGTAGCCGTGAATCGGATCGTGCGCGCTCGTCTGGTCGGTCACGCAGTCCGGCGTGATGCCGCGCGCGACGCACTCGGCGAACACGTCGGCGGCATTGCCGAGCAGGCCAACCGAGATCGGCTTGCCGGCGCGCTTCGCTTCGTCGAGCATCGCGAGCGCCTCGTCGAGCGTCTTCGCCTTCTTGTCGACGTAGCGCGTCTTCAGACGGAAGTCGATGCGCGTCTCGTCGCATTCGACCGCGATCATCGAGAAGCCCGCCATCGTCGCCGCGAGCGGCTGCGCGCCGCCCATGCCGCCGAGACCGCCGGTCAGAATCCAGCGGCCCTTCGGGTCACCGTTGAAGTGCTGGTTCGCGACCGCGAAGAAGGTCTCGTAGGTGCCCTGGACGATGCCCTGGCTGCCGATGTAGATCCAGCTGCCGGCGGTCATCTGGCCGTACATCATCAGGCCCTTGCGGTCGAGTTCGTGAAAGTGTTCCCACGTCGCCCAGTGCGGCACGAGGTTCGAGTTCGCGAGCAGCACGCGCGGCGCGTCCGCATGGGTGCGGAACACGCCGACCGGCTTGCCCGACTGAATCAGCAGCGTTTCGTCTTCGTTCAGGTCCTTCAGCGACGCGAGGATCTGATCGAAGCAATCCCAGTTGCGCGCGGCGCGGCCAATGCCGCCGTACACGACGAGCGCGTGCGGGTGCTCGGCGACTTCGGGGTCCAGATTATTCTGGATCATCCGGTACGCGGCTTCCGCGATCCAGGTCTTGCAGGTCTTTTCCGCGCCGTGCGGTGCGCGGATCGTGCGAGTCGGATCGAGACGCGGATCGACGTGTTTCGGATTGTTCATGGTGTCCCCAATAATGCGTGAAGAGGTTCGATAAAGATTCGGCGAAGACGAAAAAGCGAATTCAGAAATGCCCAGTGAAGCGGTAACGGGTGCCCGGATGCCACAGATTCGCGATCGAGGCGACCTCGCCTTGCGACCACGTGCGCCGGTGCAGCACGAGACACGGCTCGCGTTCACTCATGTTCAACAGCTCGCGCGTGATCTCGTCGGCGGCGAGCGCCTCGATGCGGTACTCGACGCGCTGCAGCGGCGCGACGCGCACGAGGTACTGGTTGGGCGTGGTGTTCGTGAAGTCCTGCAGCGCGTATTCGGGTGCGACGGCCGGATTGACCCAGCGTTCCTCGAGCTGCACCGGCTCCTCGTTTTCGAAATGCAGCAGGCGCGAATGAAACACGGGGCTGCCCGCGCTCACCTGCATCTCTTCGGCGAGCGCCGCATCGGCGATGCTGGCGCCGATGTTCAGCACCCTCGCCTGATAGCGATGACCGCGCGCAACGATTTCATCGGAGATGCTGCGGATCGCCACCAGGGTCGACTCGTACTTGGGACGGGCGACGAAAGTGCCCGAGCCTTGTACACGTGTCAGCACCTGCTCCGAGGTCAACTCGCGCAACGCGCGGTTGACCGTCATGCGCGCGACGCTGAATTCGCGCGCAAGCTCGTTTTCGGAGGGCACCTGGTCGCCTTCGGCCCACTCGCCCGCATGAATGCGCGCGAGGATGAAGTCCTTGATGCCCTGATAAGCGGGTGCGTTCATCGGTGTGATCCGCGCTCTCGACGACTCATTGTTCCGACGCGAACGAGAACGGGCTCAGCTTCGCGACCGCGCCGGCCTGCACGAGCTTCGTGACCGCCGCGATGTCCGGCGCGAAGTAGTGATCGAGCTCGTAGTGCGCGACGTCCTTGCGCACGAGGTCCATCACCTTCTGCAGGCTCGGGCTGGTCTTGTGCGGCGCGCGCAGATCGACACCCTGGGCGGCAGCGAGCAGTTCGATCGACAGGATGTTCGCGGTGTTGTCGGCGATATCGCCGAGCTTGCGCGCGGCGAACGTCGCCATCGACACGTGGTCTTCCTGGTTCGCGGACGTAGGCAGCGAATCGACCGAAGCCGGATGCGCGAGCGTCTTGTTTTCCGATGCGAGCGCGGCGGCCGTCACGTGCGCGATCATGAAGCCGGAGTTCACGCCGCCATCCTTGACGAGGAACGGCGGCAGGCCCGACAGCGTCGCGTCGATCAGCAGCGCGATGCGGCGTTCGGCGAGCGCGCCGATTTCCGCCACGGCGAGCGCCAGGTTGTCGGCCGCGAACGCGACCGGCTCGGCGTGGAAGTTGCCGCCCGACAGCACTTCGCCGGTGTCCGGGAAAATCAGCGGATTGTCGGAGACCGCGTTCGCTTCCTTCAGCAGCGTTTCGGCGGCCTGACGCATCTGGTCCAGACACGCGCCCATCACCTGCGGCTGGCAGCGCAGGCTGTACGGGTCCTGCACCTTGTCGCAATCGGCGTGCGACACGTTGATCGCCGAGCCTTGCAGCAGCGAGCGATAAGCCGCGGCCGCGTCGATCTGGCCTCGATGGCCGCGCAGTTCGTGGATGCGCGCATCGAACGGCTTGACCGAGCCCATCGCCGCATCCACCGACAGCGCGCCGGCGACGAGCGCCGTGCGGTACAGGTCTTCGATCGCGAACATGTTGTACAGCGCGAGCGCGGTCGAAGCCTGGGTGCCGTTCAGCAGCGCGAGACCCTCCTTCGCCTGCAGCGTCAGCGGCTTCAGACCGACGAGCGCGAGGCCTTCGGTGGCCGGCATGCGCTCGCCCTTCGCGAACACTTCGCCGACGCCGAGCAGGGTCGCCGACATATGCGCGAGCGGCGCGAGGTCGCCCGATGCGCCGACCGAGCCCTTGACCGGGATCACCGGCAGCACGTCGGCGTTGAACAGCGCGATCAGCGCCTCCATCACTTCGCGGCGGATGCCCGAGTGGCCGCGGCCGAGGCTCGACAGCTTCAGCGCGATCAACAGACGCACGACCGGGCGCGACATCGGCTCGCCGACGCCGACCGCGTGCGACAGCACCAGATTGCGTTGCAGCAGTTCGAGCTGATCGCGCGGAATGTGCGTGCTGGCGAGGCGGCCGAAGCCGGTATTGATGCCATAAGCCGGCTCGCCCCTGGCGGTGATGTCGGCGACGGCCTGCGCGCACGCGTCGATGGCGGCATGGCTCGCGGGATCGAGTTGCAGGGTGAACTGCTCACGCGCGATCTGGCGCAGTTGCGGGAGGGTCAGGTAGCCGGGCTTCAGAATCATGGTTGTCGTCCTGTCTATACAAGTTCAAATAAGTCTAGCCGGCGGGCCTTGTATATACAACTTGTTTTTCGAGATTTCGTGCCTGGGGATTTCCATTATTTGGCACGTGGCTCGGCGGGAGCGCGTGGGTTTGGCGGCAGGTCGTCGGCGGCGTGTCCTGGACGCATGGGTCGGCGTGGCCGCCGTGATTTAGCCCACAGTTGTATATACACCTTCGCGGCGCGGATCGCCATCTGGCCAAAATTGGCGCGCTCTCGCTGGCGGGAAGGCGGACACGCCGGCTCCGCCGATATCTGGGTTATAGGACAGAAGGCTCTGCGACGCGGATCAGAGCTTGACCCGCGCCGCGATGAAATCCAGAAAGCACTGCACGCGCCCCGCGAGCGATGCGCTCTGGTAGTACACCGCATGCACCGGCTGCCGTTCATCGACGAGCAGGTTGCCGAGAATCGGCACGAGGCGGTTTTCGCGCACGTCGCCGGCGGTCATGAAGTCGGCCAGACAGGCTACGCCCCAGCCGGACAGCGCCAGTTGCCGCAAGGTTTCGCCGCTCGACGCGGTGATCGACGGTTCGATCTTCAGCAGCGCGGCTTCGTCCCGCTGCCCCTTGGCGCGCTTCGTTCCCCTGCCCCCTTCGCGCAACGGCCAGCGATTCAAATGCTCCGGCGCCGTAAAGCCGATCAGCCGATGCGCGTGCAGCGCGTCGAGCGTGGTCGGCTCACCGTGCTCGGCCAGATACGCCGGGCTCGCGAGCACGCGCAGCCTGCTCTCGCCGAGCGCGCGCGCATGCAGCGTCGAATCCTGCAGCGCGCCGATGCGAATCGCGATGTCGACCTTCTGTTCGAGCAGATCGACGATCCGCTCGTTGCTGGTCAATTCGAGCCGGATCTCCGGATACAGCGCCGAAAACGCGGTCATATGCGGCGCCACGCAATGCAGCATGAACGGCGACGCCGCATCGACGCGCAAGCGCCCCGACGGCCGTTGCCGCCCGCGCGCGACCGACTCCTCGGCCTCTTCGAGCGCGTCGAGGATCGCGCGGGCGCGCCGCAGGAACGCGTCGCCTTCCTCGGTCAGATGCAGACGCCGCGTCGTGCGCCGCACGAGCGCGGTGTCGAGCTTCTGCTCGAGGCGCGTGAGCGCGCGGCTCACGCCGGAGACGGTCTGCCCCAGCTTCTCGGCCGCGGCGGTAATCGAGCCGCTGTCGATCACGGTGACAAACACCAGCAATTCGTCGGTGGAGGTTTTCATTGTTGATTTCAGATCAAGATTGATTTGAGACTAACACGCTTTTTGCGAGAATCCGCGCGAGCGATACTACGTGCCTGTCGATCGGAGTTGGCGCTTTAGCGCTTACTCCGATCCCATGCAAGAGATTGCGGTCTTGGCATTTCCCTCAGGAGAACGTCTTGAAGATTTTCGTTACTGGCGCAAGCGGTTTTATCGGCGGCTCGATCGCGGCGCATCTGGCGCGCGCCGGCCATCAGGTGCGCGGGCTGATTCGCAAACCCGAACACAGCGGCGAGTTGCAGCGGCTCGGCATCGAGCCCGTGCCCGGCACGCTCGACGACCGAGCGTTGCTGATCGCCGAAGCGCAAGCGGCCGACGCGGTGATCAACGCCGCGAGCAGCGATCACGAAGGCGCGGTACGCGCGCTGATCGACGGACTCGCCGGTTCGGGCAAGGTATTCCTGCACACGAGCGGGTCGAGCATCGTCGGCGATGCGTCGGGCGGCGAAGCGGGTGAAGCACGCATCTATCACGAAGACGCGCTGCCCACCCCGACCGCCGACAAGGCCGCGCGCGTCGCGATCGATCAACTGGTGCTCGACGCCGCGCAACGCAACGTGCGCTCGGCCGTGCTGTGCAACACGCTGATTTACGGTCACGGCGCGGTGGCCGGCAGCGCGAGCGTGCAGTTGCCGCGACTCGTGCGCCAGGCGCAGAAAAGCGGCGTCGTGCGTCATGTGGGCGGCGGCGGCAACGTCTGGTCGAACGTGCATATCGACGACGTCGCCGAGCTGTATCGCCTCGCACTCGATAAAACCCCTGCCGGCACGTTCTATTTCGTCGAAAGCGGCGAAGCGTCGTTCCGCGACATGAGCGCCGCGATCGCACGCGCGATGAAGCTCGGCGCGCCGCAGGACTGGCCGCTCGAAGACGCGAAACAGGAATGGGGCTACGAAATGGCCTCGTACGGTCTTGGCTCGAACAGCCGCGTGCGCGGCGAACGCGCGCGCAAACTGCTCGGCTGGCAACCGCGGCGCAGGTCGGTGATCGAATGGATCGAACGCGACATGATGGGGCCGCAAAGCACCGTTTGACGCGGCTTTGCGCGCCGCGCAACGTAAGCTGTGTAAGCGCGGTCGTTGCGAATCCGTAAGCTCCTTTCGATAAAATCGCGGGCACCTGACGGTGCGATTCCACCGTCGCACACACGCCCCGATTCGACCGATGAGCTTCGCGCTGAACTTCGACTGGCTGACTAACCTGATGGCGATACTGTTCGTCGTCGCGTGTCTGTACGACACGCGCTACGACGAATACGGCGTGCTGACGCTCGCGGCCGCGGCGATGAGCCTCATCGTGATGGCGATGGAAATGTTCCTCAGACCCGCCTTCGAGATGGCGCTGTAGCGAGCTGATGCAGCGCTCGTGCAGCACAGAGGCGCCGCGCCAGCTAGCGCGGCGCGCGCCCCTCGCCCCCTTCGTCGACCCGCTTCATCACTTCACCGCTTCACCGCTTCACACCGTGTACGATCCGCACGCCGGGCAAGCCGCGCGCGCGTGGTCGTCGTAGCGGTCGTGATGCCTGACCCAGTCGGTCAGATTACTGTTCTCGTTGCGACCTTTCGGCGCGATGTCCAGAAGCGCGTAGGTGTTCACGAAGCGCTCGTCGCCGCGTGCGTAGCATGAGTACGTGTGATACACGTCGCCGTTTGCGTCCTTGTAGAACACGCTGTGGCCGTGCTGTTCGTCGATGCCGACGTCCTGCTCGGTGAAGTTGTAGAACGCCTTTTTACTCGCCAGTTGCTCCGGCGTGAACGACACGTGGTAGTCGAAATTGAAATCGCTGCCGCTCGACGACACCCACGGAAAGGTCCACCCCATGCGCCGTTTGAACGCGTCGATCTTCTCGAGCGGCGCGTGCGATACCGTCACATAGCTGACGTCGTGATGGACCAGATGCGTGAGAATGCCGCTCATATGGTCCGACAGAAACGAGCAGCCGACGCACCCCTCTTCCCAGTCCGGGCCCAGCATGAAGTGATAAACGATCAGCTGGCTGCGGCCGTCGAACAGCTCCGCGAGCGTCTTGCGGCCTTCCGGCGTATCGAACGTATAAACCTTGTCGACCTTGACCCACGGCAATTCGCGGCGCTTGCGCGCGAGTTCGTCGCCGGCGCGCATATGCGCTTTTTCGTCGGCGAGCAGCGCGCGGCTCGCGGCGAGCCACTCTTCCCGGCTGCCGATGCGATGTTGCGGTTCCATCTGCGTCTCCTTTCCTGCGGATGCAGGGCTTGACCTCAAGGTTAAGGTTTAGAGACGCTGACGCGAAAGTCAAGGAGCCGCAACGAAACTCAGATCGCCCAGCCGCCGACATAAAACCCGACCAGCACGACTGCGATCGCCACGGTCCCGACATTGAGCTTGCGATACTCGCCGCTGACGACGCGTCCGATCACGAGCGTCGCGAAGCCGAGCATGATGCCGGTCACGATGTTCGCGGTCAGCACGATGAACACCGCGCACACGAGCCCCGCCATCGCGTCGACCATGTCGTCCATATGCAGCTTGCTGACGTTCGACAGCATCAGCAGCCCCACGTACATCAGCGCGGGCGCGGTCGCATACGAAGGCACCAGCGCGGCGAGCGGCGAGAAGAACATCACGACGAGAAACAGCAGACCGACGACCGCCGCCGCCATCCCCGTCTTCGCGCCCGCCGCGACGCCGACCGTCGACTCGATATACGCGGCCGCCGGCGCGCCGCCGAGCAGGCCCGAGAAGATCGAGCTCAGCGAATCGGCGCTCAGCGCGCGGCCGCCGTTGATGATGCGGCCGTTTTCGTCGAGCTGCCCCGCCTGGCCCGCGACCGCGCGGATCGTGCCGGTCGCGTCGAACACGGCGGTCATCACGAGCGCGAGCACGCTCGGCAGCACCGCCATCGACAGCGCGCCCTTCACGTCCATCGCGCCGATCAGCGACGCATGCCCCGGCGCGCTCAACGACGGCACCGCGAAGATGCCGTGAAACGCCACGGCCGGATCGATCGCGAGCCCGATCGCCGAGATCGCGACGATCACGATCAGGATCGAGCCCGGCACGCGCCGCCGCACGAGCCCGACGATCGCGGCGAGTCCGGCGACCGACATCAGCGCCGGCAACGCCGCAATATTGCCGAGCGACACCGGCAGCCCCGCGCCCGGATTCTTGACCACGAGCCCGACGTCGTTCGCGGCGATCAGCAGCAGGAACAGGCCGATGCCGATCCCGGTGCCGTGCGCGATGCCGACAGGCAGGTTGCGCAAAATCCACGAGCGCACGCCGGTCACCGAAATCGTCGTGAACACGACGCCCATCAGGAACACCGCGCCGAGCGCAACGGTCGGATGCAGGCCCTTGCCGAGCACGAGGCCGAACGCGGTGAACGCGGTGAGCGAGATCGCGCAGCCGATCGCGATCGGCAGACGCGCCCACACGCCCATCAGCAGCGAGCCGAACGCCGTGGTCAGACACACGGCGACGAACACCGCGCTGGTATCGAAGCCTGCCTTGCCGAACATGCCGGGCACGACGAACACGGAATAGACCATCGCGAGGAAGGTCGTGATGCCCGCGACGATCTCCTGGCGCTGCGTGCTGCCGCGCGCGGAAATGTCGAAGTAGCGGTCGAGAAAGCCCTTACCGCGGAATGATTCGGTGTCGAAGGATTCGCTCGCGACGTCGGAATTCGCGAGGGCCTGGGGTTCCATCATGATGAGTGCCTCCTTTATCAGCGCGCTGAAACGGCCGCTAAAGCGGCCGTCATCAGGTTCGTCTCGTGGATTGATTGGTGTGGGTAACGCTTTTCTGAGTCGAAATGTAGGTGAAGCGAACTATGTGTCCAATCGCATGAATGGCATGCCGGACATGTCGCGCGACTTATATCTTTTGCGCGACGGTCGCTCGCGCGAGCGCTGCGCGCGTATACACCTACGGCATACGGGCAGCCGCGAAACGCGCCGAACCCACCCCGGCGATCGCGTTCCAGGCACGCGGCGTGCAGGGCTATCCCGCCAGAGCATCGGCGAAACCGCCTGCAACGCAACCGGCGAAAGGCTGCCCGCGCGGCAGCGCAGGTTAAACTCTGGGCCGTATCCCATCCAACCGCGGCGGCTCATCGCGCCCGTCCGCACCTGCCCGTGGAGTTTTTCCTGATGACTGGCGGTTTTCCGCGCCCCGCCGGGCGCCTGCCGATTGTCCCGTTTGGACCGCTTGGATCGCTTCGCCCGCTCGATTCGCCTGATTCGCTCGATGTGCTTCGACTGTTCCGCTGGCTGTGCACCGTGGCCGCGCTGTTCGCGTTCGCCGCGCTGTCCGGCTGCAGCAGCCTGCTGTGGGGTACGCAGCAGGCGCCGATCGTCGATGCGACGGTGATGCCGGTCGAGCCGGCAAGCGCGCCGGTCGCCGCGTCCGCGTCCGAGCCGGTCGAGAGCGAGGCGAACGAGGGGCCCGAGGAGCCGAAGAAACCGAAGAAGCCGGTCGTGAAGCCGCACAAGGTCGAACCGCCGCCGCCCGTTGTCGTGCCGGCTCCGCCGCCGCCCCCGCCGCCGCCGCCGCTGATCGTGCTGCGCACGATCGAGCGCAGCGACGCGCGCGCGCTGCTCGACAGCCAGGTGCAGAAGCCCGACGGCAAGGTGGTCGGCCGCGCGGTCGACATGATCGCCGACGCAGCCGGCAAGCCGCGCGAGATGGTCGTCAATCTGCAGGGCTTCCTCGGCGTCGGCGATCGCAAGGTGAACTTCCCGTGGGGCGCGTTCCACTTCACGCCGACCGCGAAGGGGGCGCCGATCACGCTGAACCCGACGGCCGTGCCGAGCACCGTGAACAAATCGAACCCGCTGGAACTGCCGCTGCTCGATGCGACCGTCGAGCGCGCGAACGGCGCCAAGGTGGGCCGGGTGGTCGACGTGCTGATCGACGGCAACGCGCAGCCGCAGGCGATCGTCCTCGACGTCGGCGGCATGGTCAGCCCCGACCGGCGCACGATCGCCGCGAACTGGTCGGCGCTGCGCTTCGTCACGCGCGACAAGGAACTGCATCCGCAGATCGATCTGAGCGACGCACAGATCAACGCGACGCCGCCCTACGCGAGCGACAAGCCGATTCGCGCGGTGTCGCCGGCGCCGCCCGCGCAGCCTGCCGCCAGCGCCGCGCCCGCGGCCTCGGCGCCGCCGGCCGCGTCGTCGGCCGTCGCGGTTTCCAACGCACGGGCGGTCCGATGACGGTCCGTACTATGGTCACGGCGCGAAGTCTGCGCGCGCTCGATTGGCTCAACTTCTTCGTCGCCAACGTGCAGACGGGCTTCGGGCCGTTCATCGCGTCCTACCTCGCATCGCACAAGTGGACCCAGGGCGAGATCGGCATGGTGCTGTCGGTCGGCACGATCAGCGCGATGGTCAGCCAGGTGCCCGGCGGCGCCGCGGTCGACGCGTTGCGTAACAAGAAAGCGGCGGCCGCGTGGGCGATCGGCGCGATCATCCTCAGCGCGATGTTGCTCGCGATCAGCCCGACCGTGCTGCCGGTGATCGCCGCCGAGGTGTTCCACGGCTTCGCGAGCTGCATGCTGACGCCGGCGCTCGCGGCGATCTCGTTCGCGCTGGTGGGTCGCGCGAATCTCGGCGACCGGCTCGGCCGCAATGCGCGCTGGGCGTCGATCGGCAGCGCGGTCGCGGCCGGTCTGATGGGACTGTTCGGCGAGTACTACTCGCCGCGCGCGGTGTTCTTCCTGACCGCGGGCCTCGCGGTTCCCGCGCTGATCGCGCTCGCGATGATCCAGCGCACCGACACGATCGAGCTGCCGCAAGCGGCGCCCACCCCCGAGCAGCTCGAGCGGCGCGAAAGCCTGCGCGAGCTGCTGCGCGACAAGCGCATGCTGCTGTTCGCCGCGTGCATCGTGCTGTTCCATCTGTCGAACGCGGCGATGCTGAACCTGGCCGCCGGCGAAGTGACGGCCGGCATGGGAGACAACGTGCAGCTCGTGATCGCGGCATGCATCATCGTGCCGCAGGCGATCGTCGCGATGATGTCGCCGTGGGTCGGGCGCTCGGCCGAACGCTGGGGCCGCCGGCCGATTCTGCTGCTCGGCTTCTCCGCGTTGCCGATCCGCGCGCTGCTGTTCGCGGGCATCAGCAGCCCCTATCTGCTCGTGCCGGTGCAGATGCTCGACGGCTTGAGCGCCGCGGTGTTCGGCGTGATGCTGCCGCTGATCGCCGCCGACGTCGCCGGCGACAAGGGCCGCTACAACCTGTGTATCGGCCTGTTCGGGCTCGCGGCCGGCATCGGCGCGACGTTGAGCACGACGGCGGCGGGCTTCGTCGCCGATCGTTTCGGCAACACGGTGAGCTTCTTCGGCCTCGCGGCGGCCGGTGCGCTCGCGGTGCTGCTGGTGTGGGCGGCGATGCCCGAGACGCGCGACGCGGCGACGGCCAGCAACGGCGACGGCGCGGCTGTGCCCGGTCGTGGATAGTCGGCGGCGACGTGAGTCGCGCGAGCTGGATGAGCCGGGGCGTGATCTGATGGTCGCAGTCGGATCACGTCGCAACCGGCTTGACCACTGCGGAAGTCAGGTGAATCAGTCGGCGAGAAACACCTCTTCGCCTCGACCCAATGGGACGACGACGGGTCGCTGCACGACGGTCTCCATATCGATGTGCCGCCCCTCGCGCGACGAGCGTTCGAAGGCATCCAGCACCTCCAGCACGTGTAACGCCAGTTCGCCGCTCGCGCGATGCGGCCGACCTCGGCGCAACGCCATGGCCATGTCCAGCACGCCCACAGCGCGGTAATTGGCCACCCGCGCACCGCTCCTCAACGTGAAGTTGTCGACGCCAAAAGCATGGACCTGTGTGTCGAGCGGCTTAAAGCCGCTATCACGTTCAGCCACGCGCGGACTCCCGCCAAAGAAATTGGGATCGACGCCCAACAGGCTACCTTCCGTGCCATAGATCTCGATAGGCGCACGCTGATGGGCCCACACGTCCCAGGAGGCGCTCATCACCACGTTGGCCCCACCCTCAAAATGCAGGATACCGTTGACCGTGGTGGGCACCTCGACCTCGATGACCTGGCCCCTCAGCGGCTCACTGGAGATGATGCGCTGGGGAAAACCGATGGTGGCGCAAGCAGACACGCGTGCCACCGGCCCAAGCAGGTTGACCAACTGCGTCACGTAATACGGGCCCATGTCGTGAATCGGGCCGCCGCCAGGCTTGAAAAAAAACTCAGGATTGGGATGCCAGGACTCCATGCCGCGGGACAACACGGCCACGGCCCCGCCAATGGCACGCCCAATGCGGCCCGCATCGAGCGCCGCGCGGCACGCCTGATGGGCCGCGCCGAAGAAGGTGTCCGGCGCGCAGCCCACGCGTAATCCCGAAGCCTCGGCTCGCGCCAGCATCGCGCGTGCGGACGCGAACTCGGTACCCAGGGGCTTTTCGAGGTAGACGTGCTTGCCCGCCTCCAGAATCTGCAGGCTTACCGGCACATGCGCGTGCGGCACCGTAAGGTTGATGACGATTTCGATGTCGGGGTCGGCCAGCAGCGCAGCCACCGTCATCGCGGCAACGCCGTGCTGCGCGGCCTTGGCCCGGGCGGCCTCCGGACGCAAGTCGGCGCAGGCCTTGATGCGGACGAATTCCGAATTCGCCGCGCCGGTGAAATAGGCATCGCTGATGTTGCCGCAACCGATGATGCCGACGAAGACAGGTTTCATGGATCAGGCTCCGAGCTGGTGCAGATAGGCAAAGGCATTGCGGGCGAAACGTTCGCCGTCGCTGGGATTGTCGTGCTCGGCGGCGAGGAAACGCGCCCCCGCTTCGCGGCAGGCGGCGGCCAGCGTGGGCCAATCCATGACGCCGTGACCGACGTCGGCCCAGCCGTCCTCGTCCAGTTTTTCACCCGCGGGCGCGAGGTCTTTCGCATGGGCCGAGACCACGCGGCCCGTATAACGACGAAGCCATGGCAGAGGATCGGCGCCGCCGCGCACGAGCCAGGCTACATCCACTTGCCAGCCGAGCGGCCTTGCCCCGGCGGACTCGAACAGCAGTTCCAGCGCCGTTGCGCCGTTCTCCTTGGCGCTGAGTTCCCAATCATGGTTGTGGTAAGCGAGGGCGATGCCCTGAGCGGCTAGCCGATGGGCGAGGCTGCCCAACTCGTTGCCGAGCGCCCGCCAGTATGCGGCGTCACTGTCGCGCTCGGCGGGCGGCACCGCGGGCATAACCAACTGGGTGATACCGAGGGTCTCGCACGCCGCGGTCACTTCGTGCAAACGCTCACGCAGCATGGCCATGCTGAGGTGGCTGGAGGAGGCGCTAAGGCCGCGCGCCTGAAGCTTGTTGCGGGTGTCGGCCGCATTTTCGAGCAAGGACCCGATCAGCTCCACCTGGCGAAATCCGGCCTGGGCGGCAATGTCGAACTGCCGGTCGAGTTCGCCCGCATTGCGCAGGCTGTAAATCTGGATGGAAATGGGCAAGGCTTGATTCATGGTCGTCAATCCAAAGAGTCAAGGTGGATGCGGCACGGATGGCCTACGGAGCTGGGCGCAAGCCAAAAGGTAAGCGCTTTCCCGTTTACCTGGAACAGGGGCTTTACCCTATGCAGCAGGGATCGGCACAAACAGGAGTACGCGAGAAGCTTCGGATAAGCGGATTGCATAACGCTGCGGTTTGCAGCAACACCATGGATTCCCGCAAGCCGAGTCTGAATCCCCGCTCAGTTTTGAGGTTCGATGACGCATGGAGGGGGAAAGCCTTTTCCCGTGATGCTAAAATTGTTACCTTCCTGCTGGTGACAGACCCGCCGCTGCCTGAACGAACCAATGCGAAGCAAACCCTCCATCGAAGCCGTTGCCCGCGAGGCTGGCGTTTCCATTGCCACGGTGTCGCGTGTGCTCAACGGGACGAAGGCCGTGACGGCGGCCACGCGTGAGCGGGTCGAGGCAGCCGTACGGGCACTGAACTACCGGGCCAATCCGTTCGGCCGCAGCCTGAGTACCGGTCAGAGTCGCATTCTGCTGATGCTCATGCCGGATTTCGCCAACCCCTACTACGCCGAGATCGTGCGCGGGGCCGGCGCGGTCAGTCGCCAGGCCGGTTACACGCTGCTTCCGGCGGACCTGGAAGCCTGGACTGGCACGGCGGACGCCTCGCTGCCGACGCTGGCCGGCAGTCTGAGCGACGGCGTCATCAATCTCGTGCCCATGTCCGACCCGGCAGCCCGGCGCGAGGCGGCGAACGGCAAGCCATGGGTCAATTGCTCGGAATTCTTGCCCGGTAGTGACGTGCCTTATGTCAGCATCGACCACCGCCAGGCCGGTACGGATGCCGTGCAGTACCTCATCAACAAGGGCCACCGGCGCATCGGCTTCATCACCAGCGATGAGCGCTTCCTGTATGCGCGTCAGCGCCGCGAGGGCTATGACGCAGCACTACTGCGCGCCGGTCTCGCGCCTGCGCCCGAGCTTGTCTGCGTTACTGGCGACAATAGTTACGCCGCCGGAAGCCAGGCGGCGGCAAAGCTGCTGGCGGTGGTGGATCCGCCGAGCGCCGTGTTCGCCGTGTCGGACACGTTGGCCATCGGCGCGATCAAGGGCTTTAGCAAAGCCGGCCGGCGGGTGCCGCACGACGTGGCGGTAATGGGCTTCGACGACGTGCCCATCGCTGGCATCTTCGAGCCGGGGCTGACGACCGTGGCCCAGCCCATGGTCGAGCTGGGCGCCGCGGCGGCCGAAATGCTGCTGGCGCTGCTCGACGGCCAACGCCCAGCGTCGCGCATCCTGCAGCATCAGCTGGTGCTGCGGGAGTCGGTTTGAGCGGTCGATCGGGAGAAGTCAAGATCTGCTTTGCCCACTGAGGTGGTTTGTAGCTGGCTCAGTTTTGGTGAGGCTGCCGGCGGCGATGCATTTCGGCCACCTTGCTCCCACGGCTCATGAAATCGTTCGTTGAAGCTTTCGTGGTCGCCGTGGTTGGGGCCGTCGCTGTGGCGGTTTTTGCTCAGTCGAGCCAGTCGAAGACCCATCAGCAAATGCTTGAAGAACTGGTTCAGATCGGAATTCCCGGCAGCGCTCAACCTTTGCGCCGCAGTTGTTGCCCCTGTGGTATTTGTTGATTAAGGCTGATGACGCGCCGAGCGTGAACATCCGCTGGCTACTGCGGAAGCGCCGATAGAGCACGTGCGGGCGCACGCGAGCGAATGGCTGGAGATGGGCCGGTTACCACCCGATGCGCTCGGTTGTTGTCGACCCGTTGCTGCCCGTCAGAGAGCTTCTGCGAATGTCCCAACCTGCGGGAAAAGCGGCCGTTCACCTCCCGACTACGCAACACGCCCGGCGGAGCCTCGGCAACCCATATTGCCCTGGAGATCGGTGGCCGAAAGCCAGCATGTCGCCGGCACCGCTGATTGACGAGCCGGCAGGTAGTTTTTGAGAGGTCAAAGTAGGAAGCAGTCGAACTGGTAGGGATCCCCTTTGCCGTCCGCGCAAGGCGTCCAGTCAGTCATTACTCCGCCCACCTTGCCTAAGTATGGGCCTGCGATGTTGAGAATAAAGTCGTGTGCTAGATTCCCCGGGTCGACCAGACCTGCGCGCGGATGACTATGCACCCATAGCAGTCCCGCTAGCACGCCCGCCGCGACCTGAAGGCTAGTAGCACTGTTGTTTGGAGCTAGCCTGCGGGCCTCTTCCAGAGATAGCAGAGATCCATACCAGTAGCCGCCGAAACGCGGGCTAAGCAACAAGACGCCCAATTCGTCCTGTCCGCTGACGAGACCAGTTTTCAGCAAGCGCTGCCGAGCCTGCGGTTGCCAGTCGCGCGCAGCCAACTCCAGGAGTGACTGCTCCGTATCGTCGCACGGCCGGTAAGCGTAGCAGACTGTAGGCCTATAGATAAGCTGACCATCGCAGTGGATGCTCAGGTAGTCACTCATCGCTACCGCATCGAACAAACTTATCAGGAAAGCGTTGCCAGCGCCGTCGGCCGGAGTCCAACTGCGAATACGGGTTGCCGCACCTCGCTTCTGCAAATAGATTGAACTTCGGCAGCCTTGCAGGTGCGCGCCCGCTCCGGGCGGGAGCAGCGTTTCGTGACTGCCCCATCCAATTTCAGCCGGCTGACAGCTCTCGGCAAGAAACCCGTCCACGGACCACGTGTTGACGAATTCATCAGTCTGCTTGGGTTGCACATCCACCTGACTATCGCGCTCCGCGACGTGGATCACCCGGACGTCAAGCTCATATGCCAGTGATGCCCACTGTTCCCGCGTTTTTGGCCAGGCCGCAGGCATGCCCAACGGCAGGCCGCATATGGCGGCTAAATCCAGCAATGCGTGCTTGAGGAAGTGAAAAGACAATCCGGGATTGGCGCCATGAGCAAGCAGTGCCGTCGACCCCCAATCGTCGTGCTCCTTCAAGGCGAGAGCCGCTTCGCGCAAGACATAGTTTGTTCGTTCGGCCAGTGGAAGGTTGGTATCGAGTAGATGCCCCTGCCAGGGTTCGATACAGGTATCCAGGTAATGGACGCCACGAGGCTGACACCACTGAAGTAAGGCTAAGCTCGACACATTAACGGCCAAGTTCAGCAGCACATCACCGCGTTTGAGGTAGCGCGCCAGGAAAAGCTGGAAATTATCCGCCGCAAGGCGCGCGCTTATGAACTCGCACCCCGCTGCGTTGGCCTGCTCGCTTCCTTCATCGCTTGCCGACGCAACGAGTACCCTTGCCAACGAAAGATCAAAATGTCTAAACAGTAGTGGCAGCAGTCCTTGTCCCACGCTGCCAAAGCCCAAGAGCATCAACGTATTATCGAATTTTGCGAGATGGCCGTTGTCTTGCATCATTTTTAATTATTTAATTGTGCAACATTTGCTGCGGATCAGTCCCATCATAGATGCTCCGACTTCCGAGGAAGCGCGGAACGTTGCTTTTTTATTAATTCTTCCTGGGATCTACCTACAGGTCTAAATATTTCAAAGAGACCCGGTTCGTACCATGAAGCACGCTCCGCAAAATAAACACACAGGAACGGGCTTCGACCAAAAAAGTCCGAAATATATTCATTCCACTCTTTCCATGACGGAGTTCCATCGCCCAGAAGACGTTCGTGCTCTTGTATTGAAGAAAAGAAATCGAGTATATATTCCGTGAAAGAAGTAATTTTCTCTATATCCTCGCTAGAATCCACGACTGCGTTGTCGTAGAAATACTTGCGAAGGTGCGGATGATCGATGAACAGGTGACCGAGATCGAATACTCGCTGTGTGATGTTTATGTAGTGCCCCAGGTTCATCTCTTTCCCATGAAGCGTAGCGGATTGCTCAAGGCTTAGCATCATGTCTCTGTGGCTTACCTCAAGGGCCTGTTTATGTCGGTCGTTTGCTTGCTGGAGTTCTGTGGAATGAAGCTTGGCGGATTGTTCAAGGGCCTCTCGATGCCGGTCGTTGGCTTGCCGGAGTTCTTCCATGTTGTGCGCAAGCTCTGCTTTGGATTTCTTCGCGGCGGTTTTTGCCGAGACAAATGCGAAAACGGCCGAGACGCTTGCGGCTATGGCGCTTAGGTATGCTGCAACTGTTCCGATAGGAGAGTCACTCATTGCAATACCTCACTCGCTGTATCTCGCATATTTTGTCTCGCCGTCACAGTGATTGAATGCGGGATAGGCCACATACAAGAGAAGCTTGTAGGGCGTCGCTATGAATTTCGCCGTGGTACTTGTCGTCGCCCAGAGGCCAGCGTGACGCGTCGAGACGCGAACCCCGCGTGACGCCGACTAGCGCTGGATCGAACCGCCGTCGGCGTTCAGTTCATGCGCTGCACAGCGGAACGACGGGGGTTTGCGAGTGGCGGAAACGGGGCCGCTGTGATCAGTCGGATTTCTCGAAGGCCAACATCCACGGTCTACGAGATTCGCGGCGGCCCAACGGCCGCAACGGCGAACACTCCGGCCGTTCGCGCAAGAATGCGGCTGTCTCTTCATGGCCGCCCCCTGCCTGTCGGCGATCGGCGGAACCCGACCACCCGGCGAGCAACCTATTGCCGCTCCCGACGCGTGTACGAATACTGATGCGCGAGCCATGCCATCCCGGTTCCGTCCGCCATGATGAAATGCTGGTCTTTCCTGTCCCGGTCAAGTCCCTGATGGCTGATGACCTCGTCCATTCGCAACATCTGGCCAGAGACTGCTTCGCCGTTGCCAGGCAAGGCGAATGGCTCGAACGTGAGGGTGATATTGTCCGCATCGCCTCGCGCGAAGCTCCATGCCGGCATGATGCCGACTGCGGCGCGAGTGTCCATCGATACATAATCCCACCGGCCTTCAACCCGATTGAAACTGAGATAATCAATCCGCAGGATCGCCGCGCGATCGTTGGCGGGATATAGGAACTCCTGCAGCATCGAGCCAATCAAGCGACGCTCGGCGACCAGTCCGGTCGTTGTCTCAGGCGGTGCCGACGGCGAACTCCACACCGTCTCGGTCACGTCCCAAAGACCCGTGCGCTCGACGAGCGTCTGATTCTCCGGGCCGAGTTCGCTTAACCGTGTTGATGCAGGGACCGGCTTGGACTCGGCCATCCTGGCAACGAGAAAGGAGCCGAGCGTGACTCCCAGAAAATGCCGGCGATCGATCATGTCAATTCTCCAAAGTGACGTTTGAACTCGCTGATCTGAGTCGATCACTTATCGTATCGTCGATTTTTAGTCTACAGTGCGGATATATTTTCTCGATATTGGCGCTCCAAACGATACAAAGAGGATGATCGTGACCGAGGAATTCAATGACATTCCCGCTTTTGTCGCCGTGGTGGAAGCCGGCAGTTTTTCCGATGCCGCGCGTCGGCTGAATCTGTCACGCTCCGCTGTGGGGAAGGCGGTCTCGCGCCTTGAAGAGCGCGTCGGCGGGCGGCTCTTTCATCGGACCACCCGTGCGCAAAGTCTCACTGAAGACGGTCAATCGTTTTACGAGTATTGCCAGCGCGCGCTCGTCGAGTTACGTGCCGGGCAGGATCTCATGGACTCCGGTCGTACCGAGATTCGCGGCAGATTGCGTGTGTCGATGCCCGTGCTGTTCGGCCGCCGATGTGTCGCGCCGATCCTCTTGCGACTCTCCGCGGCGCATCCGAAACTCGAACTGGATATGCATTTCAGCGACCGGCTGGTCGATCTTGTCGACGACGGATTCGATCTCTGCGTGCGCAATGGACCTCCAGGACAAAGCGCCGGCCTGATCACCCGCGAGATTGCTACAGAACGCATGCTGGTGTGCGCGTCACCTCGCTACCTCGAGGAAAATGGCACACCGGAAACGCTCGCCGATCTTGCGGCTCATCAAGCGATCGCTTATGGTCGGCGTGGGCGGGTTCAGTCGTGGTCGTTTCTACGGACGGGCGGTTCGCCCTGTTACGTCACACCGCCGGCAAAGCTTAACCTCAACGATATCGAAGCAATCTCTGATGCTGTTGCAGCGGGTTTTGGCTTGGCCTGGCTGGCGCACTGGCTAGTACGTGACCGGCTTCGGGCCGGTGAACTCGTGGAAGTGCTCCCAGCCGCAGGCGCCATCGTGTCGAACATCTCTTTGATCTGGCCGGCAACGCCCCATCTGCCCCAACGCATACGCAGCGCGATCGACGCCTTGACAAGCGAAGTCGCGGCATTCACAGCAGCTTGACTTGCTTTGCGGAAACCTGAAGAGCCTTTTCAAGTAACCGAAAATGGGCGACGTCGGAAAATTTGGTGCCTTCGAAGCGACCTTGCATTCATCAATCGGCGTGAGGTGTCCTTCCGGCCCCTCAAACGGCCGTAGCGGCACGCGTTGGCCGAGGCTCAACCTTCAGTTTGGAAGGCCTGCGGCGTCTGCAGCGGCGGCACAGGCGGGCTGTCGATCAGCCGGCTCAGGATGTTCAGCGCCGTTTGCTTGTTTGGGGCGCCGGCTCCGAACGCCGACTCGACGGCTGCGAGCACCATCTGTTTGTCGTTCAGCAGGACCAGCGCCAGAATCTCGACCATCTCGCGGTCCCCGCCGGGACACTTCAAAAACACCTGCAACTTGCGGAACTGGCTGGAAACGCGGCGAAGGGTGCGCCATTGCGAAGCGCTCCAGGTTTGCGCTGCAGAACTGCCAGGCAGTGACGCCAGTCGTAAGTGGTTTCGCCAGGGTCGTGACTGCGCTTAATGCGCCCGTCGTGCTCGGCAATCACCTGACCTTTGGTGGCGAAGACAAGCTTTGTCGACGATCTACATCGTTATGTCGAATGGCTCAAAGTGGCCGGTTGCAGTCTCATGCAATGAGCATACGCTGCCTGAACTTCGCACGAGCTGCGATCGGCAGCACGCGACCCGCAACGGCCTGTTATCTTGATCCGAAACGGACGCTCACGCTGGCCGGATTTTCGCTTTCCAGAAATACCCTGCAACCGGTGAAGTTGAACCGGTTCGCCGCAGCCTCGGCTCCACTTGCCAAGGGCGTTGCCGGTATAAATCACTGCACAACGCGGGCTGCGAATCGGATGCCCAATGCCCGCCATGGCGGGGAACCTGGCAACAGACACATGAACCACGAACCGACCTTGCTAAAAAGGGAGAGTCCCTATAGGTTGTAACGGCACTCCATAGCCCTTGAACGAAACCGGTGCATCGGCCGACGGCAGAACGGAGAGGGAACCTTTCTGCATGCCCCATTATATTCGTCGCCCCTCCGTCAACCTGACAGTACCCAAGCTCGCACAGCCGGTACCCGATCTTCGGACCAACTACCTCGCCAGCCATCGCCGGAACTCTTCCCCGCATCAGCTCGCGGACCCCGCTTCCATAAGCTTGCTGACGAGCTGCTTAAAGCTTGGCAACAGAAGCCTGTTCGCATAGCCGCTGAGGTGATCGCCATCGAAGACGAGCGGCCGGCCGTCGGCGGTGTGCGTTGAGCAGACCGAATCTGGGCACAGTGGTAGCAACGGGTCCCATACGCTAACTTCGGGGACCGCCTGCACGATGTGCGCATAGGATTCGAGCACCGGCGCCCGCAAGGCTTCCAGATCCGCACGGGCGATGCGGTCGCCGCCGGAACAGATGGGATTGTCGCGATTGAACCAGTCCGAACATCGGAACGGCTGGCTCCGAAACTCGGGTGTCGGCCCCTCCAGGATGACCTTCGCCCCTTTGGCTGCCAGTTTCTGCAAGATTGGAATGGCCTCTCGCACGCCGTCTACCCGGCTTTGCACGGCCTCTGGACCAAACATGTAGCCCCAGGCACTCGAGTCGTCGAAGCGGGCCCACTCGTCGGAGAAACGTGGCAGCCGCAGCGAAGGCAGGAAGACCACGTCACCGGGCCTGACCTGCGCCTCGATTTGAGCGATTGCCGCATCCGTCCCCGGCGCACAGCTCGCCACCTCATCGTGTTTGCGCGGCAGGAAAGCCATGAACGGACAGCCTCCATTGTTGTACGCGAAGACCTTCACGCCAGTATCCCGGGCGAATTCGCGCAACATCCTGTTGTAGGCCATCGCGTGCGAATCGCCGATCACGTACAGGCGCCCGCGATAGGTCGCCGGAAGCGAACATCCCGCACGTGAATATGTCCATACGGGCCCCCCGTTGAGCTTCGTCCTATTCCACGTGTCCAGACATCCGTCATTGCTGGGCTCAAGGGGGCGGCTCGGATACCAGTCGTCGGCACGTTGTGACACCACGCTCAGCGACAGATTCAGTTTCAGTTGGGCTGCCTGAATGCCGACCCACAACAGCGCTCCGCACGTCAACGTAGCTAAGCCCGCACCTACGAGAGCGGGACGCCGCATGCCTTTCAGGACCGCCGAGCGCCGCACGGGATTCTCGACATAGTACCAGGACGCTGTTGCCAGCGCGAAGCTCAGTACGGCCGCAAGCACGCGCCAGACAGGCGCATCGATCCCCGTCGTCCACCGCAGCAGCACGATCACAGACCAGTGCCAGAGATAAAGCGAATATGAGATCTTGCCGACGAAAGTCACCGCTGGTGAAATGAGCAGCCTGTGCAGCCAATCCCGCGGCGCTCTTCCGTGCAGCGCGTACAGTACGCCAAGCGTGCCGGCAACCGGCAGCAGCGCTCCCGGAAAAGGAAGCTGCTCCGGGCGCAAGACCTTGAAACCGGCCGCAAGCAGCACCAGCGAACCAACGAGCAACGCCATCGAACCCAGCGTCCCATTGCGGTCGATCACGCCGAGCGGGCGCTTCGCGAGCGCGAGGAACTGGTATAGCAGGATACCGGATGCCAATTCCCAGAAACGCCCTGGAATCAGGTAAAAGTTTAGCCCCTCATTTCGCCTCGAAAGCCACCATGCGCTCAACACGGACAGAGCGAGCCCGCCGGCGAACAGAACAACGCAAAGCGTCTTTCTCGGACGTTTGCTCACCCACATGAAGAAAAGCAACGGAAAGATCAGATAAAACTGCTCTTCTACCCCAAGCGACCAAGTATGCAGGTACGGGTTGAATTCGGCGCGTGGCGAAAAATAGTCATCGCCGATGAACGCGAGCACCACATTGCTCAACCCAAAGAAAGCAAAGAAGCCGGTGTATTTGTTGGTATCGCTCAGCCACGCGTTTGGAATGAACAGTGCTGAAAACAAGCCGGTCACCAGCAGGCACACCACGAGCGCTGGCACGATCCGCTGCACTCGACGCGAATAGAAATAGAACACGAAGCGCGAAAACTGCATCGATTCGAGGTTTCCAACGGATGCGCTGACAACAAACCCGGAAACCACGAAAAAGATGTCGACCCCTGCAAGCCCGCCGGGTAACCACTGCGCGTACAGGTGATAAACGATGACCGACAACACTGCGACCGCACGCAAACCGTCGATGTATGCCGCGTGCGCCGGACGGGTGAGTTGCGGCGCAGTAGTAGCGTTATGACGTGGATTCATGGCATGAGAGTTAATGAGGTCGGTCGGAATCCGTGGACGCCAACGGGTTTAGCAGCGATCCTGTTCAAGTAGAAACGCTGCGTGAAAACCGCGGGAGACAGATAGTCAAGCTGCGCTTGTGTCCGCTGCCGGTCATAAAGAATCTCGATGTATTCCGTGATCTCTTGCTGCGCCTGCTGCCGACTGGCGAACCGCCGACGATAGGCCAACTCGCTCTTCAGCGTGCCCCAACATTATTCGATCGATGCGTTGTCAAAGCAGTTTCCTCGTCTGCTCATCGAGGCTTGCATGCCGAACTGGCTGACAAGATTCTGGTAAGCATGCGCGCAAGATTGGCTGCCGCGGTCTGTGTGGTGAATCAGGCCGGCCGGCGGCCGGTGCGACGCGACCGCCCGAAACACCGCCTGCATCACCAGATGCTTGCTCATACGCTCGCTCATCGCGTAACCGACCAGCTCCCCGCTGAACAGGTCCTTGAGGCCGCCGCAGGGTTGCCGGAACGTCTGCTCGCGCGGGGTTCAGACCTGCTCCGCTGATTCCGCGGCGATCATTGCATATTTCATCTCGATAAATAACCAGAAAAAGCGAAGGTGCCGTTGCCCTTTCTCTCGTTTGCTCTTACGCACGATTGTGACGTAAAAATTTTAGGGAAATGTATAGGCCCGCGATGTATTGCGTGCGCTGCCCCTCAGAAGCGATAAGAAATGTCGACTTCATCGTCGAGGAACTTCATCGGCGCGAACCGGAGGATCCATCGCGCATCGGTGCGACGCGCATTGCCCTGCAGAACCAGCGTAGCAATCTGCTTGCCTTCGCTGGCGTGCTGGACCAGAAGCTCGGCGCCATGGACCGCGCGAGCGGCGTTTCGGACCCCCTCGTGCGGGCGACTTGTCTGCTGCACCGCAAGCCGGACACCTCCGTCACGTTTTCGCAGGCGTGGAACCGGCTGCACGCCGCCATCGGCCACAAGTTCCACGATCTCTACACGGCCGTGTCGCAGGCTCGACGATGAGGACAGCGCTGACTGCCAGCGTGAAATACGCATCGGCCCGATCAATACCGACCCAGACTCCGACGGCGAATGCAAGCATGAGCGCGACACTACGTGCTATGGCATGACTGCTCTGTTCGAAATCACACAAACGCCCGCTCTTCGATGTCTACTCGAAGTCACATGTAGTCCTGGTCCAAGTGTCGGCAATTTGGGCGATCGTGCCGACTGACCGCTACTGCCCGAACTCGGCAGTACATGGTTAGGCGTCTGGACGCTCGAACTTCTGTCGCCGACTCCAGCGATGGGCCGCGCCCTATGAATACCAATGCAGCCTAGCTTTCTTCCTGTGTGTCAATTGGCTGACGCACATAGTAGATATCCCATTCTCCTTCGTCAGTCTGTACAAATCCGTACCGCTGGTAGAAGCGGTTTGAATCACTGCCGCGTAGAGCACCGAGGCGGATTGGCATGCGTTGCGCGTCGGCGTTCGCGAAGACGTCCCGCAAGACGGCTGCGCCGATTCCTTTCCCTTGGTGCGCCGGCAGAATGTAAAGGTGGTCCAGTAGCCAGTAGTCTGCCTGTGGGCGGATGAGGATAAAGCCCGACCGAACGCCATCGACCTCTATGAATCGACACCGCGCAGGGTCGAATGACGCGAGGAAGCGCTCGCGGGCACGCTGCGGGTCGAAACGACCGATGCGCTCCAGACTCTCGCGCATCGCGGCGATACGAATGGCGACCAGCGTGTCGGCGTCGGACTCGGTTGTATCGGAAAAGGCGATGTTCATTGGGAACGGCTTCCGGTCAAAGGATTCGCGAGGCTTACTTCTTGTGCGAATACTATCGCGCCGAATCGATTGTCACCAATTTGCACTTTGGGGCCGAAGGTCCGTATATGGCCGACTTGAGACTTCTGGCAACACGGCAAGCTGTCACAGGTCGATGCCTGCAAGTAACACATGGCATAATGCGCCGCATTCACCTTCACCAGACCAATATCGAATCGTCGGCCTTATGCTGAGCTGCTTCTGCCGGAAATTGGGCTCCTATCTGGGATTGCTGGCAATCCTGATGGCAACGCTCGCGCCGACGGTTTCGCAGGCACTGGCTGACCGCAACGAGGCTGGGCTTCCTTCAGCCTCGCTCTGCTCCGCACATTCGACTCCAGGCAATCCGCCGGGCAACGAGGACACCTCCCACTCGCTGGCTGCTCACTGGCATGCTTGCGGCTACTGCAACCTGATTGCGCACATGCCCGTGCTGCCGAGCGTCCAGCCTGAATTTGCGGTCACGGTCTGGGCCATCCAGCATCGCGTTGCGACGCGGTTCGAGAGCATCCGTCGCGTCGAACCGCTGGCATCCGCCCAGCCGCGCGCGCCCCCCATTTCATCCTGAATTGAGTCCTGGTGGCGATGCCGTGCACGAACGCATCGCCAGGCGTCGTCGTGTCTCTTCACAGACTCGCGGCGGCGCGATGACGACCTCAATCAATGGATGAAACATGAATGCCAATACCTTGCGCCATGGCAAACCCTTCTTCGCCACGGCATCGATCTCGTTCGCCGCAACTGCGCTCCTGCTCGCCTCATCGCCAGCCGCTGCCCATGCCATCGCGGGCGACCGCGTCTTTCCGTCAACGTTGGCTGTCGATGATCCAGGCGTCGGCGATGAAGCTAACTTCGAATACGGGCATCTGCGTGTTCCTGGAGACAACGGCGATCAAAGCATCAATACGTTCAGCTTCGAATACGACAAGCTGATCACGTCAAGGCTTGCCCTGTCCGTCGACGGCGCTTACGTGATGCAGAACAATCCGACTGCGCACGGGTTCGATAACTTTGGAGTCGGCCTGAAGTATCTGCTGTATGTGAACGCCCCGCACGAATTCATGACTTCAGTCGGGGTGCATGCGGAATTGGGTGGAACCGGCAGCCACGCGATTGCGAACAGCTTTTCGACCATCTCGCCGACGATCTACGTGGGCAAGGGTATGGGCGATCTGCCTGACTCACTGGCCTATCTCCGACCCGTTGCCATTACCGCCGAAGCTGGGCCTTCGTTGACCACCGGGGCCGGTCAGCCCAATTCTTTCGACTACGGTTTCACGGTCCAGTACAGCCTGCCCTATCTGCAGCAGCAGGTGCATGATTTCGGCTTGCCGCAGCCGCTCTCGAACATTGTTCCCATCGTCGAGTTTCCGCTATCGAGAAGTCAGGGCCAAACCACTGGCACAATCAATCCAGGGTTCATCTGGATCAACCGCTATGGCCAGTTCGGTGTCGAAGCCCAGATACCAATCAACAGCGCGAGCGGTTCGCATGTGGGCATCCTGGTACAGGCCCATCTTTTCTTCGACGATATCGCGCCGAAAACACTCGGCAAGCCGCTGTTCTAACGTGTAAGGAGTCCTCTCATGAAACTGCACACGATTGCACGCGCGGCCATCGCCGCGCTGATGATCGCCGGCTGCAATCTCGCGCAGGCGCACGCCTACCCGACCCAGGAGGCGCCGGGGGCCGGTGCGACCGTCACGACCTCGCAGAAGGACGTGGCGATCGACTTCGACGATGGTCTGGAGCCCGCATTCAGCTCGATCGCCGTCACCGACTCGCGAGGCAAGTCCGTGACGAGCGGCAAAGCTGCGGTTGACCCGTCGAACAGGAAGCACATGTCGGTAGGGCTAAATCCCCTCGTGCCGGGCGCCTATACCGTCTCGTGGGTCGCCGTTGCCGACGACGGCCATCGCACCCAGGGGCATTACACGTTCACGGTGAAGTAACGGTGGATCCGCTCGTCGTCGCCCAGATTGCACTGGCCGCGATGCAGGACATTCTGTTTGCCGTCGCTACCGGCGCTCTTGCATGCGGCGTCCTGGGCGCGCGTAGCGGATTGCCTGGGCAAGACACGATGCGAGTCTGGCGGACCGTCGCGTCAGTCGCACTCGCTCTCACCGCCCTGGCGTACCTCTGGCTTCAGGCCGCAATCATGAGCGGTTCGCCGCTCGGTGAAGCTGGTTCGGCTATCGCCCCAGTACTGACGCAGTCCCACTTCGGTAAGGCGTGGTCGATCGGCGTTGCCGGCGCGCTGCTCGCGGCGTTGAGTGGCCTCAAGAAAGAGCGCGGCTCAGCGCTCTTTGCTGCGGGGTTCGTCCTGTGGGTCGCGGGCAAGGCAGCCGCGAGCCATGCGGCCGACTCCGGCGACTTCTCGTGGCGTGAGGCGATTCACGTCGTCCATCTTTCCGCGACTGCGCTTTGGGCCGGCAGTGTCATCGTCGCCGCGATCCTGTTGCGCCGACTCGAACGCGAACCAGGCCGTCCGCCCGGCCGGAGGGCTGCGTTCTGCTCGGCGCTGTCTCATCTGGCGACGGCGGCGCTCGTGTTTGTTCTCGTCACCGGTTTCTACAACGCCGTTCAGGACACGGCGCAGGCCAGCGCGCCGCTGTTGCGCACACACTGGGGCCGGTTGCTCGCCGCAAAGCTTGCATGTGTGGTCCTCGTGACATTGCTCGGCGGCTGGAACCGGATGGCGATTCTGCCCGATCTGCTCGTGCTTGCCGAGCGGAACGATCCGGATTACCCTGCCGCGCAACGCCGCTTCGACGGCGTTCTCTCTGTTGAAGCGATCGTCATGCTCGCCGTACTTGCGCTGGCTGCGGTGCTGGGCCATACGTCGCCGACGGGCGGATAGCGGAGCGACCATGTAGACATGCGACCGATATGACGATCGAGCGGCGCCCCGGTGCCGCGACGTACGTCCCGCCAACCCGTCACATTTTCATTAACGTAGAACAGGAGGTTATGCCATGCACCACCCCTTCTTCCGCCTGGCTATCGCGCTGCCGCTCGCGGCTGCTTCGCTAACCGCTTTCGCCGCTTCGTCGGGCGCCATGATGGTGTCCGACTGCTGGATCCGCTCGATGCCGGGCGATGTGCCGTCCGGCGGCTACTTCAAGCTGATGAACATGGGTGACAAGCCCGTCGATCTCGAAGGTGTTAGCACCGATGCGTTCGGGATGTCCATGCTGCATCAGACGCAGACTACCGGGAGCACGTCGAAGATGGTCATGGTCGACAAGGTGACCGTCCCGGCCAACGGGACACTCGCATTCGCGCCGGGCGGCTATCACGTGATGTTCGAGAAGGAAAAGAAGCCGCTGACGGTCGGTTCGACGGTTCCCGTCACGTTCAAATTCAGTGACGGCGAGAGTATCGTCGGGCAATGCGCGGTGAAGAGCGCAACCGGCCAGTAATGACGCTTGCAGGCCGCGCGAAATCGATCGCGAGACTCGAGAGCGCGGGCTGCAACGATTCGGGCAACCGGCGGACGTTTGTGTCTGGTCAATGATGCTCGATGCGCTCGGCGATGTGAAATGATGCTGCGCCGTGGCGACGAGCGAAAAATTTCGGCCGAGTTCGCCCCCCTTTGCGGACATCCGGCGCTCGGAGGAAAATGCCCGTGCGAATCTCTTCCGAGGCTGCCCGACATGGCTAAATTTCAGCCCGATGGATGGCATACCGTCACGCCCCGAATCGTCGTACGGGATCCGGAAAACCTGATCACATTCATCAAGATGGTGTTTCAGGCACAGGGCGAATTCCGTCACGGGCGGCCTGCCGAAATCATGATCGGCGATTCCGTCGTGATGGTTAGCGGCGGAGACGGCCTTCGCGATCCGATGCCGGCATTTCTGTATGTCTACGTCGAGGACGCCGATTCGACCTACCAGCGAGCGATTGCGGCGAATGCGATCTCACACGAAGTTCCGACCGACATGCCATACGGCGACAGGCGAGCGATGGTAAGAGATCCGTGGGGAAACACATGGCAGATTGCCACACATCAGCGCGACCTCTGTGCTGCCGAGATCCGTTCAAGGTAGGGCGTTACCGACAGCAGCACTTTTCTGTCGGTTCGTCTATTCGCTAAAGCTCAAGAACGGTGCGGCACGCTCGGTCGACGTTGGGTGTTTTGCCTCCCGACGAATGCCGTCACCCCTTCGACGAAACCGGGCTCATCTGCGCAATCGATCCATTTGCGCCGTCCGCCAACCAGATGCGCCGGCAGACTGATGTCGTAGGCAGAGCGGTGTCGCTTCGGTGCAAGCCTGGCAGCGGTCCGGACTTACTGACGAGGACCACTTACTGGCCGAATACGCGTTTGAGTGTCAGATTGTTTTTCACGGTTGTCACGCCCGGCACGGTTTCGGCAACCCCGGCCGCCCTGTCGATCTGCGCTGCATCGGGCACCGTGCCAAACAGCGTCACCGCGCCACCTCTCGCACGGACACTGATGTTTGAAGCACTGATCTCCTTGTCCTTCATGAGCGCAGCGCGTACCTTCCTGCCGAGCGCGCGATCAGCCTGTCTGGAACTCGCCGAAGCGCCGCTGCCCGGCGACGCCATCACGGTTGACGCTGGCGCACTGCCCGATTCGCCAGGCTGGGACCATGCATTGATCCATGTCGTCACGATCAGTGCGCCGACCGCCAGTTCGAGTGCCCTGATTACCTTCATTGCTTTCTCCAGTCTTCCTGAGTCTTGTGGGATCCCCGTTGGAATCGCTGTTCTGCTACCGCGGGGCGAGCCGGCACGCTTCACCGGCCAGCGGTCTTCATTTCGAGCCCAATACGGAGGATCCCTAGAAGTAGTGGCGCATCCCGAGCATGACCGCCGTCGTCCCGAGGCCAGGCGCGACGGGCTGGCCGTACGTAATCGTCTGCGTCATATCTCCGTGGTTGTTCACCCAGCCCACCTGGCCATAGAGCAAAGTGGCCTTGGACAGACTGTATTCGGCGCCTCCGGCGACCTCGAGCGATTTGTTGGCCGAGCTGTTCCTGTCCTTCAGGTAGTACACGCCACTGGTGAGCTTGAATGCCGGTGAAAACTGATAGCCGAGGCCGGCCGAATACAGGTCGAGGTTGACCAGATTCGCGTGCGCCGGATTCCTGCCGTTGGTATATGACGCGGAAATGGAGAAGGCGTGATAGGTGTACAGCGCCCCGAGGTAGTAGAGGCGGTTGTTGGCGAGTCCGGTGGGCACCGTCGTCGGTCCGGGATTGGTGTCGTGACCGTTGTAGTAGACGGCTCTCAGATTGAGGCCATAGTTCGAGTATTTGAGCACGGCGGACTCGCGCGTGCCGCCCTGGAAGCTGCCTGCCACACCGCCGGGCGCATATTCGAGCGCTGCGGACACGCCGGCGAATGTCGGCGACTCGTAGACGATCGCATTGCTGTCGTACAGCGCGCCGATCGGTCCGTTGGTGCTGGTGCCGGACCAGCCTGCGGCCTGGTTCATGCCCAGCCATGCCGTCAGGATGCTGCCGAAATACTGGCCCGCCCGCACGTCGGTATCGGCCATCGCGTAGGCCATCGGCACGATCTGGCGACCGAAGTTCACCGTACCGAACGGTCCCGACACGCCGAGCGTCGCGAACTGGTTGAACTGCGCCACCGCGCCCGGCGTATCCGCCAGGCCGAACTTGCCGGTGCCGCTGTCGAACGACCCCTGCAGCTTGAAGTTCACGTGATAGCCCCCGCCGATATCCTCGGTCCCCTTCATGCCCCAGATGCTCGCGTAGATCCCGCCGTCCTTGTAGCGATAGACCGCTCCGAGGTTCTTCGCCGCCGGACTGAACGAGGCCGCCGTGGTGCTTTGATATAACAGCCCCGAATCGACGACGCCGTACAGCGTCACCGACGATTGTGCGTATGCCGTGCTTCCCATTGCAGCCACCGCAGCCGCCGCTGCCCATTTCACTTTCATTGCGTCTCCAGTTTTATAGCTTTAATCCACCCGTACCGACGTACGTTCAATACTCAACACGCCAGGCCACCTGCTTGCTTAAGACGGCAACAGATAGTCCTGAAACGCTTCGCGCAGCTGGTTCTTCAGCACCTTGCCGGTAGCGCCAAGCGGCACCGCATCGACAAATACGACTGCATCCGGCGTCCACCATTTCGCGATCTTTCCTTCGAAGAACGCCAGCAATTCTTCGGCTGTCAGCTGTGCACCGGGCTGTTTCACGGCGACAAGCAATGGCCGCTCGTCCCACTTCATATGCTTCGCCGCAATGCAGGCCGCGCTCGCTATCGCGGGATGCGCGGCTGCGAGGTTCTCGATCTCGATCGAGCTGATCCACTCGCCGCCGGACTTGATCACGTCCTTGCTGCGATCGGTGATCTGCATGAAGCCGTCGGCGTCGATGGTCGCGATATCGCCGGTCGGGAACCAGCCATGCGCGTCGGCATCGATCCGCAGCGGGTTGCCACCTTCATTGCGGAAGTAGTTGCGCACCACCCATGGGCCACGCACCAGCAGATCGCCCGAGCTCACGCCGTCCCATGGCAGTTCCTGGCCGTTCTCATCGAGGATCTTCATATCGACGCCAAATACCGCGCGCCCCTGTTTGGACTGCAGGGCGCAACGGTCTTCCGGACCCAGTGCGAGGTGCCTTGCTTTCAACGCGCCGATGGTCCCGAGCGGACTCAGTTCGGTCATGCCCCATGCGTGCAGGACCTCCACGCCGTACCCATCCTGGAACGTGTGAAGCATTGCGGGCGGGCAGGCTGCGCCGCCAATGACGGTGCGCTTCAGGGTCGAGAAGTTCAGGCCGCCTTGCTCGAGCCAGGTCAGCAGGCCTTGCCATACTGTCGGCACGCCAGCCGCGAAGGTGACCTGCTCGGCTTCGACGAGTTCGTAGAGCGCTTGGCCGTCCAACCCGGGGCCGGGAAAAACCAGCTTGGCCCCGACCATGCACGCGACATACGGAATGCCCCACGCATTGACATGGAACATCGGCACGACCGGCAGGATCACGTCGCGTGCCGAGCAGTTCAGCGCATCCGGCAGTGCGGCAGCGAAGGTGTGAAGCAGCGACGAGCGATGCGAGTAGAGGACGCCCTTCGGGTTGCCGGTGGTACCGGACGTGTAGCACAGCGCACAGGCGGTATCCTCGTCAAAATTCGGCCACAGGTAGGTCGACGAGCTGCGCTCGAGCAGATCTTCGTAGCACAGCAGGTTGGCAATGCCGGTATCCAGCGGCATATGCGCGCGATCGGTCATCGCGACAAACGCCTTGACAGTCTTGCAGCGGCCGGCAATGGCCTTGACCAGCGGCAGGAACGTCAGATCGAAGAACAGGACCTGATCTTCCGCATGGTCGACGATGTAGGCGATCTGGTCTGCGTGCAGGCGCGGATTGATCGTATGCATCACTGCGCCCATGCCGGATATGCCGTAGTACAGCTCCATGTGGCGATAACCGTTCCAGGCGAGGGTGCCGACACGGTCGGACGGCCTGATGCCCAGACTCGTGAGCGCATTGGCCATCTGTCGCGCGCGCCGGTGACAGTCGCGGAAGGTGTAGCGATGGATATCACCCTCTACCCGCCGCGACACGATCTCCGTATCCCCATGATGGCGATCGGCATGCACGATCAGCGAGGAAATCAGCAACTGCTTTTGCAGCATCAAACCGTTCATTTCGTTCGTCCATTCTTTAAAGCAGGGTCACGAACCGACATCGCCTGCGGCAGCATTCGAGCCATTGGGCGCCTGCGGTCTTTTACCGCCGGTCAGTCGTCTTTTGTCAAAGACCGATCTCCAGAAGCGCTTACAGTCCTATTCGCACAACTGATTGTTATGGCAGATGCTGAAGAGGTCGATGCAAGGATTTTCAGGCGTGATCGCTTCAGGTCGCGCGGCGCATCCGGTCATATCACTACGCCGCCATTCGGGCTGATCACCTGGCCGACCAGGTAGTGGTCGCCGGCCAGATAGGTCACCATCGAGGCGTATTCCTCCATCGTGCCCAGGCGTCCGGCTGGCACCACTTGCCAGAACTGGTTGCGCTTTTCCTCACCGGCGGCCTCGAAGTATTCCGTGAATTCGGGAGTGGCCACACCCCCTGGCGCCATCGCGTTGACGAAGATATTGGCACCCGCGACTTCGGCTGCGACCGACTTCGTGAAGGCGACCACCGCGCCCTTGGTGGCGCTGTAGTGCGGGCTATGGGCGCTCATGGCCGAGATGCCCGCAATCGACGCGATGTTGATGATCCTGCCGTCGCGCTGCGGCTGCATCAGCCTGAGCGCTTCGCGGGTGCAGTAAAAGAGGCCGTGCACGTTGACGTCCCAGTAACGATGCCACTCCTCGTCGCTGATGCTGCTGGTGAAAGCCAGCGATTGCCGCGGCACGGGCGTGGTGATATAGGCGTAATGCCTGTTGCGGCGTTCCGTATCGATCGGCGTGTTCGGCACGAGCGCGGCGTTGTTGACGAGAATGTGCAACGTCCCAAAACGCTCGACGATCGCGGCGAACAGGTTGGCGACTTCGCTGCTGGACGAGACGTCGCAGCGCAGCGCCAGACACGGTGCGCCGGCCGCTTCCACGGCAGCGCGCGTTTCTTCGAGGGCCGGCATGTCGATATCGCAGATCGCGACCCGTGCACCGGCGCGGGCCAGATCAACGGCGATGGCACCGCCCATCCCACGACCGGCACCGGTGACGAGGGCGACACGCCCTTCCAGATTTCGATGTTGGTCTTGCATTTCCATTACCTCGCAGGTTGTATGTTTTGCAGCGCGAGCGCACGCTGCCTGCGCGAGGCGCGCGCCGCGAGGGCGAAAAACAGCGCCGAACTGATCGTCAGCACGTCAGTGGCGATCAGGACACCCGTCAGCGGAGCGGTGGCGCCAGCCTTGATGAAATGATCGGCGGCCATCCCGATGACCACGGTGCCGATGGCAAGGGCGAATACGTTGATCGACAGCATCGTGAATCCGAAGATCGTCGAGCGCATTTTCTGGGGTGCCATGCTCATGATCGCCGCCGCCCCCGGGCCGTACACCGCCAGCGGCAGGAAGAATCCCGCGCACATGCCGATGTAGAACAGCGGCGAACTGACCGGGACGAAACGACAGGCCAGCATCAACGGCGCGCAGATCACGACAAGGAGCGCCATGAAGCTGGCGTGTCCGCCGCGCAGTTTGCTCGCCACACGATCGCCCATGACGCCACCCATCACCGCGCCCAGCGTGCCGAACACCAGTTGTAGCGCGCCGATCCTGGTGGCAATGCCAGCCGCGTTCATGCCGCGTTCGTTGACGAGCCACAACTGCGAGAAGGAAAAGCTGGCAAAAACGAGGTGGACCAGTACGAAACCAACGATCACGAAGCCCAGCGCACGGTTGCTGCCGACGGTGCGCAACACCGCGAGCGCCTGGGCTACGAACGGCGCGCCGCGTTCCTGCGGTGCGAGCTGGCTACGGTCTTCCTTGAGCAGCGCGAGCGGCAAGGCAACGGCGACGCCGATGATGCCAAGGACATAGAACGTGGTCCGCCAGCCATGCGTGGCGCCAAAGCTGCCGGCGAGCAGGAAACTGCAGCCGACGCCCATGGGGATCCCCATGAAGAACAGCCCCAGTGCCGTGCCTCGTCGCTTCTCCGAGAAGAGCTCAGCCAGCAGGGCCACCGCGGCAGGTACCAGCGCCGCCTCGCCGCTGGCAACGAAAAAGCGCGCCACCACCATCTGCTCAAAGCTCTGGGCATGGCCCGAGGCCAGCGTGCAGGCGCTCCAGATCAGCACGCCGGCGGCGATGACCCGGGTGCGGCTGAAGCGGTCCGCAAGGGTGCCCATGAACATCGCCATCACGCCGAAGCTCAGCACCCATACCGCGCCGACCAGAAAGCCGTATTGCGTGTTGCTGAGCGCCAGATCTTTAATGATCTGCGGCGAGAAACCGAGCAGCATATTGCGGTCGATATGTGCCAGCAAGTGGATCACCAGTAGCGATGCCAGAACCGCAGAGGGGTTTTTCTTCCAGAACATCATCTGTCTCCATGCCTGAGAGGGTTCAGAGCGAGGCGCAACGCGATACGCTGCCGCGTTGCGCCCCGTTATCCGCGCTCAGGCAGCCTTGCGTGCCGGCACGTCGCGCCGGCCGGACGTGCGATTAGGGACCATGCGCAGGTTGTCCAGCGTCTCGTCGACCGAACCCCACTGGGTGCCGATCTGATAGATGCGGTGGGCATCCTCGCCGCTCGCGATGTCGCGATTGAGCTCGCGCGCCATGCGCACCATCTGCTCGATCTGCTGCACTGAAGTCGCCCGCTCGCCGTTCGGGCCGAACAGCGTGTCTTCGATACCGACCCGTACATGCAGGCCCAGCGCAATCGCCAGCGTATTCATCGGCACCACGTTCCGGTTCAGCGTTTCGAACGTAAGCACCGCGCCCTCCGGGGTGCGGCGGGCAAACTCGATCATGTCGGCGGGATGCAACCCGGCCGCGCCGCCGCCAATTGCCACGTAATTGATATTCAGCGGACCGCTATACGCACCGTTGCGAATAAGACGCTCGACCGTTTCGAGTTGCGTCAGATTCCCCAGCATGAACTGCGGCTGGATGCCGTTGGCGGCGAGACGCCTGATGTGTTCGACGTGCCATGAGGGATTGGACGGCACGATCATGTCGCGATAGGCAGCCTGCAGCGCCGGGTTCATGAGCGAGGTACCCGCGATGTCGGCCTCGGTCATCAACTCCATCACGTTCATCTGGCTGGTGTTGATTGCGACGGTGACCTGATCCGGACGGGGGTTCAACTCCGCGAGCATGTGACGTGTGTCATCGTTTTGCCATTGGGCCGCTTCGCCTTCATTCTCCGGCGCGAATGAGATCGAGCCGCCGACCTGCAGCACCATCTTCGGCACAGCATCGCGCAGACGGGCAAGCATGTCGTTGAACTTCGACAGGCGCTTGCTGCCCTTGCCGTCCTCTTCGCGCACGTGCACGTGCAGCACGGTCGCGCCTGCGTTGTAGCAGTCGACGGCCTTCTGCACCTGCTCGTCCATCGTGACCGGGATATCGTCCGAATCGCCGGGGATCCATTGCGGCCCATAGGGCGCCACCTGGATCACGAGTTTTTCCTGGTTTTCAGGCAGCAGGGAGTCGTCAAGGAAATGCATGGTCTGTGTTCCTCTTTGAAAATTAATGAAGTGACGGCGCTGACGTCAGGCAACGGCCTGCGCAGCGTCGACGTTTGCCTTCTCGAAGGCGGCCAGTTCTTCCAGCAGGATCGGCGCGCCGAGACTGGAGGAATGAATGCCAAGGACGCTCACCGCCTGTAAGACCGCAGCGATTTCTTCCCTGGTGGCGCCCAGTTCGAGCGCGCGGCGGATGTGACGGCGTGTGCCCGGCGCATACATATGCGTGCAGGACGCGTCGACCGCGATGGCGAGGAACTCGAACACCTTCGGTTCCAGCACACCCGACATCACGGTGTGCATGCCCATCGCCATGAATTTCTCGGCCCAGACAGGATCGAGTTCTGCAATCGCATCCCAGGCGGGATTCCAGTTGCCGGTTGCGCGCAGCTGATCGCAGACCGGGGTCGCGCTGCGGCTCGTCTCATTGCTCATTGTTTCGCCTCCTCTCGAACTTCTCGAATTTCCGTACGCGTTGGTCATCACGCGTCTCTGGAGGCAAGTATCGGATACTGGCAAATAGCGGTTTGACAGATTGAGGCAAAAAATTTACATTTTGATGCACGAGGGAAAACCATATGTCCTATCTGCTTCGCAGTGCCGCCCTGACCAGTTACGTCGAAGTGGCCCGATCGGTGGGCCTTGATCCCTACCAGCAGTTAAGTGATGCCGGCATTGACCGTTCTGCGTTGCTGAACCCCGACATCATGATTCCGGCCGAGGCAGTGGCGCGGTTGCTGGAAACCTCCGCCCAGGCCGCTGCCGTCGAGGATTTCGCGCTGCGCATGGCCGAGACCCGCCACCTCTCCAACCTTGGCCCTCTCGGTTTTGCGATGCGGGAACAGCCGACACTGCGCCGCGCGCTCGAATCGATGGCGCACTATCTGCGCCTGCAGAACGAAGCGGTGGTGATGCGCGTCGAGGAAACGGCAGGACTCGCCATCATCCGGGAAGACCTCATGGGCGGCATGCCCGGCTCGATGCGCCAGGCAACGGAGTTGATGCTGGGCGTCCTGTATCGGACGCTTGGCCTGGTGCTGGGCGCAGCGTGGAAGCCGCGCACCATCTGTCTCACGTACAGCGCTCCAGCCAGCCTCGCCATGCATACGCGTGTATTTGGCGCGCCCGTTGAGTTCAACCAGGATTTCGACGGCATCGTGTGCCTCGCAGCGGATCTCGACGCCGCGATTCCAGCTTACGATCCGGTCATGGCGCAGCAGGTGCGCCAGTATCTGGATTCGATGCTGCTTCAGTCCAACGCAACCATGTCCGACAAGGTCAGGAAACTGGTCATTGCGCTTTTGCCGTCTGGCACCTGCTCGGCCGACCGGATCGCGCAGCATCTGGGCGTGGATCGCACGACCGTGAATCGCCACCTCGCCCGTCAGGGTGACCGCTTTCTGTCGATTGTCGATGCGGTGCGGGTTGAACAGGTGATGCGGTATGTCAGTAGCGGCGACCGGCCGCTGTCTGAAGTGGCTACGCTGGTAGGCTTCTCATCGCTGAGCGCGTTTTCCCGCTGGTTCAACGGCCGCTTCGGCTGCAGCGTTTCGACGTGGCGCCGCGAAAATGCACAACGAAGTGCTGGGGCCCGCGATGCATCGCCTGGCTAGCCATCGCGTTGGGCCGCTGATTCTCGTAGCAAGACGACGGGCGAAGCGGAGCGGTGAACCAGGGATCAAATCAACATCGACGAGTGTTTCGTGTCCAGCCGGAAGGGGACGACCAACGAGCCTTTTCGAGTGGCTGAAAGTGGCCGGCCCTTGCCGGTCGTTGCCCCACGTCGGCGCTGCCTCGCTTCGGATCGGTCATCAAAATCGATCGAGCGGCTTTGGAATGCCCGGAAGGCCATTATTCAACGACTCATCTGTTCGCTGTCCTGATATCTGATCGGGAGCGGGCGCGAGGCCGTACGGCTGCCGGCGACTGCTTTGCCCTTACCCGTTTCTTCCTTGTTCAACCTGTCCGTGCATCGCCGCGATCAGCGCATGCAACTGTTCGATCGCGAATGGCTTGCGCAGCGACGTGCAATCGAATCCGACCTCCTCTGGCGTCGGAGCGTCGCGGCCGGAAGCAAAAACGATCCTGATGCCCGGATTGCGCTCGACGGCAGCTCTCGCCAGCTCGATACCCGACCGCCCCGGAAGGACGATGTCCGTGAGAAGCACATCGGTCTTCCCTGTCATCAATGCGCGCATTGCTGCTTCTGCATCGGCAGCCTGACGCACGTCATAGCCCAGGGTGGTCAGCAGTTCACTGATCGCCTCCCGCGCGCTTCTGTCATCGTCCACGACAAGGATTGCGAAGCTTTCTGGCGCGTGAGACGGCTCGGACGACGGCGAATCTGCCGACGGCGATGCGACCGGCGGGTGCACCTCGGCCGTGCCGGCCGGTCCCAGCATCCGGCGGATTTTCGATGCAAGCTGCTCCCGGCTGTACGGCTTGCTCAGCAGATGCACACCCGTGTCCAGCCGGCCGCCATGGACGATGGCATTCTGGGTATATCCCGATGTAAACAGGACCTTCAGATGCGGCAGCACCCTGGTCGCGAGTTTCGCGAGTTCGGTGCTGCGCATCGTGCCGGGCATCACCACGTCCGTGAACATCAGATCGATATGTATCCCGCTTTGCACGATCACGAGCGCGCTCTGGGCGTCGTCTGCCTTCAGTACGGTATAGCCAAACTGTCTGAGCGTTTCGACCACGGTTGCCTGAACGCGTCTGTCATCCTCAACGACCAGAATGGTTTCAGACCCGCCGGTGAGCGTCACCGGCTGTCTGGGTTCGAGGTCAACGGCTTTCTCCATCGAGCGGGGCAGATAGATCTTCACGGTTGTCCCGTGCCCGGGCTCGCTGTAGATCCTGACGTGACCTCCGCTTTGCTTGATAAACCCGTACGCCATGCTCAGGCCCAGGCCCGTGCCTTGCCCTTCCGGCTTGGTCGTGAAAAACGGCTCAAAAGCGCGCTCGAGGACATCGCGGGTCATCCCTGTTCCAGTGTCGGTGATGGCGAGCAGCACGTATTGCCCCTCGCGAACGTCAGCGGCCAGCGCGCTGTAGTGCTCGTCGAGCATGGCGTTCGACAGCTCCAGCGTCAGCTTGCCGCCTTCCGGCATGGCATCGCGCGCGTTGATGGCCAGGTTCAACACCACGTTCTCGAGGTGGTTCGGGTCGACCAGCGTGTTCCACAGCCCGCCGGCAATGACGGTTTCGACCTCAATCACTTCGCCCAGCGCCCGTCTGAGCAGGTCGTCCATGCTCCGCAGCATGACAGCCAGGTTCACGACAATGGGCTGCAACGCCTGACGGCGTCCGAACGCGAGCAGTTGAGAGGCCAGGTTGGCCCCGTGCTCGACCGCATCAATTGCCTTGTAGAGGCGCTCTCTTGTCCAGGCATCACGGCCATGGCGGCCTTCGAGCAATTCCAGATTGCCGCGTAACACCTGCAGCACATTGTTGAAATCGTGTGCGACGCCCCCCGTCAGTTTTCCAAGCGCCTCCATCTTCTGGGACTGAAGCAGCGCCGCGCGTGCCTTTTCCAGTTGCTCCTGAGCGGTCTTGCGCTCCGTCACGTCGCGGGTAATCTTGGCGAAGCCGACCAGCGTCCCTTCCTCGTCGCGGATTGCATCGATCACGATATTGGCCCAGAACCGGCTGCCGTCTTTCCTGACCCTCCAGCCCTCGGTCTCGAACCGCCCTTCCGTTGCGGCTGTATGCAGGCCGTGTTCCGGCAGACCCTGAGCCGCCTCTTCGGCTGTGTAGAACCGCCTGAAGTGCGTTCCGAGCACTTCGCTGGCCTCATAGCCCTTGATCCGCGCCGCGCCCAGATTCCAGTTAGTCACGTGGCCCTCGGGGGACAGCATGAAGATCGCGTAATCGGTTACCCCTTGCACCAGCAGCCGGAACCGCCGCTCGCTTTCGATCACGGCTTCATAGGCCATGCGTTTGTCGGTTGTGTCGCGCACAATCTTGCCAAAGCCGATGAAGGTGCCGTCAGCCGCATAAAGAGGCGTAATGAGAACGCTGGCCCAGAACTTCGTGCCGTCCTTGCGTACGCGCCAGCCTTCGGAATCATATTGGCCGTGCTCGCGCGCCGCGCGCAGCGCGGCGTCAGGAACACCGGCGTGCCGGTCGTCGTCCGTGTAAAAGACGGAGAAGTGCCGGCCAATGATTTCATCGGCCGCGTAGCCTTTGATGCGTCTCGCGCCGGGGTTCCAGCTGGCGACCTCGCCGTGCCCGGTCAGCCTGAAGATCGCGTACTCCGATACGTGCGCGATCAGCAGCGGCGGCCAACTTGATTCGATATCGTCCTCGTCGCCGTGCATTCGCCTCCCGTTGAGTATTAGCGGTCCGACATATCTTTCCAGGACTGCACACGAATCATCCCTCGAGCAGTACCCGGGGCGTTCCATACCACCTGCCATTGTGCCCTGGCCGGCGAGTGGCGAGGCAGGAGTGACCGGATAACGCTTTCGCAACGTAATGGCCAGGCGGACAAACCACTGAGCATTCGGAACTGCTCGATCGGCGGAGAACGGACAAGGCCTTCACAAACGGGTTCGGGGGCGAAACAGGAACGAAGCGTTTAGCTTCGCACACCATACGTCAGCCCAGGCTCGAATCTGCGAACCCGGCGCCATCTGTTTTGGCTGGGTAACCGAGATCTGGCTCTGCGCCGGATGTCCGGCGTCGACGACCGCGTTGAACTTCAACCGGTATGCGCAACGAAGCGCGTCATGCAGGTCAACGCCGTTTCTCCGCTAGCGATGACGGTCGTGCAATCCGGCTTTGTGTCGTTCGGTTGCGCCGCGCTCGCTCTGGGCGTCGCGAGATGGGCGCCTTTCGCTAGCGTTTGACCCGGGGAAAGGATATCTGTGCTTGCGGCAATCGGTGGTGGGGTGATCGTCCTTGCATCCGTGCTGGCATCGATTAAGGGTAAGGATCGGCGCGATCGGGATGTCGTCCCGGAATTCGAAGAGCCGAAACGGGTAGCCATCTAACGTACGAGCGCCGAGAGAGTTGGGCCTTGATGGTTCGAAAGTGGCGTTGGATGCAGAGGTTACGTTGATCTGTGGCTGACGCGATACGATCGATTGGACTGCCGAATGTCACCAGACGTAGCGATGCGCTCATCCCGCGTGCGATCATCAAGACCGATGGCTCGGATCGACCCACTGCGGTCTCAAGTCGTCTGCGCGATGGACAATTCCACCAACGTCGCGCCAGGCTAATGTTCCACTTGCCACCGCAGCACTGGATGCGTGGCGCCCGTCGGCATGACCCACACGCCGTTCGGCCCGAAGTCCCAGCCGACGAAGCTGGCCGGGTTGCTCATCTGGGCCGTGGTGAGCCCGTTGGATGCAGGTAGATTGCCGCCGCTCGACGCTTGCCCAGTACTCTGGACGTCCCAGTAAACGTCGCTGCCAAGACCACCGGAGCAGCCTGCGCAGATGCCGCCCATCACCAACCGGTTGCCGCTGGAGACGCTGCACCCCCCCCTTTTCCGCGTGGGGCGCGCAATGGCTGACGACGACCCGCAGAGCCGGCCTGAACCGCGTTAGTCGTAGCGTCTGAAGAATAGCCGCTGGCGTGGCGGATGCATGCCGATACCTCTGCTTTTTGCGCCTGTTTGACCGGGCGTTTGTGGCCGCTCGTCCTGTGGGGACCCTTCCGACGCGCTTCTTCTATCCCTCAGGTTGTGCGTTGTTCAAGTGCCCAGGACTAATATTTTCCCGATGAAATATAAGCGCTCTCGTAAGCGATTCTTGAACTGGACTCTAAGGCTTGCTAAATTTCAGGGACATTTCCAATGTAAGTTGATGCGGCGATCGATAAGCAAAGGGGAAAGATCTATGGCTGTCGTCGTTCACAACATCGCTGTGGGTCATTCGAGCTGGAGCGTGGCGTGATGCCGAACCAGGCAGCGCCCGGTACGTGCGCCTATCAGCATATCGTGCGCGCCCAAGGTATCAGCCTGTCCTACGGCAAGATACGGGCGCTGTCCGGCATCGATCTGGCCATTGGGCGGAACGAGATCGTCGGCCTGATCGGTGATAACGGCGCGGGTAAGTCGACGCTCATCAAGGTACTGACTGGTGTCGTGCGGCCGAGCACGGGCAAGCTGTTCATCCGGGACGAGGAGGTCGACTGGAACCGCTTTTCGGTGCGCGAGGCGCACCGACTGCGCTTCGAGACGGTCTATCAGGAAAAATCGCTGGGCGAGAAGCAGCCGCTGTGGCGTAATTTTTTTGTCGGCCGGCAGATCACCAACCGGTTCGGCTTCATCAAAGTTGCCGAACAGCGGCGCATTGCCAACGATATTTTGAAGCGCCAGCTCGGTTTCCGCGGCGTGGGGATCGACGCGGATTCGCTGATTGCGAAACTCTCCGGTGGCGAGCGCCAGGGCATCGCGATCGGACGGGCGATGTATTTCGACAGCGATCTGATCATTCTCGATGAACCCACGGTTGCGCTTGCCATTAGCGAGGTACGTAAGGTTCTCGACTTCGTACGGTCGATCAAGGAGTCCGGCCGCGCCTGCATCTACATCGAACATAACCTCGCCCATGTGCACGAGCTCGCCGATCGGCTCGTCGTGCTCGATCGTGGCCGGATCGTCGCGGATATGAAGTCGGGTGAGATGAGCCTCGAGGAACTCACCCGGTTCCTGATTTCGCTACAGCAGAGCGGGCACGGGCCGGCGCTGGCTGCGGGGCAAGGACGTGAGTGATCCGATAAAAGACGAACAGCCGGCGCGGCTGGTGCGTTTTCGCCTGCCGGATTTTGCACGCATCGAGGGAGTGCCGAGCCTGGTCGTGTTCGCGTTGGTGGTCGGCCTGTTCATGGCAACCGCACCGCGCGTCTTTTTAGGCTGGCCAATCTACTTCTCGTTCCTGACCACCGTGCCACCGCTGGCGGTGTTGGCGATCGGGCTCACTCTGGTGGTTGCGGCGGGGGAAATCGATCTGTCCTTCCCCTCCGTGATGGCATTCTCGGGCTTCCTGTTCGCCTGGTGCGTGAACACCACCGGATCAGCCTGGCTAGCCGTGATCGCGGCATTGGCGGGCGGCGCGCTGGTCGGCGTGGTGAACGGGGTGCTGGTCGCGGTGGTCGGTGTGCCTTCGATCATCGTGACAATCGGCACGCAGTTCCTCTGGGCTGGGGTTGCTTCGATCCTGTCCGGCGGGCTCTCCAATGCGCTACAGGAGCTCGCCAACGGTTCAGCCTATGCAGTATTCGCGGGCACGTTGTTCGGTGTGATCCCGATGCAAGCACTCTGGGCGCTCGGGCTCGCAGTGTTCATGTGGTTCATCCTCAATCGTCACCGTTTTGGCGAGCACCTGCTGTTCATCGGAGACAACCGAAACGTGGCGAAGGTCGTGGGCATCAATGTCGTGCGTGAGACGGTGAAATTGTTCACGCTGATGGGTGTGCTGGCCGGTTTCGCCACGGTGCTGCTCACGCTCGAGAATCTGAACTATTTTTCAACCCAGGGGCAGGGCTATCTGCTGCCGGCGCTGGCCGGCGTGTTCATCGGCGGAACCTCGGTGTTTGGTGGCACGGCGACGATCGTGGGTACCTTCTTCGGCACTTTCGTGATAGGCATGCTGGAGGCCGGAATCGTTGCGACAGGTATCGCCGGCTTCTGGGTACAGGCGATCGAAGGGGTGGTGTTCATCGTCGCCGTGACGCTGCATCTGTTGGTAGAGAATCCCGCCAAGCTGCGCGTGTTGCGCGAAAGATTCAGGCTTGGGGGGCGATAAAGCCGTTAAATCAGGAGAAAGGAGCAGAAATGATCAAGATCATGACGGGATCCCTCCTGGGGGCGAGTATTCTCGCGTTTGGCCTCGCGCAGACGGCCGGTGCCACTGAGCCGACCACGACGGGGCCGCTCGGCGCCGGTATGACAATGTATATGCAGATGGGCGGAAACCCTGGCGACGGCGCGACGCTGCCACGTCAGACCGGGGCTGCGGACGCGGGGCATGCCTTAGGCATCAAGGTGATCGAGCAGTTCTCGGCCTGGAGCCCAGAGACAATGCTTGCGCAGTTTCGCCAGGCGATGGCGGCGCATCCGACGTGCATCGGCATCATGGGCCATCCGGGCGATCCAGCCTTCGCGCCACTGATCAAGCAGGCGGTAGACCAGGGCATCATCGTTACCGTCGGCAACACACCGCTACCCGAGAACCAGAAACTTTACGACGCGAAGGGCTTCGGCTACGCCGGCGTCGAACTCTACGTAGGCGGGCAGATCACCGCGCAGGCGATGCTCAACGCTGGGATCAAGAAGGGCGACGAGGCGCTGGAATACGGTGTGTTCAACGAGAGTGTGCGCAGTCAGTCTGACCGTGGCCTTGCCGAAACGCTGGAGAAGGCCGGCGTAAAGGTGACCAGGCTCAATATCTCACCTCAGGTGGATTCCGATTCATCGCTCGCCGTGCCGATCCTGGTCGCCTTTATCCAGGCGCACCCTAATCTGAAGGCGATTGGGACTCAGCACGGCGGTGTAACCGGGTTCATTCCGCAGGCGCTCCAGCAGGCTGGCAAGAAGCCGGGGCAAATCATCATTGGTGGCATCGATCTGGCACCGGCCACGATTTCGGGGCTGCAGAGCAAATACATTACCGCGACGCTCGACCAGCAACTTTATCTGCAAGGCTTCCTGCCGGTCACGCAATGCGTGCTCTCGGCTGCTTATCATTTCGCGGGACTGACCATCAACACCGGCGCTGGCGTCCAAACACCTGCGACGATCGACTCGCTCATTCCGTTGATCAAACGCGGAATCCGCTAAGGTCGGACGATGTGAGATGGAATGGCGTGTGTGTTGCCGTCACACACGGATCAGGGTTGGCGTTTGCCGCGACCACCAGCGGGTTTGCCAGCCGGCTTACGTGAACCCGCAGCTGGCTTGCTGGCCGGTTTGCTGCGTGGCTTTTGCACGCTGAATGGGCTACCGCTGGACAAGCTTGTGCCTTTACCCGCGGCCACAGCGCGTTGCGCTGCAGGCTTGCGTTTGTTTTCGCCACTTTGCGGGCGCGGTTTTTGGCTGAGCACCTGCATGGCGCCCGGCGCAGCTTGCGGCACTTTGGGCTTCTTGGGCTTTTTGGGTTTCTTGATGATCTGGCCCGTCGCGCTAGTTTGCGGCACGCGGTGTTCGGCTTCAAAACCCGGCTCTTCTTCACGGGGCAGCGTTTGCCGGATCAGCGCTTCAATCGCGGCCAGTTGCGGGGCTTCATCGGCGCACACAAGGGACACCGCCACGCCGCTGGCGCCCGCTCGGCCGGTACGGCCGATACGGTGCACGTAGTCTTGCGCCACGATCGGCAGATCAACGTTGATCACCAGCGGCAGATCGTCGATATCCAGCCCGCGCGCAGCCACATCGGTAGCTACCAGCATATGTACTTCGCCCGTCTTGAAGCGCTCCAGCGCACGCAGGCGCGCGGGTTGCGGTTTGTCGCCGTGGATGGTGTCGACCGCATAGCCCGCTTCATCCAGCATGGCCGCCAGGTAATCCACGCCATTGCGGGTTTTGACGAACACCAGCGCGTGCTGCCAGTCGTTCTCAGCCACAAGGTGCATGAAAAGGTCGGGCTTGTTCTTTTTATCCACCGGCACCACCCACTGCTTGATCTTGCTGGCCGTGGCATTGGGCGGGCTGACGCTGATATTGACCGGGCCGCGCAGAATGCCCGCCGCCATGGCGCGGATATCATCGGTAAACGTGGCAGAGAACAGCAGGGTCTGGCGCTGAGCGGGCAAGGCAGCAAAGACGGCGTTGAGTTCGCGCGCAAAGCCCAGATCCAGCATGCGGTCGGCTTCATCCAGCACCAGCGTTTGTACCTGATCAAACTGCACTGCGTTCTGGCGATGGAGATCTAGCAAACGGCCCGGCGTGGCGACGAGCACATCCACGCCTTTGCGCAACTTCATCATCTGCGGGTTGATACTCACACCGCCGTAGGCGGCCAGAAATCGTAAGTCGAGGCCTTTGCCGTAAGCGATAAAGCTTTGCAGCACCTGTTCGGCCAGTTCACGCGTGGGCACCAGCACCAGAACACGCGCGCGGTTGCTGGACACCGCCGGGCCCTGTTGCACCAGCCGTTGCAACAGCGGCAGCGCAAAACCCGCCGTTTTGCCCGTGCCGGTCTGTGCCGCAGCCATGACGTCCTTGCCACTGAGCACAGCAGGAATCGCCTTGGCCTGCACCGGCGTAGGTGTCTGGTAATTGAGGTCCTGCACATTGCGCAGCAAGGGATCGATCAGGCCAAGCGAGGCAAAAGACATTGGCGTATTCCGGGCTAAAGCCGCAATTCTAGCGGTTACCGCCTGAACCGTCGGTCTCTGGATGGCCCCTGCAAATCCCGCCGGAATGATATATGATGGTCATCATGAAAAATCCATCCATCACCCGGAAGCCAGCCAGCCGCAAGGAAATCACGCACGAGCGCATCGTCGAGGTCGCCGCACGCGCGATTCGGCGAAGCGGCTACGCCGGCACGGGCGTGGCTGACATCATGAAGGAGGCAGGTCTGACGCATGGCGGCTTCTATGCCCATTTCCCGTCGCGCGAGGTGCTGCTTGCCGAAGCCGCTGACCGCGCCGGAGCTGAATCCGTGGCGCTGTCGGAGCGTATCGCCGCGTCCGTGCCGCCGGAACAGGCGTTGCCGGCGATGATGCGCGCCTATCTGTCGAAGGAGCATTGCGAGAGCATCGAGACAGGTTGCCCGATCTCTGCCCTCGGCTCGGAGATGCCGCGCCAGGCGCCGGCCGTACGGCGCGCGGCCACCCGCCGCATCAAGGAGATGATCGATGTCGTTGCGCGCCAATTGCCCGATTGGGGTCAGCCAGGCGGGCACGAACAGGCGCTTTTGATGGTCGCCACAATGGTTGGCACGATGGTGATGGCGCGTGCCGTCGACGACCCCAAACTATCGGAGAGTTTTCTTGAAGCGGCATTGAAAAAACTCGCACCGACTGATGCGTAAATACGCCGGCCCTGTGCCGGTTTTCGTTGGACCACAAATATGACTGCCATCATATTCGAGTGAAACGAACGCTCAACCAACCACGCAAAGACATCTTGGGAAGAACATCATGCAAACCAAAATAGCGCTCGTGACGGGCGCCTCGTCAGGAATCGGCGAAGCCACGGCAAAGCGGCTTGCGAAGGCCGGATACAAGGTCTACGGCACCAGTCGGCGCGGCCAACGAGCCGGCCAACAGTCGTTCGACATGCTGCCGCTCGATGTGACCAGCGATGCATCCGTTGCAGCCGCCGTCAGCGAAGTGCTGCGCCTGCAGGGCCGCATCGACCTGCTGGTGAACAATGCCGGTTTCGGCGTCGCCCCTGCCGCCGCGGAAGAGAGTTCGATCGACCAGGCACGCACGATCTTCGATACGAACTTCTTCGGGATCATCCGCATGACGCGTGCTGTCGTGCCTCATATGCGGCGTCAACGCAGCGGCCGCATCATCAACATCGGTTCCGTGCTCGGTTTTCTGCCAATGCCCTATATGGCGCTGTATTCCGCCACCAAGCACGCGGTGGCAGGTTATTCGGAGTCGCTCGACCATGAGTTGCGTACGCTGGGCATCCGCGTATCGGTCATTGAACCTGCCTACATCAAGACGCCTTTCGACGCGAACTTCATCGCGCCCGACGCCCCTCTCGACGAATACCGCGAGGTGCGCTCGGCCGTGGACAAGCGAGTGAAGGAAGTGGTCGAGGGCGCCGACGGTCCCGAGGTCGTGGCCGAAACCGTACTGCAGGCCGCCATCGCGGCTCGTCCGAAACTCCGCTATACCGCTGGCGGACTCGCCGCCCGTCTGCGATTGCTGCGCAGATTTGCGCCCGCTGGACTGGTGGACGCCGGTATCCGCAAAGATCTGCGGCTGGCAACGTAGACGACGTGACTGTCTCCTCCCTGTTCAAAGGCTCTGCATCCGTGCTACTGCCAGCGAAACAACCAGACTTAACGAGCAACTGACAAGGAACCATGATGCAAGCATTCGTCGTCGATCGATATGGACGCAAGAATGGCTTACGATCCGACGATATGCCGGTTCCAGAGCCGCGCGAGGACGACGTATTGATCCAGATCCACGCCGCGGGCGTGAACCCGCTCGATGCCAAAATCAGAGACGGAGAGTTCAAGCTCATTTTGCCCTATCGTTTGCCGCTGATTTTGGGCAACGATCTGGCAGGGGTTGTCGTGCGCGTCGGCTCGCGCGTGCGGCGATTCAATCCCGGCGACGAGGTCTACGCGCGCCCGCACAAGGATCGCATCGGCACTTTCGCGGAATTCATTGCGGTCAAAGAGGATGGCGTGGCCCTCAAGCCGACAGCGCTCACGATGGAGGAAGCGGCTTCAATCCCGCTGGTGGGATTGACCGCCTGGCAGGCGCTGATCGAAAAAGGGCAATTGAAGAAAGGGCAGAAAGTGCTGATACAAGCCGGCTCGGGCGGTGTCGGCAGCTTCGCCATTCAACTGGCGAAGCATGTGGGCGCGACCGTCGCGACAACAGCGAGCGCGCGGAATATCGAACTGGTGAAGCAACTCGGCGCGGATATCGTCATCGATTACAGGAAAGACGACTTTGCGACCATCCTGAAGGACTACGACCTGGTACTGGATACGCAAGGCGGCAATGCGCTCGAGAAGTCGCTGCGTGTGCTCAAGGCCGGCGGCAAGCTCATCGGGATCGCCGGTCCGCCTGATGCCGAATTTGCGAAAGAGATCGGTGCGTCGTGGTTCCTGAAAACGGTGATGCGCTTTCTGAGTTATCGCATCAGGAAGGCCGCGAAACGTCATGACGTCAGCTATACATTTCTCTTTATGCGGGCCAGCGGAGAACAGCTCAGCCGGATTGCCGCACTGATCGACGCGCGAGCGATACGACCCGTCATCGATCGGGTCTTTCCGTTTGAGTCGACCCAGGAGGCTTTGGCTTATGTCGAAACCGGACGTACCAAGGGTAAGGTTGTCATCAAGATCCGATAGTCAGCGTGAAGCAGGGCAAATGGCAAAAGAGGCGCGATCGAAAAGATCGCGCCTCTTTTTGCAGCGGACCCCGATCGCCATCACGTCAATCGATCGCCCTACCCGCGGTCTCTCGCATGAACGGCAACGGCAGCAACGACACGACGCTGCAACCGATCAGATACCACGCCGGCGCGAGATTGCTGCCCGAAATCTGGATCAGCCAGGTCGCGAAAAACTGCGCGAAGCCGCCGAAGATCGACACGCCGAGGCAGTACACGATCGACATGCCGGTCGCGCGGATCGCGCGCGGAAACAGCTCGGGCAGCATCACGATATTGGGCACCGCGGTGAACGTGACGAGCAGCGCGAGGCCCGCGACCACCGCAAGCAGCACCGGCACCGTCGGCGACGCGTTGATCGTCATGAAGGCCGGGTAGACGGCGAGAATCAGCAGCACGCGCGATACCCACAGCACGCGCTTGCGGCCGACCCGATCCGACAGCGCGCCCGCGAACGGCGAGCAGATCACCGTGACCACCGCACCGGTCCACGCGGCCCACAGCGCGGTCGCCATCGGCAGATGCAGGATGCGGATCGCGTACGTCGACAGGTAGAACAGCACGATGTAGTTCGCCGCGGTGCCGCCGATCGTCGTCAGCACGCCGGTCGTGATCGAGCGCGCGTGGTCGCGGAACAGGTCGCGCACAGGTAGCGCCGGAACTTGCGCAGCGGGCTTCGCAACGGTATCCGAAGCAGCCTGCGCAACAGCGCCGCCAGACGCTGCCGTGCCATCTTCAACACCCGGCAGCGTCTCGTCGAGATGCCGCCGGATATAGATGCCGACCGGCCCCATCGCCATGCCGATCACGAACGGCACGCGCCAGCCCCAGCTTTCGAGCGCGGCCGGCGACAGCGTCGCGGCCAGGGCAACGCCGAGGAGCGAGCCCACCACCGTGTTCATCCCCTGGCTCACGAACTGCCAGCTGCCGTAGAAGCCGCGCGTGCGATCGCTGCCGTATTCGAGCAGCAGCGCCGTCGATGCGCCCACCTCGCCGCCCAGCGCGAAACCCTGGATCAGCCGCGCGAGAATCACGAGCAGCGGCGCCGCGACGCCGATCGCCGCATAGGTCGGCGCGAACGCGATGATCGCGGAACCGAGCGTCATCAGCCACAGCGTCACGCTCATCGCGGCCTTGCGTCCGGCGCGGTCCGCGTAGCCCCCCAGCACGATGCCGCCCACAGGCCGCATGATGAAGCCGACGCCGAACGTGCCGACCGCGAGCATTAGCTGCACGAGCTGACCTTCGACCGGGAAATACAGCTTGCCGATGATCGTCGCGAAGAAGCTGTAAATCGTGAAGTCGAAAAACTCGAGGCCGTTGCCGAGCGTGATCGCGGCGATCGCCTGCGCGTGGCCGACGCGCTTTTGAGGTTCATCGGCGAGGCGCTGCGCATCGAGCGCATCGAGCGCATCGAGCGCATCGAGCCCATTGGCGCTCGCGGACCGCTGTGTGGCTGAATAGTCCATCTGTGTCTCCGTCATTATCTTGTGGCTGCTACGGCAAGGCGCTCGCGCGCCGCCGCCGCGTCAAACGAGGAACGTCTGCGCGAGCTTGACCCAGTAGGCCGCGCCGGTCGCGAGGCAAGCGTCGTTGAAGTCGTAGCCGGGGTTGTGGACCATGCAGCCGCCCTCGCCGTCGCCATTGCCGATGATCAGATAGCTGCCCGCGCAGCGTTCGAGCAGGAACGCGAAGTCCTCGCTGCCGGTCAGCGGTTGCATGTCGTGAATCAGCCCGTCGACGCCCAGCCAGTCGAGCGCGACCTGGCGCGCGAGCGCGGTCATGGCCGCATCGTTGACGAGCACCGGGTAGCGGCGCTGATAGTCGACCTCGGCACGCGCGCCGAACACGGCCGCCTGCCCGGTCGCGACTTCGGTGATGCGCTGCTGCAGATGGTCACGCACCTCGGGCCGCAGCGCGCGCACCGACAGGCGCATCTCGGCGGTTTCGGGGATCACGTTCGGCGCTTCGCCCGCGTGAATCGCGCCGACCGTGATGATCGACATATCGAGCGGCGCGATGTTGCGCGACACGATCGACTGCAGCGCGAGCACGATCTGCGCGCACACGACGACCGGATCGACCGCCTTGTGCGGCACCGCGCCATGGCCGCCGCGGCCGATCACCTTGATGATCACCGTATCCGACGACGCCATGAACGACCCCGGCATGAAGCCCAGCTTGGCCGTAGGAAAGCCCGGCATGTTGTGCATCGCGAACACGGCGTCGCAGGGAAACTGTTCGAACAGGCCGTCGTCGAGCATTTTCCTGGCGCCGGCGAGCCCTTCCTCGGCCGGCTGGAAGATCAGATTCAGCGTGCCGTCGAAGCTTTTTTCGCGCGCCAGATGCCTGGCGGCGGCGAGCAGCATCGCCGTATGGCCGTCGTGACCGCATGCGTGCATCTTGCCGGGCAGCTTGCTCGCGTACGGCAGGCCCGTGGTTTCGTGGATCGGCAGCGCGTCCATATCAGCGCGCAGGCCGAGCCGGCGGGTGCCGTGGCCGAGCTTCAGTTGCCCGACCACGCCGGTCTGCCCCAAGCCGCGATGGACGCTGTAGCCCCACTCCCGCAGGCGGTCGGCGACCAGATCGCCGGTTGCGAACTCCTCGTAGGCCAGCTCCGGATGCGCGTGGATGCTGCGTCGCAGCGCGATCATTTCCTGTTCGACTTCGGCGATGCCCGCCGGAATGACCATCGTGTCCATACCATCTCCTGTCGATCGGACCTGGCGCTTCAGCGCTTGGTCCGATCCCATGCAACTGGTTGCGCCCCTGTCAGCGTGAACCCAGCATAGCGGCGCCGAGATTCGGGCGGCAGGCGTAAAATCGTTGCGGGTGCCAACCCATGGTTGCCCCTTTCACGCATCTCATTCGAATGAAACTGCATCAGCTCAATACCTTGGCGGCGATCGCCGATACCGGAAGTATCCGGGCGGCCGCGCGCTCGCTGGGGCTTTCCCCGGCCGCCGTGACCAAGGCGATGCGCGAGCTCGAAGCCGATCTGCACGCGCCGCTCGTCGTGCGCAGCGCGAGCGGTGTCGCGTTCACCGAGTTCGGCCGTGCGCTCGTCGTGCATGCGCGGCTCGTGCTCGGCCAGTTGCAGCGCGCGCAAGCCGAGATCGAGGCGTTGCGCGGAGCCGCCGCCGGCAAGCTGTCGATCGGCGTCACGCCGTGGGTCGCGCTGACTTTTCTGCCGCCTGCCGTGCGGCGTTTTCGCGAGCGGATGCCGGAGGTGCAACTGGAATTTTTCGAAGGCCTGCTCGCGGTCGTGCAGCCGCGTCTGCGCGACGGCAGCCTCGATTTTTCGATCGGTCGGCCGCCGCCCGCGTCGCCGCAGTCGGAGTTTCAGAACGCGCCGCTCTTTTCGACGCATGCGGCGGTGGTCGCGCGGCGCGAGCATCCGAAGGCCGGCTGCCGCACGCTGCTCGACCTTCAAGACGCGGAATGGATACTGAACTGGGACCCGGCGAGCCGCGAGTCGATGTCGAACAATCTGTTCGTCAAGCGCGGCATGCCGGTGCCGCACACGATCGTGCTCGCGCATTCGCTCGCGATCGTGCTGGGCCTGCTCGCGCACACGGACATGGTCAGCATCTTTCCGTGGCCGCTCGTCGAGGCGATACGCGCGAAGGAAAACCTGTGGGCGCTGCCGCTGCGTGAAACGCTGGACGAAACCGTCATCAGCATCACGTCGCGGCGTGGCGCGCCCACGAGCCCGGCGGCCGCCTGCTTTCTCGACTGCCTGCGCGAGACGATCGACGAAGGCGCGCGCTCGCAGGACCCGGAACAGCGCCGCCTGTTTCATTCGATCGAGCTGTTGCTATAGCAAGTGCCGCATTTCTGCATGCGGCACCGCCGCGTAGTCAATCGAGAAACTCGCCCGCCCGCTTTCTGAGCATCGCGCTGAAATCGTCGAGCCAGCCGATCGACAGACGCCAGCTCTGCCAGTACAGATCGACGTCGATATGCTTGCCCGTCGCGATCTCGACCAGTTCGCCGCGCTGCAGATGCCCCGCGATCATCCGCTCGGGACACATGCCCCAGCCGAGGCTCATCACGCACGCGCGCAAAAAACCGGCGACGTGCGGAATCCAGTGCAGCGGCGGATCGAGCTCCGCGCGCGTAATGCGCCGCATGAAGCGCTTTTGCAGCTGATCCTTTGGATTGAAGTCGACGCACGGCGTGCGCCGCAGGCTGTCGCGCGTGACGCCGTCGGCGAAATAGCGCGCGAAAAACGCCGGCGAGCACACCGCCAGGTATCGCATGCGGCCGAGGCGCGTCGAGCGACAGCCCTGCACCGGTTCGGCCTGCGTCGTGATCGCGCCCTGCACGCTGCCGTCGCGAATGCGCTGCGCGGTGTAGTCCTGGTCGTCGATCACGAGGTCGAGCAGCATTTCGCGTTCGACGCAGAACGGCGCGACCGCGTCGATGAACCAGGTGCCGACGCTGTCGTCGTTGACCGCGACGCGCAGTGCCGGCCACTGCTCGACGAGCGCGCCGGGCAATGCCGGCAGGCGGCCGTTCAGCTCCGCTTCGAGCAGTTGCACGCGTTCGGTATGGCGGCATAGCAGCGCGCCCGAGGTGGTCGCGACGCACGGCTGCCCGCGCTTCACGAGCACGCTGCCGACGCGCTCCTCGAGCAGCTTGACCCGCTGCGACACCGCGGACGGCGTGATATTGAGCTCGCTCGCGGCACGGTCGAACGAGCCGTGGCGGACCACGGCGGCCAGCGCGTCGAGCAAGGCGTAGTCGAGCATTAGCGTTCCTTAATCGGCATTAAGCAAATTAGCTTCTCTTATGAGATGCCAACCCGCAGACTAGCGCTGTTGGATTTGCCCGTCTATCCCCGCTGCTTTCCTTTTTCCGGACCATTTATGAACTGGTTGTCTTTTTCCCATGGCGCGGCGCTGTGCGCGTCGCTGATCGTCACGATCGGCGCGCAGAACGCGTTCGTGCTGCGGCAGGGCATCATGCGCTCGCATGTCGGCAAGATCGTGCTGTTGTGTACGTTGTCCGATTTCATTCTGATCGGCGCGGGCGTCGGCGGCGCCGCGGTGCTGATGGAGCGTTTCCCGCGCTTCGTGCACGCGATGCTCTATGTTGGGCTCGCGTATCTCGCCTGGTTCGGCATCAGCGCGCTGCGCCGCGCGGTGCGGCCAGGACACGCGGTGCTCGATGGCTCGGCCGGCGCGTCCCGCGATCAGGCGCCGCCTGCGCAACGCGCGCTGCCGACCATCCTGATGACGCTTGCGTTCACGTGGCTCAATCCGCACGTCTATCTGGACACGTTCCTGTTGATCGGTACGGCCGGCGCGCGTGAGCCGGAAGGCGCGCGGGTCGCCTTCGCGCTCGGCGCGATGACCGTCAGCGCGGTGTGGTTCGTCGCGCTCGGCTATGGCGCTCGCATGCTCGCGCCGCTGTTTCGCCGCGCAACCGCGTGGCGCGTGCTGGATGGCGCGATCGGCAGCATGGTGTTGCTGCTCGCGTTCACGCAATTGCGTTGAGCGTTCGACGCGGGCCTTATTTCAGCGCCGATTCTTGCGGCTCGCCTCGCTCGGCGGGCGCATCGGCTTCGTCGCGCGGCACGAGGTTCATCAGCCGCGCGAGCACCGGACACTTCAGCAGCGACTGCTGGTAAGCCTCCTTCGCCTGGGCATCGAAATAGCGCCCCGTCTCGACCTCCGGCAGACGCAGCGCGAGGCCGCCGATGTCGTCGACGGGCCAGCCGCCGCGCGCGGCGGACCGCTGCCCTTGGCGGGCGGCGCTCGTCGGCTATCTGATCGTGAATCGCTGGAACGTCGGCGGCAATCAAGCGATGGCACATCTATTGCTGAAATCCGCTCGCCGGCATCTCACCCGTGAAGCCGCGTGACGTACGCAACGGGGCGCCGTTCAAACGTCATTTCAACAATCCACCGGTGGAGGCACCATGCTTCGATACGCTGTGATTTTCTTCATCATCGCCATCATCGCCGCAGTGTTCGGCTTTGGAGGCATTGCCGCGGGCGCAACCGAAATCGCCAAGGTGTTGTTCTTCATCTTCCTGGTGATCTTCCTCGTCACCCTGCTGATGGGCGTGATCCGACGCTGACGGCTGCATACAGCGTTCGGTGAATTCACGCCTCGCCCGATGCGAACTGGCCACGCTGCGTGGGTACCGCGTTGAGGATTGCGCGGCCGCTGGCGCCGTTGCAATACTTGCCGCAGCATATTGCAATAGTTGCCGAAGCATCGGGCGCTTCAACTCTGCTTTCCTTCCGCTTCTTTTCTCCGTATGCCAGAGGCGTATGCGGCATCGCTTCAGGCCGCATACGCGATCTGCGGCGTCATGGAACGCGATCTGCTGCGTGGCCGGTTGCGGCGTATCGAGTGCGAGTTGCACATAGCCACGCCTCGCGGCCCAATGTTCGGCGAACGCGATCAGTAACGTGCCGACGCCGCGCGTCTGCCATGCGGGATCGACCGCGAACTGACGCAGGCTCGCGACATCGCCGCGCCGGTATAGCTCGCACGATGCTTCGCCATCCGAAGCATAAAGCGTCATCGTGCCGACGATGTGTCCTTCATACACCGCGACATGGCAATCGCCACACAGCACACGGCCGCGGGTCGTCTCGATGGTTTGATCCACGCACGTGCAATTGAGCCCCTGCGCGCCGAGCGGCGCAAACGCGCGACCCACATAGCGGACCGGAACGGATTGCGGATGGCTTGCGCGACGCTTCACGTTGAGCACCTCGTACTGACTGGATGCCCGACGTGTAGGGTTGGCCCTGTCGTTCACGAGATGTTTTCGGCCTCGTACAGACGACGGCCCGCCGCATCCTTGCTGCCGAGGATGGGCTGAAAGTCGATCGGCCACTCGATGCCGATGTCGGGATCGGACCACAGCAGGCAGCGCTCGAGCTCGGGGAACCAGTACTCGGTGGTCTTCCACATGCATTCGGCGACATCGGACAGCACGACGAAGCCGTGCGCGAAACCGGGCGGCACCCAGATCTGCCGATGATTGGCTTCGCTCAGATACTCGCCGCTCCATTTGCCGAAGTTCGGCGAGTTCAGGCGCACGTCGACCGAGACGTCGAAGATCTCGCCGCGCACGACGCGCAGCAGCCGCCCCTGGGGACGCTGCACCTGATAGTGCAAGCCGCGCAGCACGCCATGCACGGCGCGCAGATGGCGGTCCTGCACGAAGTTGAAACCTTGCGCGACGTCGTCCGAAAACTCGTCCGCGCTGAAACTCTCGAAGCAGAAGCCGAACTCGTCGATGAACACTTCCGGCTCGATGAGTTTCACCTCCGGCAATGCCGTCGCCATGACCCTGTTGCCCATCGCCACTGTGCTCGTAAAAAGGCTGGCCAGCGAACATACGGCCGCTCTCGCGACCGCGTCCGACAGACGAGGCGCGCCCGCAACGCGGGCGCCCTATCGCATGCTAAAGATACATGCTACGCCTCAGTGGCCGCCCTGCTGCGAGCGCGATACTCGGTTGGCGACAAAGCCATACGCTTGCGGAAAATTTTCGCGAGACGATCGCCGTTGCCGGTGCCGCTGCGACGCGCGATCTTGTCGACCGGCAATTCGGTCTCGGTCAGGAAGTTGCACGCGATACGCAGCCGCACCTGCAGCAGGTAGTCCGACGGCGTGATCTGCATCTCGTGCTTGAAACGGCGCAGGAAATTGCGCTCGCTCATTGCGGCGACCTGCGCGGCATCGGCGACCGATACCGGACGGTCGCAGTTGGCCTCCATCCAGCGCGCGGCCGCGCGAATCTTTTCGGCGACGCTCAGCGTGCCGCCCTCGGCCGGCAGCGGCACCCACGTCGCAGCCATGCCGGGCATCACGCGATCGGCGACGCTGCGCGCAAGCTCGGCGCCCAGGTCGCGCTTGATGAACATCAGCGCGCTGCGGGCGCAGTCGTGACGGTCGTTGGCCGCGCTGAACGCGCCTTCGCTGGCGCTCGCGCCCGGATAGCGGCTCATCAGGCCGTCATGCTCGGTCGGGCCGGCCGCTTCGAGCACGAGGCGCCCCTCGCCGATCGTTTCGATCGCGCGTGTGCGCGATTGCACGGCGCGCAGCCAGTTCAGCAGGCGTTCGTCGCGCGCGGCCACGTGGGCGCCGTAGCCGCCAGCGATGAACAGCGCGTCGAAACCGCCGCCAAAGCGCGTGTCGATGCGGTCAGTCCAGATGCGCGCCGACGACGAACTGGCGACATTGCCGCCGTCCATCGACAGGAACTGCACTTCGTAGGGCGGATCTTCGCCCGCTCGCGTGCCCGCGAACTCATTGGCGGTCTGGAACATTTCCACGACGGTACCGGGGCCGAGCAGCCAGAAGCCGTCGAACAGCAAAATGCCGATTCGCCGCGCTGCAGTACGGACGTTCAAAGCGGGCGTGTGTAGCCACGTAATTCTCGTTGTATCAAGGTGCATGTGCGGCATGATCTTCCCCAAACGGTCATACGTTGCGGACCCCGATTTGCCCCGCCATCAGACGGAACGAGAGAATGCGTTATTACGGCGAAAAAGCAGACTCACGCCGCATAAAGGATTAAGCGTGATGTTAGCGGAATGGATCGCTATAGTAAATTTGAAAAACAAATCTCATCACGACAGCCCATGTCTGAGGAAAAGCGGTTATTGAGCAATTGATATGAGCGCGTGACAGGCCGGGCAACTATGCAAGCCGCGCGAAGAGCTTGAGGAGATCTTACCGCAAAGCCTTGATGGACGGCACTCTCGCGCATTCGGACAAAGTTGCCGATAATGCGAAGCCCGGCCATTGCGCGTTACCGAGTACGTTTCTTGCGCGGTTCAAAAATGTTTCAATTGTGAACTGCTTATCGCCCTATTATGTCCGGGCAATTCGGTAGTTTATTCGCAAAGCGTAAATTTATTGCCCGCGGCATTAGGCATTTCCGTGGCATTCGCTCCGCACCACAAATTAATATCCAAATGCTGATTTATCGGGGGTTCTAAAAATGTTTCTATTTTGAAACATCGCTGGGCTCTTTCGTATGATTTAAATGCGCGCATGCGCCGCATTGATCGAACCTCGGATGATTGGATGCAGCGCAGCAATCATGTGTGGCGGACACGCGACGAAGCGCCGGCCGTTGCAACCTGCGAAGTTGCAACGGCATACCTGATGCGCGCGTCTGGGAATGCGAGCAAACAGTCGGCTGGGGAACGGCATCGGGGCGCGCAACGGCCGCGCCACCGCTCGTCACCGTGCCTCAGCCATTCGTCCCTTCGCCGGCCAGCGTCGACGTAGCGGCCGTGCGCGCGAGCACCGGCCGCAGAGCCGCGCCCGTGTGACTCGCGGCCACGCGCGACAGGCTTTCCGGATCCGTTGCCGCAACGATCGTACCGCCGCCCACGCCGCCCTCCGGACCGAGGTCGATGATCCAGTCCGCCTCGGCGATCACGTCGAGATCGTGCTCGATGACGACGACGCTATGCCCGCCATCCACGAGCCGGTGCAGCACGCGAATCAGCTTCGCGACGTCCGCCATGTGCAGGCCAACCGTTGGCTCGTCGAGCACGTACAGCGTGTGCGGCGGCTTCTGGCCACGCCGCGTGATGTCGTCGCGCACCTTGCTCAGCTCGGTGACGAGCTTGATGCGCTGCGCCTCGCCGCCCGACAGCGTCGGCGACGGCTGGCCGAGCGTCAGATAGCCGAGCCCGACGTCTTTCATCAGTTGCAGCGGATGCCCAATGTTCGTAATCGACGCGAAGAACTCGACCGCTTCGTCGATTTCCATGGTCAGCACGTCGCCGATGTTCTTGCCGCGCCACGTGACCGCGAGTGTCTCCGGATTGAAGCGCTGGCCGTGGCAGACGTCGCACGGCACCTTCACGTCGGGCAGGAAGCTCATGCCGATCGTGCGCACGCCCTGGCCCTCGCATGCGGGGCAGCGGCCCTCGCCCGTGTTGAACGAGAAACGCGACGCGGTATAGCCGCGCGCGCGCGCCTCCAGCGTGCCCGCGAACAGCTTGCGGATCGCATCCCACACGCCGATGTAGGTGGCGGGACACGAACGCGGCGTCTTGCCGATCGGCGTCTGATCGACTTCCAGCACGCGGTCGATGCTTTCCCAGCCGGTGACCGAATCGCAGCCCTGCCATATATGCGTGACGTTCAGCGGCGCGCGCGGCGCCGAGCGCGCGAGCACGCTCGAACGCCGGTTCGCGGCCGGCTTCTCCTCGGCGGCCGCACGCGCGCGGCGCGTGGCCGGCGACGACAGCACCGAGCGCCCGACCGCATCGAGCAGATTGGTCATCAGCACGTCGCGCGCGAGCGTCGACTTGCCGGAGCCGCTGACGCCCGTCACCGCGACGAGCCGCGCGAGCGGAATGCCGACCGTCACGTCGCGCAGGTTATGCAGCTTGCCGCCATGCACGGTCAGCCAGTTCTCCGGCACCGCGGCCGCACGCTTGCCCGGCGCGACGACCTCGCGGCGCGGCTGCAGCGGATGCACGATCGGCTGTGCGAGGAAACGCCCGGTCAGCGAATCGGGCTGTGCGGACAGGTCCGCGACGCTGCCCTGCGCGATTAGCGTGCCGCCGCGCTTGCCCGCGCCCGGCCCGATATCGATGATGTGATCCGCGCGCCGGATCGTATCTTCGTCATGCTCGACGACGACGAGCGTATTGCCCTTGTCGCCGAGCTTGCGCAGCGCGTTCAGCAGAATCTGGTTGTCGCGCGGATGCAGACCGATGGTCGGCTCGTCGAGCACGTAACACACGCCCTGCAGATTGCTGCCGAGCTGCGCGGCGAGCCGGATGCGCTGCGCTTCGCCGCCCGACAAACTCGGCGCCGCGCGATCGAGGCTCAGATAGCCGAGCCCGACTTCTTCGAGGAACTGCAGCCGGCTGCCGATTTCGCTGACCACGTCGCGCGCGATCTCGGCGTCGCGGCCCGTCATCCGCAGCGTGTCGATCCACGCGCGCGTGTCGGACACGGTCCATTGCGCGACGTCGACGATCGCCTGCGAGTCGAACGTGACCGCGCGCGCGACCGGATTCAGACGCGTGCCCGCGCAATCCGGACACGGCTCGTCGACGAGTCCTTCCGGTTCCTGCTCCTCCGAGGGCAGGCTCTGCTCGCGACCGCGATTGTCGTCGACGACGATCGTGTCGTCGTACGCGGCCCGCTGCTCGCGCGTCAGCGACAGTCCCGTGCCGACGCAGCTCGTGCACCAGCCATGCTTGCTGTTGTACGAGAACATGCGCGGGTCGAGCTCGGGGTAGCTCGTGCCGCACACCGGACACGCGCGCTTCGTCGACAGCACCTTCACGTCGCCGAGCTTCGCGGTGGACTCGCCGCCGTTGAGCGCGTCGTGCAGACCGTCGAGCGGCGCGAGCAGATGCATGATGCCTTTACCGATGTCGAGCGTCTGATCGAGCGCTTCGCGCAGCTCCGCTTCGTGATCGGCCGAGATGACGAGGTCAGCGACCGGCAGCTCGATCGTGTGCTCGCGGAAACGATCGAGCTTCGGCCACGGATCGACCGGCACGAACTCGCCGTCCACACGCAGATGCGTATTGCCGCGCGCTTTTGCCCATTTCGCGAGGTCCGTATAGACGCCCTTGCGGTTCACGACGAGCGGCGCGAGGAAGCCGACATGCTGGCCCTTGTGATCGCGCAGCAACTGCGCCGCGATCGATTCGGCGCTTTGCGACGTGACCGGCGTGCCGTCGTGAATGCAGTGCTGCAAGCCGAGCTTCACGTACAGCAGACGCAGGAAGTGCCACACCTCCGAGGTCGTGGCGACGGTACTCTTGCGACCGCCGCGCGAGAGCCGCTGCTCGATCGCGACGGTCGGTGGAATGCCATACACCGCGTCGACTTCGGGCCGTCCGGCCGGCTGCACGATCGAGCGGGCATACGCGTTCAGCGATTCGAGGTAGCGCCGCTGACCTTCGTGGAACAGGATGTCGAACGCGAGCGTCGATTTGCCCGAGCCCGACACGCCGGTGATTACGTTGAACTTGCCATGCGGAATGTCGACGTCGAGCGCCTTCAGGTTGTGCTCGCGCGCGTTGACGATGCGCACCACGTCCTCGCCTTCGATCGCGCGACGTGCGCGGGCCGCGCTCAGGGCCTTCTGCAGCGGGATGCCCTGGGGCTCCGCCGCGGTTGCGGTGTCCATCGCGCGGTCGTATTGCAGCAACGCCTCGCCGGTATGCGATTCGGCGCACGCTTTCACTTCGTCCGGCGTGCCCGCGCACAACACGCGGCCACCGCCGTCGCCGCCTTCGGGACCGAGGTCGATGATCCAGTCGGCCGCGCGGATCACGTCGAGATTGTGCTCGATCACGATCAGCGAATGACCGCTCGCGAGCAGCTTGCCGAACGCCTGCATCAGCTTCGCGATGTCGTCGAAATGCAGACCCGTGGTCGGTTCGTCGAACATGAACAGACGCTTCGCGATCACCTGCTTCGCGCCGCGTGCGCCGCGCGCCTGTGCCGATTCCGCAAGAAAGCCCGCGAGCTTGAGCCGCTGCGCCTCGCCGCCCGACAGCGTCGGCACGGGCTGGCCGAGCTTCACGTATTCGAGCCCGACGTCGACGATCGGCTGCAGCACGCGCAATACTTCGGCGTCCTGCGCGAAGTACGCGGCAGCCTCGCTGACGGTCAGTTCGAGCACGTCGGCAATGCTCAACCCGCGTACCGGCTGGTCGCGCTCGATCTTCACCTCCAGAATTTCCGCGCGATAACGGCGCCCGTCGCAATCGGGGCAGCGCAGGTACACGTCGGAGAGGAACTGCATTTCGATGTGCTCGAACCCCGAGCCGCCACAGGTCGGGCAGCGGCCATCGCCCGAATTGAAGCTGAACATGCCGGGGCCGTAGCCGCGCTGTTGCGCGAGCGGTGCCTTCGCGAACAGCTTGCGGATTTCGTCGAACGCGCCGACGTAGCTGGCCGGATTCGAGCGTGCGGTCTTGCCGATCGGCGACTGGTCGACGAACACGACGTCGGTGACCTGGTCCGCGCCGTTCAGCGCCTTGAACGCGCCCGGCGCTTCGGTGGCGAGCCCGAAGTGGCGCGCCATCGCCGGATACAGCACGTCCTGCAGCAGCGTCGATTTGCCGGAACCCGACACGCCGGTCACGCAGACGAGCCGCTGCAATGGAATTTCGACCGTGACGTCGCGCAGATTGTGCTCGCTCGCACCTTCGAGCACGATGCGCGGCGTGCTCGCGTCGACCGCGCGACGCGACCAGTGCGCGGCATCCGCGACATGGCGCCGGCCGCCGAGGTACTCGCCGGTCAGCGTGCCGGTCGAGCGAATCGCCTCGGGCGCGCCGTCGAAAATGATCGAGCCGCCGCGCTCGCCCGGTCCCGGACCCATGTCGATGAGCCGGTCCGCCGCGAGCATCACCGACGGATCATGCTCGACCACGACCAGCGTATTGCCCGCGTCGCGCAGCCGGTGCATCGCTTCGACGATGCGATTCAGGTCGCGCGGGTGCAGGCCGATGCTCGGCTCGTCGAGCACGAACAGCGTCTTGGTCAGCGACGTGCCGAGCGCGGTGGTCAGGTTGATACGCTGCACCTCGCCGCCCGACAGCGTGCGGCTTTGCCTGTCGAGCGTCAGATAGCCGAGACCGACGTCGCATAGATACTTGAGGCGCGTGCGCACTTCGGCGAGCAGCAGCTTCAGCGCGTCGTCGAGCAACGCGCTCGGCAGCGTGATGTCGTCGAAGAAGCGGCGGATGCGCTCGATCGGCATCAGCATGAGATCGTGCACGGTCAGGCCCGGCAACGCTTCGAGCTGCGCGCGCGACCACTTCACGCCGCGCGGCATGAAGCGCTGCGCGGGCGCGAGCACGTCGTTCGCATTGGCCTTGCTGCCGAGGCGCCACAGCAGCGATTCGGTTTTCAGACGCGCGCCGCCGCAGGTTTCGCACGGCGTGTAGCTGCGGTATTTCGACAGCAGCACGCGGATATGCATCTTGTACGCCTTCGATTCGAGATAGTCGAAGAAGCGTTTGACGCCGTACCAATGCGTCTGCCACTTGCCGTTCCAGTCCGGCGAGCCGTTGATGACCCAGCTGCGTTCGCGCTCGCTGAGCTCGCCCCACGGCGTGTCGCGGCGGATGTCGGCTTTCGCCGCGTAGCGCATCAGGTCGTCCTGGCACTCCTTCCACGCGGGCGTCTGCATCGGCTTGACCGCACCTTCGCGCAGCGTCTTGCGCGCGTCGGGGATCACGAGACCGAGGTCGACGCCGATCACGCGGCCAAAACCGCGGCAGGCATCACAAGCGCCATAGGCCGAGTTGAACGAGAACAGCGCGGGCTGCGGATCGGCATAGCGCAGATCGCTTTCGGGGCTGTGCAAGCCGGTGGAGAAACGCCAGATGCGCGGCTCGGCGGCTTCGGCCTGCGGCTCGTCCGAGGTAGCCGGCAGCACGTAAATATTGACGCGCCCGCCGCCGCGCTTCAGCGATGCCTCGATCGCCTCGATCGCGCGTGCTTTATCCACCGAGCGCAGCCGGAAGCGGTCGGCGACGACGTCGAGCAACTTGCGCTTGCCGGTCGGCGAATCGACTTCGCGCTGCGCCTGCACGCGCGTATAGCCGCTCGCCGACAACCACTGCTCGACCTCCTGCGCGGACGCCGACTCCGGCAGCTCGACCGGGAACGTGACGACGAGCCGCGGCTCCTCCTGCGCGGTGCGCTCGAGCAGTTCCGCGTAGATCGTCTCCGGCGTGTCGTGCCGCACCAGATACGCGCTCTGGCGGTCGAACAGCTCGGCCGCGCGCGCGTACAGCAGCTTCAGGTGATCGTTGAGCTCGGTCATCGTGCCGACCGTGGAGCGCGAGCTGCGCACCGGGTTGGTCTGGTCGATCGCGATGGCGGGCGGCACGCCGTCGACGCGGTCGACCTGCGGCCGATCCATCCGGTCGAGGAACTGGCGCGCGTACGCGCTGAAGGTTTCGACGTAGCGGCGCTGGCCTTCCGCATACAGCGTGTCGAACACGAGGCTCGACTTGCCCGAGCCCGACGGCCCCGTGACGACCGTCATTTCGCCGGTGCGCACGTCGAGGTCGACATTTTTCAGGTTGTGCTGGCGGGCGCCGCGAATGCGGATCGTGCCCTGGATCTTGTTGCCGCTCGGGTTGCCGCCTTGGGGAGTGTCAGCGAGGGTGTCAAGGGTTGCGTCGTTGGAGGACAATTTTTCCGACCGTCTGAAGGAGTGGGTCACCTCTCACGGCCGGCTCTCGCGACCGCGCAAGTTCGGTGCAGCCGGGTCGGCGCGAGGAGCGCCCGGAAGCCTGGCTGTAGGGGGATACTATACTGTATGTTTATACAGTTTTCCATGGCGGGCTCGGGCGCGCATTGACCTCTGGATCGGCGGCGAGGCGCAAACGGCTGCGCCGCGGTCACGCCACCCGACTAGCCGAGCGCGCTTTCAACCCGCGAGCACCCGGCCGCCTGCCGCGTCGCGCAACCCGCCGGTGTGCCACGTGCGACACCGTCGCCAAGCGCATACGCAACGCAGCGCCGCGCCAGCACCTCGGTCGGATCGACGAGCCGCACCACGCGCCCGCCCGGACACGCGAGCACCGGTTCGCGCAGCAGCAACGGTAACTCCGTGCACGCGAGCACGATCACCTGCACGCCCTGCGCGACCAGATCGTCGACAGCCGCCGCGAGGTCGTCGCAACAGTCGCCCGACGTGTGCCCCGCCTTCACGCCGCGCGGGCCGTAGATCGCGTTCATCAGACGCGCTTGCGCAGTGGCGGACGGCGCGATCTGCACCAGGCCGCGCGCGTCGAGCGCCTGTTCGTAGACGCGGCTCGCGAGCGTGCCCGAGGTGGCCAGCACGCCCACTTCGCGCAGACCCGGAACGGTCTCGCGCAGATAATCGGCGGTACAGGTCAGCATATTGACGATCGGCACGCGCAGCGCCGGCTGGAGCCGCTCGACGAACGCATGCGCGGTATTGCACGGAATCGCGATCAGATCCGCGCCGCCGTCCTCGAGCGTCTTGCAGGCCGCGTACAGCGCGAGGGTGGGATCGTCGCCGCGCTCGAGCAGCGCCGCGGTGCGGTCGGGGATCTGCGGATTCTGCTCGACCATGATCCGGATATGGTCCTGGTCGCGCGCGGCCGGCGTGTTGCGCACGACCTTGGCCATGAAATCGACGGTCGCGGCCGGCCCGATGCCGCCGACCACGCCGAGGCGGAACGCCCGCTCCGGCTGCGTGTACTGCGCCGCCGCGACATAGCGCGCATACACCTGGTTCGTATCGACGAGCGGCACCTCGATGCGCCCGAGCGCGCGCAGCACGAGGCCGATCTCCGCGAGCCCCGGCACGATCAGGTCGACGCCCTGCGCGACCAGATCCGCGCACGCCGCACGCAACAGCTCGACGGGCCGCCCGTGCAGGCGCCCATCGCGGATGCCCCCGACACCAAGGACGGCGCTCGTCACGCCGTCGAAATCGGTGTCGTTGCGCGGATAGCACACGTCGAACCGCCCGGCTTCGAAGTAGCGCTCGAACAGGCCGTTCGCGCGAATCGCCGCCGACGTCAGCACGCCGATTCGGCGCGCCGACGGATAGGTGCGCCGCACGTGCGCGGACAGCGCGGTCATGATGTTGGCGACCGGCACGCTGACGTTGGCCGCGAGTTCGTCGATGAAGGTGTGGCTCAGAAAGCATGGCAGCACGATCACGTCGACGCCGCGTTTTTCGAACGCGCGCATCGTGTCGAACACGTGGATCTTGAACTGCGGGTCCGTCGCCTCGGGCGCGGCGGGCCCCTGCCACGCGCGCGGTTCGAAAATCAGATCGAAGGGGCGCGCGGCGCCTGGCCGGCGCGACGCCGTGCTCATCCGGCTGAGGATGTCGGCACTGGCGAACTGCGCCGCGCCCGTCGCCACACCCAGCGAACGAAAACGATTCATGATCAGATCCCCCGGTCGTTCTGTGCGTCCACCCTCGATCACGGGCGGCTTTCTGCGCGCTTGAGAATGACATTATGCGAGGCGCACATGTCCAGGCGTTAACCACGAAAACGCATTCCTTTGCGTTTTTCGCTCCCTCAGCTCACCGGCTCGAAAATCTCCCGCAGCCACTGCGCGAACACCCGCACGCGCGACGACAACTGCCGGTTCTGCGGATATAGCACCGACACCGGCATCGGCGGCGGCGGATAGTCCGCCAGAATGACCCGCAGCCGCCCCGCAGCCAACTCGCCATCCACGCGGTAACGCGGTACCTGCACGATGCCGAGCCCGGCGAGGGCCGCGCCCGTGTACAGTTCGGCGCCGCTGACCGACACCGCCGACGGCAGCACGAGCGCGGCGTCCCGCCCGTCGACACGGAATTCGAGCGGCACCGGCTTGCCGGTCGCGCTCGACACGTAGTTGACCGCGCGATGCGTCGACAGCGCGTCAGGATCGGCCGGCTCGCCATACGCGGCCAGATACGCGGGACTCGCGACCGTCACCTGCTGCAGTTGCGCGACGCGCCGCCCGACCATCGACGAATCCTGCAGCACGCCCGCGCGCAGCACGCAATCGATGCCCTCGCGCACGAGGTCGACGAGCCGGTCGTCCTCGCCGATCATCAGCTCGATGTCGGGAAAGCGCGCGAGAAACGCGGGCAGCGCCGGCACCACGAAGTGCCGCGCGAGCGTGCCCTGCACGTTCACGCGCAACAGCCCCTTCGGCGCGAGATTGGAAAACGCCCCCTCGGCCTCCTCCATATCGGCGATCAGGCGCACGCAGCGCTGGTAGTGCGCTTCACCGTCGGGCGTGAGCCGCACCGTGCGGGTCGTGCGTTCGAGCAACCGCGCGCCGAGCCGCTGCTCGAGGCGCTTCATCAGGTTGGTGACGGTCGCGCGCGGAATTTGCAGATCGTCGGCGGCGCGCGTGAAGCTCTGGCGCTCGGCGATCCGCACGAATACGCGCATTTCCTCGAAACGGTCCATATCGGCTGATTATTAAAGCAAATGGAATGATGATGGCGAGTCTAACCGGATTATCTCTGCGCGCAAAGCGTTCATGATTCACCTCACCGATCCACCACCTTCTATGAGGAAACCAATCATGAGCACGAACCCACAACCGAAAGTCGCCATCGTCACGGGCGCATCGCGCGGCATCGGCACGGCGATCGCACAGCGGCTCGCGAACGACGGCTACGCGGTCGCCGTCAACTACGCAGCGAGCGCGGGCGAAGCCGACGCGCTCGTCGGCGCGATCCGCGAAGCTGGCGGCAAGGCGGTCGCGGTGCAAGCCGACGTGTCGAAGCCCGGCGACGTACGTCGCATGTTCGAAATCACCGAACGCGAACTCGGCAAGGTGGATGTGCTCGTCAACAACGCGGGCGTGATGAAGCCCACGCCGCTCGCCGACACGCCCGACGCACTTTACGACCAAGCCTTCGACATCAACGTGCGCGGCACCTTCAACACGCTGCGCGAAGCGGCCGCGCGCCTGAACGACGGCGGGCGCATCGTCAATTTCTCGACCAGCGTGCTCGCGCTGAACCTGCCCGGCTATGGCATCTACACGGCAACCAAGGCAGCCGTCGAAGCGTTCACGCGTGTGTTCGCGAAGGAACTGCGCGGGCGCAACATCACAGTGAATGCGGTCGCGCCGGGACCGATCGCGACCGCGCTGTTCCTCGAAGGCAAGACCGACGAGCAGATCGAGACGTTCGCGAAGATGCCGCCGCTGCAACGCCTCGGCGAGCCGGAAGACGTGGCGGGCGTGGTCGCGTTTCTGGTCGGCCCGGATGCGGGTTGGGTCAATGGGCAGGTATTGCGAGCCAATGGCGGTTTGGCTTGATGGGATGCGCTAGTCCAGCGTGCGGCCGCGCTGGACCAGCGCATTGCGCCGGCTGCGGCGCCTGGAACGTGGTCGAGCCGCCGCTCAAACCGCCTTTGGATTGCGTTCCGCGAAGCCTTCCTGATGCCAGTACGGATACGCGGGCCGCACCGTGCTGGCCGCATCGAGCTTCGCGACCTGCTCCGGCGTCAGATTCCAGCCGACCGCGCCGAGGTTCTGCCGCAGTTGCTCCTCGTTGCGCGCGCCGATCAACAGCGTCGCGACGGTCGGCCGTTGCAGCAGCCAGTTCAGCGCGATCTGCGGCACGGTCTTGCCGGTTTCGGCGGCAATTTCGTCGAGCGCGTCGAGCACGCGGAACAGATAGTCTTCCGGCACCGGCGGCCCCATGTCGGCGGTCTTGTGCAGACGGCTCGTCTCCGGCAGCGGCTGGCCGCGCTTGAGCTTGCCGGTCAAGCGCCCCCAACCGAGCGGACTCCACACCACCGCACCGACGCCCTGGTCGACACCGAGCGGCATCAGCTCCCACTCGTAGTCGCGCCCGACCAGCGAGTAGTAGGTCTGATTCGCGACATAGCGCGGATAGCCGTAACGGTCGGCGATATCGAGCGACTTCATCAGATGCCAGCCGGAGAAATTCGACACGCCGATATAGCGGATCTTGCCCGCGCGCACGAGGTCGTCGAGCGTGGACAGCACTTCGGGGATCGGCGTTTTCGCGTCGAAGCCGTGCAGCTGGAACAGGTCGATGTAATCGGTTTGCAGACGCTTGAGCGCTGAATCGACCGCCTGGATCAGATGGAAGCGCGACGAGCCGACGCCGTTCGGATCGTCGTCGAAACGAAACGTCGCCTTGGTCGACAGGATCGCCTTGTCGCGCTTGCCCTTCAGCGCCTCGCCGAGCACCGACTCGGACGCGCCCTTCGAATAGATGTCGGCGGTGTCGAACATCGTGACGCCCGCGTCGAAGCAGATGTCGATCAGACGCCGCGCTTCGGCGACGTCGGTCGCGCCCCACGCCTCAAAAAATTCACCCTTGCCGCCGAACGTACCGGTGCCGAGACTCAGCACCGGCACCTTGAAACCCGATGCACCCAGATGTCTGTATTCCATTGAAGAACTCTCCGTGGCATTGCCATCGATGAACGGAGGTTCAGTCTACGCGTGTCCGCCCAAAGGCGTCACGAAGGCGGGGCGCTCAGATCCCCCAATGCATCGCGCACGGCATCGATCACGCCGCCCCAATCGCCGAGCGCCGGTTGACGGAACAGACGTGCGGACGGATACCACGGCGTGTCGCTGCGTTCGAGCAACCAGCGCCAGCAGGTGTCGAAGCGGTTCAGGATCCAGACGGGTTTGTCGAGCGCGCCGGCCAGATGCGCGGTGGACGTGTCGACCGAAATCACCAGATCGAGACTGGCGACGAGCGCGGCGGTATCGGCGAAATCGTGCAGCAGCCCGGTGTAATCGGCGACGCGTTCACCGTAGGCGCTTTCGGCTAATTGCGGTGCGGCCGCGCCCTTCTGCACGCTGAAGAAGCGAACGTTCGGCACCTCGAGGAGCGGCGCGAGTTGCTCGAACGTGAGCGACCGACGCGCGTCGATCTTGCGCAGCTCGGCGATCTGCGCGCGGTTCTCGCCGGCCCAGACGAGGCCGACTTTCAGCGGCCTGATTGCGTCGGCATCCGCGTTGATGTTGCCGTCGTGTTCGATCCGCTCACGCCATTCGCTGACGGCCGCCGGCTGCGCAAAAAGATACGGCGTCGCCGCCGGAATGCTCGCTTCGTTCGTGCCGAACGCAAGCGGCAAGCTCAGCAGCGGGCAATGACAATCGAACGGCGGCAACGGCTGCCCCGCTTCGATCAACTGATCGACACCATCGAGCGTCGACAGCAATCGCAACAACGCGCCCGGCACTTCGAGCACGACCTTCGCGCCGAGCTTCGCAACGAGCGGCGCATAGCGGCAGAACTGCAACGTGTCGCCCAGGCCCTGCTCCGCATGCAGCAGAATCGTTTTGCCGTCGAGCGGAACATCGCCGAGCCACAACGGCTGCACGAACGCGCGCCTGCCGGCCTTGATGCGGCTGCGCTCCCAACGCCATTCGTATTCGCGCCAGCCGGTATCGAAGCGGCCCATTTGCAGCAGGCACAGCGCCTGGTTCCAGTGCGTTTCGACCGACGCCGGATTCAACGCAAGCGCGCGCTGATAGCTCGACAACGCCTGTTCGCGCTGATTCAGATCGATCTGAGCGAGACCGAGGTTGTTCCATGCATCGACGAAAGCAGGCGCAAGTTCCAGCGCGCGTTGGTAGCAGTGTTGTGCTTCGTGCGGCTGGTTCAGATCGCCGAGCACGTTGCCGCGATTGCTCCACGCATCCGGATAGTTCGGCTGCAACGCGAGCGCCTGGTCGCAGCTATCGAGCGCATCGGCATAGCGGCCGAGATCGCGCAGCACGCATGCGCGATTGTTCCACGCCGGCGCAAACTCCGGCACGAGCGAAAGCGCGCGTTCGTAGCTCGCGAGCGCATCGAGCGGACGGTTCAGCGCCGCCAATGCGTTGCCACGATTGTTCAACGCATCGGCGAATTTCGGCTGCATCGCGAGCGCCCGCTCGGCACACGCGAGCGCTTCGTCATGACGCTGCAACGCGTTCAGCGCATAGGCGAGATTCGAATGCACGGCCGGCTGTCTCGCGTTGACCACGAGCGCCTTCTTCAGCAGATCGACGCCTTCCTGCAAGCGGCCCGTTTGCAGCGCGAGTTCGCCGAGCCAGCGCAACGCATCGCCATGCTTCGGCTTCAGTTCGAGTATCTCGCGATACATCTCTTCGGCTTCGACGAGCGCGCCGTTCTGCTGGAGCGCGACGGCTTGTCGAAGCAGATGGTCCAACTGTTGCGGCAGACTGGCGTGCTTGCTCATGCGGTACCTGGAATCGGAGGCGCGAAGAATCGTCGGAAGAAGCGCACGATTATCGCCGAAAAGCCCGGGTTCGAAGTACCGCCGCCTGCCGCGTAGCGACGTGACGCCGCTTATTGCGCGGCCACGGACAGATGCTTGCGCTTCGCGAGATCCTGCGCCATCGCATAGTGCTGCTGGATCGTCGGCAGCGCCTGTTTCGCGGCGGCCTTCAACTGCTCGTCGCGGCCCGCTGCGATTTCCGCCTGGAAAGCGGACAGCGCCTTCTGTTCACCCGCGAGCGCGACCTGCTCGATGTACACCTTGTCGAAGTCCGCGCCGCGCAGATGGTTGATGCTTGCGAGCGCGGCCGCATCGGGATCGTTCTTCGGCACGTCGACACCGCGCGGACTCGCCGCGCGCAACGCGTCGGTGATCCTGGCGTCGTCGCTCGACACGCGCTCGGCGAAGGCCTTCACGTCGCGGTCGGCCGAACGCGCGGTGGCGATACGCGCGGCATCGCGCTGCGTCGCGACGGCTTGCGTGCCGTCCGCGATGAAGGTCTGGTCGGCGGCATGCAGGCGGCCCGTGTCCGTGGACGCGGCGCTCTGCGCGCTGGCCACCGAGGCGGCCGTCAGAAGACCACCGAAGCAGGCAACGGCGGCGATGCGGGCCAAAGCGACGGAAGGGACGGAAGGCAGGCGGATCATACGTTCTCCTTGAGGTGAAAGCATCTGAAAGCAAAACGACGGACACGTGTGCGCCGCGAACGAAGCGCGCGATGCAAAACGCTGCGGACTGCTTGCGAGCCCAGCGCGACGCCACGCTTTTATCGCTGCCGATTCTAGAAGCCACGCCGTCGGGCAGGTGAAACGCTGCTGTCGCTTCTGTAACCTTAGGTAACCCTCATATGAATGCGCACACGTTTGCCGTATTCGCGTGAATCGCGCGCCGCTCGACGCTGCCACGCAGTGCTGGATTTTTCGCCATCGGCGCCGATAACCAGATACAGGCACGCTCAGCACCGCTCAGCACCGCAATTCTGGAGAACGATTCCGATGGCAGACGACCACCGTGCCAATCACGAGCGCCACACCGAACGCAGCAACCTGACGAGCTCCAACAAGTTCGAGCTGCTGCTATACCGCCTCGGCCACGTGCCGGGCAGCGACGCGCACGAGTTGTATGGGATCAACGTGTTCAAGGTGCGCGAAATCTCGACGATGCCGACCGTCACGCCGATCGCCGGATCGTCGCCTTACGTGATGGGCGCGGTCGACATTCGCGGGCAGATCATCCCCGTGATCGATCTGCCGCGGTTGATGGGCTGCGAGCCGACGCGCGGCCTGAACATCCTGCTGGTCACCGAATTCGCGCGTTCGACGCAGGCCTTCGCGGTCGAGGAAGTCGACGACATCGTGCGACTCGAATGGAACCAGGTGCTGTCGGCCGATGGCTCGGCGGGCGGCAAGCTCGTCACGAGCATCGCGCGCATCGACGGCAATACCGGCGACTCGCGGCTCGCCCAGGTGATCGACGTCGAGCAGGTGTTGCGCGACGTGTTCCCGTCGCAGCATCCGAGCGTCGATCCGGCCTCGGTCGGCCAGGCGCTCGGCATCCGCCGCGGCGCGAAGATCCTCGCCGCCGACGACTCCGGCTTCGCGCGCAAGCTGATCGAACAGGCGCTCGCCGCGATCGGCGCTGACTACATCATGACGAAGACCGGCGACGAAGCGTGGCAGACGCTGCAGCAGGTCGCGCGCGAAGCGCAGAAAAACGGCGCGCGCGCGAAAGACACCATCGCGCTCGTATTGACCGATCTGGAGATGCCGGAGATGGACGGCTTCATGCTGACGCGCCAGATCAAGGCCGATGAACGCACGCGCGATATTCCGGTGATCATTCACTCGTCGCTGACGGGCGCGGCCAATGAGGCGCATGTGAAGAACGCGGGCGCCAACGGCTATGTCGCGAAGTTCGCGGCGAGCGAGCTCGCCGATGCGATCCGTGATGCGCTGGGTGCCGCGCCGGCGAAGGCGGCGGCGGCTTGAGGTCTGGGGTGTCGAGCAGTGAATCGGGTCGCCGCGCTCAACGATGCGCGGCAAGCTCGATCGAGAAGCCCATCCGGCCGATCTCGACGCCCATCGTGTTGAGCCGCTGCGGCGCATGAAAACCGTCGAGCGCCGCGCGTTGTTCAGGCGTACCGATATCGAGCACGGCGAGCAACTCGGCGGTGACCGCGTAGAGCACGGCGGGATTGCCGTCCTCGATCTTCAGCGCGATGCCTAGCGCGCCCTTCGCGCCGAGCCGCGCGGTCTGCCGCGATGCGCGTACGCCGATCGCATAGCTGCCGTCCGCGCCGACCTTGCCGACCAGCGCGCCATCGAAAGCCTGCATCAGCAGCGTACAGAAGCGCCCCTCCCCGCCGACCAGTTCCGGGTACGACGTCATCGCGCGATAGATGCGCGCGAGCGCGGCCGCGCGCGGCGTCGTCGCGGCGGCTTCGGTTTCCTGTTGATCCTGCGCCGCCGCGAGCTTCGCGAACAGACGTGCGAGCCGGTCGAGCGCAAACGCCGGCGTCGGCAGATTGCAGCCGTCGATCGCCCATTGCACGCCCTCGTCGGGCAGATCGCAGACGCTCGCGACCGTCTGCTTCACACGCACCTGCAACGGATGCCCCGGCAGTTCATAGCCGGCGAGCGCCGCGCCGATCGAACCCGCGCCGGCCAGCATGCCCGCGTGCTTGCCCGAACAGTTGCTGCACACGCCGGTGGGCGTAAAGCCGCGCCGGATCCAGTCGACGTACACCGCATCCGACAACGGCGGATGGCCGCCGCAACGCAGATCGGCCTCGCTCGCCTGCGCTTTCGCGAGCATGCCGCGCGTGCGTTCGATATGACGCGGCTCGCTGCTGTGCGATGCGCACATCAGCGCGAGATCGGCTTCGTCGAAACCGCAACGCTCGAGCGCGCCGGTTTCGAGCACCGCGAGCGCCTGGGCCGGCTTCGCCGCGGAACGCGCGAGCGTCATGCGCGCGGCGTCGCCGAACGAATACAGCAGACGACCGTCCGCATCGACGACCGCGACGTGCGCGAGATGCGTGTTCTCGACGGATTCGCCACGATAGATCGTCGCCGCGACCGGCGCGGCGGGGTGCAGTTCGGACTGGCTCATGCGGTTCGTCTCCTCGTCGTGTCATGGATCGGGCGATGGCGCCCAGGCCCTGGCAATCAGGCGCTCGCCGCGAGCGCCTCTTCGCGCTCGAGCGTGCGCGTGTGCCGCAGTTCCGGAAAGAACCGCATCCACAACAGCGCGATCGCGATCGTCGCGACACCGCCGACCAGCACCGCCGGCTGCGCGCCCCACCATCCCGCGGTCAGGCCCGATTCGAACTCGCCCAATTGATTCGACGTCCCGATGAACAACGAATTGACCGCGCTGACGCGGCCGAGCATTTCATCGGGCGTGCGCAATTGCACGAGCGACAGCCGCACCACCACGCTGATCGTGTCCGACGCGCCGAGCACCATCAGCGCGAACAACGACACGAGGAACTGATGCGACAGCCCGAACACGATCGTCGCGATGCCGAACGCGATCACGCCGCCGAACATCGCCGCGCCGGGCCGGTTGCGCAATGGAAAATGCGCGAGCCAGATCGTGCCCGCGAGCGCGCCGATCGCCGTGCCCGAGCGCAACAGGCCGAGACCGAGCGGGCCCGCGTGCAGCACGTCGCGCGCGAAGATCGGCAGCAACGCGGTCGCGCCGCCGAACAGTACCGCGAACAGATCGAGCGACAGCGCGCCGAGAATCACCGGCTCGCGACGAATGAACGCGATGCCCGAAAAGATCGATTCGAGCGTGACGGGCGCGCGGCTCGCCGGCTTCATCTGCAACGGAATGCTCCACACCGACGCGGCTGCCGCCGCGAACGTCAGCGTGCACGCGAGATACGCGGCACCGGGACCGATGCCGTACAGCAGACCACCGAGCGCGGGCCCGGCGATCTGCGCGGTCTGATTGGCGGACGTCGCCCACGCGGTCGCCTTCGGCAGATAGCCGCGCGGCACCACGGCCGGCAGCAGCGACCCCACGGCCGGCGATTCGAACGCGCGCGACGCGCCGACGCAGGCAGCCAGCACGTAGATGACCGGCGCGCTGATCCAGCCGCCGAAAGTGCCGATCGCGAACAGCAATGCAGCGACACTTTCGAGGCTCTGGCAGACGGCGGCGATGCGGCGGCGATCGCAACGATCGGCGACATGGCCGACGACGAGCGTCAGCAGGAACATCGGCAGAAACTGCGCGAGACCGACGAGGCCAAGTGCGAACGCGCTATGCGTGAGCGCGTAGACATGCCAGCCCATCGCGACCGCGAGCATCTGGAACGACAGCGACGACAGGATGCGGGTGCACCAGAAACGCTGGAACGGCGGGTGTTTCGGCAGGCTGAAATGCGGGGAATCGGCGGGATCGATGGAGGCTGGGGGCATCGGTTGTTGCTCGTGACGGGGCGCATCGGGGCGTGGGTTGGGCGGGCGCTAGTTTAGAGCAAGACCGGAGGGGCATGCACAAAGGAGGCTGGCACGGGCGGCGTGATGGCGGGCGGCCCGTGCCGGGGCGGGCGCGCTCGAACGCATGCTTTGGGCGCAGGCGGGTCGTCAACCCGGGTGACTGTGCGCGCGAGACGCGGACAAAAGGTTTCGACATGCACCTTCCGCGAACTTGCCGAAGCAGGGCGCCCTCGCCTGCTTCGGCGCCACGCATGACTCAGGGCCGCAACGGCCGGCCTTCCGCGCGGCCGAAGTCGACGAAGTGATCGACCGGGTCGACGCCCGCCGCGCCGACGTCGGGATTCGCTTCGAGGTAAAGCTTCGGATCGAAACCGTCAGGCAGTTGGGCAAGCCGCGCCTTGCGTCGAAACGATTCGGCGCTGCTCAACGGGCGACCTTCAAATCGACCGTAGTAGATGTAGTGCTGCAATGCATTGCCGCCGCTCGCGGCGACGTCCGGATTGGCCTCGAGGTACGCCTCGCCGTCGAAGTCGACGATTGGCGTCAGGCTCGACGGCATGCCGGTCAGGTCGTGATAGCACAAACAGCCATCCGCGAAAAAATGGCAAACCAGTGCCTTGCGACTCACGTGCTCCGGATCGCGCATCTTGCTGCCGCCGTGCAGCAGGTTCGCATGCCACAACAGCACATCGCCCTTTTTCGGGTAGAAGTGCTTTGGGCCCGATGAACGTTCAGCGATGAGCTTCTGAATCGCGGGTTCGTAGATGTCGTGATAAGCGGAATACCCGCAACCGAACGGCATGCCCAATTCAGTCGACATCAGATACGGCAGCTTGTGCGTGCCGGGGTGATAAACGAGCGGCCCGGAGTCGGGATGAATATCCTCGAAGGCGATCCAGTTCGCGACCAGATACCCGTTCGGATAGGTCGACATGTGAATCGAATCGGAATGCTCGAGTTGCTCGCTGCTCTTGTGACCGCCGATCGTCTGGAACGGCGCCGATTTCGCGCCCAGCAGCAGACTCACGATCTCGTTCATGCGCGCGTCGAACAGCATCTCGCGAACAGCCGGCACGTTGAAATGCGGATTCAGCGTGCGCCCAGGCAGCGTATCGCCTTCGAAAAGCGGCTCGGGCGGCGGCCGCAGCGTGCCGTCGGCAATCGCGTTTTCGTAGGCTTGCCACGTCGCATCGAGCTGTTCCGTCTTGAAGAAACCCTCAATGATCAGGTAGCCGTCGCTCACCCATTTGCGGCACCATTCTGCCTGCTGCTCGCTAATTACGCCTTGGGACAACAGCTCGGCAACCCGCTCCAGCGCATCCGGTCGATCGAGCCAGGGAACGGGGCCCGCCGCGGGAAATTTTTCGAATTTGAAGACCTGGGTCTGACTGTCGATCGGAACGTCCGCGACGACGGGCTTATCGAAAAAGCGCTGATTCTCGAGAGTATTCATTTTCGGGAAACTTTCCGGGTTCGCGTTTTAGGGTAACTGGCTTGAACACGACGCTGGCTGCGCGGTGTCGATCACTCGAACGAGCGCCCTTCCGCACGGCCATAGCGGATGTAGTGTTCCGCGCCAGAGCCGATGTGCTTGTGCGCAACGGCTTCTGCTACGTCGGGGTTGCGCTGAAGATAGTGCGCCTCGTTGAAATGCGGAATGTGAGCAGCGTAAAGAAGAATCGACGGGCCGGCCGGATGTTGTTCGCGATCGTCCACGCCGACGATCACCGTCATGCCCAGTGCGTCGAGGACCGCCATCAGGCTTTCACGGGTCATCCAGTTGGCTTGCGGAGCAGTCCCGCCGATGAATTTTACGTTGTTGATGCTGTCGAGATAGCTATGTCGGTGGAGACGCACTTCGCGTCCGCGAAACTCCGAGACGGTTGGCGTCGGATCGAAGTGCCTTTGCAGGTTCGCATTCGTCCGCGCGACTTCGGCATCGTAATAGTGCGTCCAGATGCAGATCGAATCTGACGCATATGCCATATCTTCCAGTAGCGATACCGGATCCATCATGTGATAGAGCACGCCGCTTGCAAGAATCAGATCGAATCGCTGATCGCGCTTTTTCAGCAGTTCTCTGAAATCGCCATACATGAATTCGGCATTGAACTTCAATGCATTCTGCACGAGCAGGCATTTGAGAAAGGACTTCGAATTCGCCTCGATAGCAAGGACACGTGAAGCGCCGGCTTTGGCCATCATGAACGTATGGCCGCCTTCCATGGGTCCGAGTTCGAGCACGCTTTTTCCGGAAAAGCCGCCGCACATGATCTCGAACCAGTGGAGACGCCCATCGTCGAAATGGGGCGCCATACCTAAACCGTAGCCCGGCACATCGGACACCCATGTGCCATCGAAAAGATTGAAAGCCAAAGTGTGGCCTGGCTCTTCAGTTGCATACAGATCCAGTTCAGTTCCTTTCAATTTGGCGCCTCGATTGATCGTCAAGTTTGCCGATTATGGTGCATCAGCGCGCCGCATGTCACGCGACGGGTGTTAAATCGAACGCGCGTCCGCATCAATGGGCATGATTGGGCATCAGTCGGGCTCGCCGCCCGCTTCGCGGTGCGTATATTTATGCTTGATGTATCGATGTGAACCTGCCGGGCTGTTTGCGGCTATGATTGTGCCCCGTGGGCAGCCGCCCGGCTGGTGGCACGCCGGCCCAGTCCCACCGGCCAGCCACACCGTCTAACACTCGAACTCCCGGAGGGCATCGAATGGTACTGGGGTGGCTCGTCCTACTTCCGTTCATGGCCGCGGCGCTCATTGCGCTCACGAGGCCGCGCGCCGCCGCGCTCTGCACCTGGATCGCGTTCGCGACGGCGCTGTTCGGCTGCGCGCTGCTGCTGAGCGAGCGCGTGGGCATGGGCGACCACGACGTGCTGCAATGGCGCCATGAGTGGATGCCCGACATCGGCCTCGCGCTGTCGCTGCGCCTCGATGGCCTGTCGTTCATGTTCGCGTTGCTCGTACTCGCGATCGGCCTGCTCGTCTTCATCTACGCACGCTACTACCTCGCCGGCAGCGATTCGTTGCCGCGTCTGTACCTGCTGCTGCTGCTCTTCATGGGCGCGATGCTCGGCATCGTGCTGTCGAGCAACCTGCTGCTGCTCGTCATCTTCTGGGAACTGACGAGCCTCGTCTCGTTCCTGCTGATCGGCTTCTGGCCATCGCGGCCCGACGCGAGGCGCGGCGCACGCATGGCGCTCACCATCACCGGCGCGGGCGGTCTCGCGCTGCTTGCGGCCGTGCTGTTGCTCGGCCACGTATGCGGCAGCTACGAGCTGAACGACGTGCTCGCCCAGCATGACAAGGTGCAGCACGATCCGCTCTACCCGGCCATTCTGCTGCTCACGCTGTTCGCGGCGTTCACGAAGTCGGCGCAGTTTCCTTTCCACTTCTGGCTACCGCACGCGATGTCGGCGCCTACACCCGTGTCGGCCTATCTGCATTCGGCGACGATGGTGAAGGCCGGCGTGTTCCTGCTCGCGCGTCTCTATCCGGTCCTCGAAGGTACCCACCTCTGGGCTTACACGGCGACAGTGGCCGGGCTCGTCACGCTGGTGGGCGGCGCGGGGATGGCGTTGTTGCAGCGCGATCTGAAGGGCCTGCTCGCCTATTCGACCATCAGCCATCTCGGCCTGATCGTGCTGCTGTTCGGCCTCGACACGCAGCTCTCGACTGTCGCCGCGCTCTTTCACACGGTCAACCACGCGGTGTTCAAGGCGTCGCTCTTCATGGCCGCGGGCATCGTCGATCACGAAACCGGCACGCGCGATCTGGGCCGTCTGCGCGGCCTGCGCAGGTACATGCCGCATACGGCCGTGCTCGCGAGCGTCGCGTCGCTGTCGATGGCCGGCGTGCCGCTGCTCAACGGCTTTCTCTCGAAGGAAATGTTCTTCGGCGAAACACTCGCGCAAAGCATGTTCGGGCCGCTGAACCTCGCCGTGCCGGTCATCGCGATCGTGGCGGCGGCGCTCTCCGTGGCGTACTCGCTACGTTTCGTCTGGGGCGTGTTTTTCGACGGCGAGACGCCGCGCGATCTGCCGCACTATCCGCCGCACGAGGCGCCGCGCTTCATGCGGCTGCCGGTCGAGATTCTCGTGGCGCTGTGCCTGCTGATCGGCCTGTTCCCGCAGCAAAGCATCGGCAGGCTGCTCGAGTCGGCCGCGTGGGTCACGCTCGGCGGCAAGCTGCCCGACTACAGCCTGAGCCTGTGGCACGGCGTCAATACGCCGCTCGTGATGAGCGCGGTGTCGTTCGCGGCGGGTGCGGCGCTCTTTTTCCTGCGCCGCAATGCGTTCCCCCACCATCGCACGGCGCTCACCGAGTTGAACGCGAGCGAAATCTTCGACCGCTTCGTGCAGCGTCTCGAACAGAGCGCCGGCGTGATCGTGCGCTTGTTCGAGACGCGCTCGCTGCCGGCCTACCTCGCATGGATGATCGCGGCGATGCTGATCGTGCCGGGCGTGCCGCTCGTCGCGCTCGACACCTGGAGCGGCAGCCACACGCGCCTGCCGCCCGATCCGTTCACGCTAAGCGGCCTCGTGCTGATGGCGTTGCTCGCCGTCGGCGTGGTGCTCGTGCGTGCGCGCACCCTTTACGCGCTGGTGATGCTGAGCACCTGCGGCCTGCTCGTGTCGCTCGCCTTCGTGCGCTTCTCCGCGCCCGATCTCGCGCTCACGCAGATCTCCGTCGAACTGGTCACGATCCTGCTGCTCGTGCTGGCCGTCTATTTCCTGCCCGCGCTGCAACGCGCCGTCGAGCCGCTCCCCGTCCGGCTGCGCAACGGCGTGCTCGCGCTCGCGGGCGGCGCGCTGCTCGGCGCCGTGTCGTACAGGATCATGACGAGCGCGCCGGTGCCAGGCATCGCTCCGTACTTCCTCGCCAATGCGCTGCCCGGCAGCGGCGGCCACAACGTCGTCAACGTGATCCTCGTGGATTTCCGCGGCTTCGATACGATGGTCGAAATCAGCGTGCTCGTGGTCGCGGGACTCGCCGTCAAGGCGCTGCTGCGCGGGCTGCGCCTGAAGTCGCCCGATGCGGGGCCGGATGGCCGGCCATGGTCGTCGCAATCGCATCCGCTGATGCTCGCGATCCTCGCGCGGCTGATGCTGCCGCTCACCGTGCTCGTCGCCGTGTTCGTGTTCCTGCGCGGCCACAACCTGCCGGGCGGCGGCTTCATCGCGTCGCTGATCCTCTCGATCGCGTTGTTGCTGCAGTACGTCGCGAGCGGGGTGCTGTGGACCGAGTCGCGCATCCACCTTAACTACCGCGCGCTCGCGGGCTTCGGCATTCTGATCGCCGCGGCCACGGGGCTCGGCAGTCTCGCGTTCGGCCAGCCGTTTTTGACCAGTGCGTTCGGGCACCTGCACGTGCCGCTGATCGGAGAGATCGAACTGTCCACGGCGATGCTGTTCGATCTCGGCGTAACGGGCGCGGTGGTCGGCACGACGCTCACGATCGTCTCGCACCTCGGCGTACGCGACAAGGACATGCAGTCCGTGGAGAAAAGCTGATGGAAGCCGCCTTTGCCATCGCGATCGGCGTGCTTTGCGCGTGCGGCATCTACCTGCTGCTGTGCGCGCGCGTGTTGCCGGTGATTCTCGGCATCACGCTGTTCTCGTATGCGATCAACCTGTTCCTGCTCGGCATGGGCCGGCTTGCGATCGGCAAGCCAGCGGTCATCGCGGCGGGGGCGCAATACGTCGATCCGGTGCCGCAAGCGCTCGTGCTGACCGCCATCGTGATCGGCTTCGCAATGACGGCCTTCACCGTGGTGCTCGCGCTGCGCTCGTTTTCGATCACGGGCAACGATCACGTCAATGACGAGGAGACGCCCGTCGAATGAACCACGTTCTCCTGCTCCCGATCCTGATTCCGCTCTTTTCCGCGGGCGTCATCGTCGTGCTGCCGCCGCGCGCGAAACGCCTGCAACGCGCGCTGAACGCGCTCGCCATCATCGCGCTGCTGCCCGTCGCGTGCCTGCTGATGGCGCGCGCCGCGCAAGGCGAGATCGCCAGCTACGCGCTCGGCGCATGGCCCGCGCCGTTCGGCATCGTGCTGGAACTCGACCGGCTCGGCGCGCTGATGCTGGTGCTCACCGCCGTGCTGGCGGTCTGCTGCCTGCTCGGCACCTCGAGCGAGGACGCGAGGCGCGGCCGCTATTTCCGTGCGCTGTTTCAGTTCGAGCTGATGGGCCTGAACGGCGCCTTCCTCGCGGGCGATCTCTTCAACCTGTTCGTGTTCTTCGAACTGCTGCTGATCGCGTCGTACGCGCTGCTGCTGCATGGTGGCGGCGCGCGACGGGTGCGCAACGGGCTGCACTATCTGTTGATGAACCTCGTCGGTTCGTCGTTCTTTCTGATCGCGATCGGCGTGCTCTACGGCGTCACGGGCACGCTCAACATGGCCGACATGGGCGAACGTCTGGCGCGTCTCGGGCCGGAGTCGCTGCCGCTCGCGCAGTTCGCGGGCGCGACGCTGATGCTCGTGTTCGGCCTCAAGGCCGCCGTGTTTCCGATGTCGTTCTGGTTGCCGCAGGCCTACCGCAGCGCCATCGGCCCGGTGGCCGCGCTGTTCGCGATCATGACCAAGGTCGGCATCTATGCGATGCTGCGCTGCGACGCGCTCGTGTTCGGCGCGGCGGGCGGCGTGCTCGATGCGTTCATGCATCAGTGGGCGTGGTGGCTCGCGATCGCGACGATCGTGTTCGGCGCGCTGGGCGCGTTGGCGGTGTCGAGTCTCAAGACCACGACGGGCTATCTCGTGCTGGTTTCGGTGGGTCTGCTGATCGCGGCGATCGCACTACAGACGCCGCTTGCATGGAGCGCGCTGCTCTACTACCTGATCAGCACGACGCTCTGCACTGGCGCGCTGTTCCTGCTCGCCGACACGCTCGAACCCGAGCAAGCCCCGACCCCGCACGCCGCCCATGCCGCCGTTTCCGCCGATGCCAATTCGATCGAGCCCGGCTCGCTCGAAGCGCTCGACGACGCGGCCGCGGCGGCCATCTCGCCCGACCCGGACGGCGAAGCGGTGGCGACGCTGGCGCGGGTGCAGCCGCTGCAGGTCGAGACGGCCGGCGCGCTCGCCGTGCTGGTCGGGGAACCGGCTCACACCGAAGCCGAAGCTACGGTCGAAGCGGTCCCGCGCGCGCATGCACCGTGGCCGTCGAACCTCGCCGCGCTGCTCTATCTGATCGCCGCGGTGGGCGCCGCGGGCCTGCCGCCGCTGTCCGGGTTCCTCGGCAAGGCGATGGTGCTGGCCGCCACGCCGCTCGGCGCGGCAGTCGTGCTGTGGCCGGCCGTACTGCTGTCGAGCCTGCTCTCGATCGTCGCGCTGAGCCGCACGGGCACGCGCCTGATGTGGGCCGCGCCGGCCGCGCGCGCCGCCGCCGGCAAAGAGGAGCGCGCACCGCGTGGCAGTAATGCGAAGCTCGCCGCCTGCGCGATCCTGCTCGGCTGCGTCGTGGCCATCACGCTCGGCGCGGGCGCGGTGCGGCACTATCTCACCGATACGGCGACACAGCTATTCGATCGCGCCGCCTACGTACACGCGATCCTGCCCGCGGCGCGCTCCTCGCCATCAGCGGCGGCCGCGACCACGGCCGACGCACAGGGGAACTGACGATGTTGAAAAGGCTCTTCCCCCACCCGTGGCTCGCGGTCTTCCTGATCATCTGCTGGGTGCTGCTGATGAACGACGTCTCGCCGGGCAATCTGCTGCTCGGCGCCGCGCTCGGCTACGCGATCTCCTTTCGCGTCGCCGAAGGCTTGTGGCTGCGACCGGTGCGCTTCGGCCGACCGTGGCTGCTCGTGCTCCTCGCCTGGCATGTGTTGGTCGATATCATCGTGGCCAACGTCGAGGTCGCGCTGCTCGTGCTCGGCCCGACGCAGCGGATGCGCCCGGCGTTCATCGACGTGCCGCTCGACAGCACCCACGAGATCGCGCTCACGGTGCTTATCAGCGTGGTCTCGCTGAGCCCGGGCACGCTGTGCGCCGAACTCAGCGACGACCGCACGCGCCTCTCCGTGCACGTGCTCGATCTCGGCGACGAAGCGGCACTCATCGCGCTCATCAAGTCCCGTTATGAAGCCCCATTGATGGAGATCTTCGCATGCTAACCATCGTGATTCCGATCTCGCTCGCGATCCTCGGCATTGCGTTCCTGCTCACGCTGTGGCGCCTCGTGCGCGGGCCGTCGCTGCCCGATCGCATCGTCGCGCTCGACACGCTCAACATCAATGCGATCGCGTTGATCGTCGTGTACGGCATCAGCTTGCGCTCGACGGTGCTCTTCGAGGTTGCGCTTCTGATTGCCGTGATGGGTTTCGTGGGTACCGTCGCGCTCACCAAGTACCTGCAGCGCGGCGACATCATCGAACTCAACTAGCGTGGGGTATGCCGATGGAAACTTTTGTCGAAGCGATCGTTTGTTTGCTGCTGCTGGCCGGCAGTCTGTTCACGCTGGTCGGGGCGGTCGGGCTCGCTCGGCTGCCCGACTTCTTCATGCGGCTGCACGGTCCGACCAAGTCGACCACGCTCGGTGTGGGCGGCATCGTGCTCGCGTCGGTGGTGTATTTCAGCGCGCATAACAACTTCGCGAGCCTGCATGAGCTGCTGATTCCGGCGTTTCTGTTTCTCACCGCGCCGATTAGCGCACATATGCTGGCGAAGGCTGGGATTCAGCAGGGAGTGACGCTGTCAGAGGCGACGCGGGGGCGGCCGCCTGTTACGGGCGCTTGCGCGGAACGGGGGAATACGGGGGAGTTGCGGGAGGGGGATGAGGGGTGAGGCTTGTCGAAGCTTCGCGCCTCTCGGGACGATCCCGCGTGCACAAAATTCTCGTTGACCGGACTTTGTGTTCTGTCCCGGCGGATCTATGCGCGAGACCTCGCAGCGCGCGCTCGCGCATTCCGCGGCAAACAACGTTGAGACGGCCACTCACCGAACGGACCTGCTGGAACAACGACGCGCGACGACGGGGGCATGGCCAAACCCTATGTCCACGCTGCGCTATACGAGCGCTGCCTTGCTGAACGGAACCGTTCTTATCCAGACTGTCCATACGCGCTACGGCGCGCATTCCGGCGCGCACAAATGTTGACATTTCGTTGATCGAAGCGAAAGCCTAAAATCATCCATCGCCCATTCCATACCCCTGTGGACGCCTGCTAGCGTAGCAGCCCCAACAGCTACAGAGGACACCGGAATGTCGTATCAACAGAATTCGGACGGCGTGCGCGTGGTGCTCAGTGCGCCGCAACTAGCGGCAGTGCTCTCCCGTCAGTCGATCAGCCCTACCGAGATGCGTTCCAACCGGCTATGGGGCGGCTTGCAGGTTGTCGGCGGGGTGCTGGAAATGGTCGGGGCGGCAGCGCTATGTGTGCTGCCGGAACCGACGATGGCGAGCAAGGCCGGATGTGTTGTGTTCGGCGTACATGGCTCAGATACGGCGTCGGCAGGTTTGCGTCAAATCTGGACGGGCCGGGATACGGTCACGCTGACCCAGCAAGGTACGGCGAAGCTGGCCGAGGCGATGAACGCCGGTCCTGACATGGCGAACAACATCGGCCTGTCAGTCGATATGATCGTGCCGTTCGGGTTCGCTGGCTCGATCAAGGCTGCACGCGTGGCCAGCGTTACGATGGGCCGGATCGATCTGCAAATGCATGAAGCAAAAGCGCTCAATCCGAGGCTGGGAGGGCACACACTCGAAAAGCACGTGGGGCGGACCGAAGCGCAATTGCGCGAAAGACTGAGACTTGAACCGCATCGAAAAAGAGTGTCGTCATTCACGAACCTGGAGCGGGCGGAATGGGCAATATCAGAAGTAATGCGCGCCCATACGACACAAATCAGGAAATGGGCGGAGTGCTCAGGTAGTGGCGGCCCCCTTACACTGACGCAGCGTGTGGCGAGTGATGTCGGCTATGGAATTGCACGACAGACAGGAAAAATGACGCGGATGAATGAGGTTGTCGTTGTACTGAAATATCAAACCTACAATGGAATGCCGTACTACATTTTTACCGCATATGTTGGATGAAGGCGAAAATTATGCTGTCAGAGCGTTACCCGAAACTTTATCAGTTGTTTGGCGCATACCTTAATCAGGATTCTGATTTATGGGGAGAAACGATTCCGGAAATTGTTTCGTGCTACAGGAGGGACTGCCCACGGGAAAGCCATCTCGAAATGATCCACGAAATAGATTCGTTCATAAACGAGCACCCGGATGATCTGGATTCAGCGTTTGAAACGGATTACGGGCAAGATTTCGATCCGGAGTTGTGGGGCTATACGACCACTTCGTTTCTCGAGGAATTGAAGCGTCTTCTGAGCGATTAATCCACTCGTCGCCGCGCGAGGTTGGTTCGATATCACCCGGGGCATCCACTCGACAATGTTTGCATTTCACCCCGAGGTGTTCGCCTCGAAGTACCGACACCCTGTCTCATTTATCGTCGAGTATCCCCGAGGCAGCGATTAGATATATGAGACCAAATTCCCGCAACATTGTTGGAGCAGACGACCCAATGTGGATTCTCGCGCGCGCGACGGAGATGGCGCAGCTTTGGCGGGGGCGACGCATGCCATAGAGCTTGTCGGGTATTTTCTTCTCTTGCCATGCCGACCGAACTGCCAGAAAGACTTAGGCCCAGGCCTTAATGAGCCCCGCCCCGAGCGGGGCTTTTCATTTGTTCCCCGGTTAGTCTCTTTGTCGAGCCGCGCTCCGGGGAAAACCCGACCTATGTTGTTCGTAGACAACGCACCCAACCGGCCGCCAACAGGCAGGGAATTACACCGCTCGATGTCGTGTGGGTAGCGGTGTTGGTAGAAAAGAAAAACGGGCCGAAAGGCCCGTATTCATTGGATGTCCTGGCGGAGAGAGGGGGATTCGAACCCCCGATAGGCTATTAACCTATACACGCTTTCCAGGCGTGCGACTTAAACCGCTCATCCATCTCTCCGGCGGGGAGCCGAATTATAGCAAACTTCGCGCCCTGCGCCAGACCCTGGCCAAAGCCCCGCGCAAACCGCCTACGGATGCCGGATATAGTCGACCAGCGCGATCGTATAAGCGTCCGCCTTTCGATCGATCAAACTCACCCCGATCGCCACGAGAAAACCCGCCGGCACACCGAACACGCCCGAACTGATCGGCTCGATGCCAAACCAGCGCGCACCTGTGAATCCCGTCATCTGCGTGAAGAACGGATACGTCGACACGATGTAGTAGATGCACACGACGAGCCCCGCGACCATCCCCGCCACCGCGCCGAGCCGCGTCGTGCGTTTCCAGAACACGCCGAGCACGAGCGCCGGAAACAGACTCGACGCCGCCAGCGAAAACGCCGCCCCGACCAGAAACAGAATATTCCCCGTATTCAGCGACGCCACGTACGACGCGAACAATGCGACACCCAGCAGCAGAATCTTCGAGATCGTCACGCGCCGCTGGCTCGACGCGTTCGGATCGACCATGTGGTAGTACACGTCGTGCGATAGCGCGTTCGCGATCGTCAGCAGCAGACCATCCGCGGTCGATAGCGCCGCCCCGAGCGCCCCCGCCGCGATCAAGCCCGACATCACATACGGCAGCCCCGCGATCTCGGGCGCCGCGAGCACGACCATATCAGGCTGCATCTGGATCTCGCTCCAGCGCACGATACCGTCGCCGTTCGTATCGGCGAGGCTGATCAGGCTCGGTTCGACCTTGCGCCATTGCATCAGCCACTGCGGCAGATCGGCGAAATGATGGCCGACCAGATTCGACAGGATCTCGTACTTGATCAGCACCGCCAGCACCGGCACGGTCAGATAGAACAGCGCGACGAAAAAGAGCGTCCAGCCGACCGAGCGCCGCGCCGACGCCACCGAAGTCGTCGTGTTGTAGCGCGTCAGGATATGCGGCAGGCTCGCCGTGCCAAGCGACAGACACAACAGCAGCGATAGAAAGTTACGCGCGTGCGTGCTTCGGTCTTCATCACCGACAGCAGGAAACGGTTCCTGCATCGGCACCGGCGCGCTCGCCCGCATCAGCATGTCGTCGCGCTTCTGACTCCAGACGATCTGCGCGGCGGCGGCATCGCGCGGAAACTGTTCGAGCGCGCGCTCGCGCTCCTTGATCTCGCGCAACGGACCGTTATGGCGGCGCAGATCGCCGACCTCCTGCGTGAGCCGCTGCTTTTCGTCGATGAACGATTGCGGCAGCGTATCGAGCCGCAGTTGCATCAACGCGGCGCGGCGTCGATAGTCGTCGCGCACGCGCTCCTCGAGCGGCGCGTCGCGCACCTGTTTCTCGAGCCCTTCCATGCGCTCCATCAGGCGCCCATAGCTGAATTGCGGCACCCAGCCGAGGCCGTCCTTGTGCGCGATCATCGATACCGGTATCAGCATCGCGAGGATCAGGATGATGTACTGCGCGACCTGGGTCCACGTGACGGCACGCATGCCGCCCAGAAACGAGCACACCAGAATGCCCGCGAGCCCGCAGAAAATGCCGACCGCGAAATCGACGCCGATAAAGCGCGTCGCGATCAACCCGACGCCCTGGATCTGCGCGACCAGATAGACGAACGAGCACAGGATCGCGGCGAGCGCCGCGAGGCCGCGCACCGCGTTGCTCGAATAGCGCGTGCCGAGAAAATCGGGAATCGTGTAGCGCGCGAGCTTGCGCACATACGGCGCGAGCAGGAACGCGACGAGGCAATAGCCGCCGGTCCAGCCCATCAGGTACGCGAGGCCGTCGTAGCCGGTCGCGTAGATCGAGCCGGCCAGACCGATGAACGACGCGGCCGACAACCAGTCGGCCGCGGTCGCCATGCCGTTGAACGCCGACGGCACGCGCCGCCCCGCTACATAGTATTCGACCAGGTCGGACGTGCGCGACAGCACGCCGATCACCGCATACACCGCGATCGGCACGAACAGGAACACATAGCCGATCCACACCCCGGGACCGTTGCTGCGCTCGATGCGCCACATCACGTAAACGAACAGCAGAAAGCCGAGCGTATAGAGCGCGTACGAGCGGATCAGCCGATGCGTGAGCTTCATCGGCTCAGCGCCCGCGCGCGGCCGGCGCGGCCGTGCCGATCGTGACGTCATCGTTTGCGCCGGTGGTGGAATCCGCGGCGGGACCGCTTGCCGCATCGCGCTGCGAATCCGCTTCGAACGCGTGCTGCAACTGACGATCGGCGCGCTGCATCAGCACGATATAGACGACGATCAGCGCGAGGTAGATCAGGATCGCGCCTTGTGCGCCAAAGTAGAACGGCAGCCTGAAGCCGCCTGCGTGCACCTGCCCGAGCGCGGGCGCCAGCAATGGCACGACGAAGGAGACGAAGAAGCCAAGCGTCATCAGCACCGCGATCAGCGCGAGGTTGAAACGCCAGTACTTGCGATGCGCGAGCGCCATCGCCGCCGAGACCGGTGGCGGTTCGGGCGGGGGGTTCAACGTGGCGTGGGAGGATAAGTGCGGCGCGGCCATGCGCCTATGTATCAAAAAGGCATCGGCGAGGCAATTGGGATTGTCCGCGCAACGCCGTGACGCAAGCCGTCCACTCGAATAACGGGTCTGCGCGGCGTGCCCGCAAGCGTGTCGATCGACACGCCGCCGCCGTCCGCGCGGACCCGCTTACAACGCTTTAAATCGACTCGCCGAGCTGATCGAGAATCGCCGGGTTTTCCAGCGTCGACACGTCCTGGGTGATTTCCTCGCCTTTCGCGAGCGAACGCAACAGACGACGCATGATCTTGCCCGATCGCGTCTTCGGCAGGTTCTCGCCAAAGCGGATGTCCTTCGGCTTCGCGATCGGACCGATCTCCTTGCCGACCCAGTTGCGCAGGTCGTTCGCGAGCTTCACGGCCTCTTCGCCTTGCGGACGCGCACGCTTGAGCACCACGAACGCGCACACCGCCTCGCCGGTCGTCGCATCGGGGCGGCCCACCACGGCGGCTTCCGCGACGAGCGGATTGGCCACCAGTGCCGACTCGATCTCCATGGTGCCGAGACGGTGGCCCGACACGTTCAGCACGTCGTCGATGCGGCCCATGATCGTGAAGTAGCCGGTCTCCTTGTCGCGCACCGCGCCGTCGCCGGCGAGGTAGAGCCTGCCGCCGAGCTCGTCGGGGAAGTAGCTCTTCTTGTAGCGGTCCGGATCGCCCCACACGTTGCGCAGCATCGCCGGCCACGGGCGCTTGACCACCAGAATGCCGCCCTGCCCGTTCGGCACGTCCTGCCCGGTTTCGTCGACGACCGCAGCCATGATGCCCGGCAGCGGCAGCGTGCACGAACCCGGCACGAGCGGCGTCGCGCCCGGCATCGGCGCGATCATGTGGCCGCCGGTCTCGGTCTGCCACCACGTATCGACGATCGGACAGCGGCCGCCGCCGACGTTCTCGTAGTACCACACCCACGCTTCCGGATTGATCGGTTCGCCGACCGTGCCGATGATGCGCAAGGTCGACAGGTCGTAGCTCTTCGGATGCACTTTAGCGTCGGCCTCGGAGGCCTTGATCAGCGAGCGGATCGCAGTAGGAGCCGTATAGAACAGCGTGACCCTGTGCTTCGCGATCATCTGCCAGAAGCGCCCGGCGTCCGGATAGGTCGGCACGCCCTCGAACACGACCTGGGTGCCGCCAAGCGTGAGCGGCCCGTACGTAATGTAGCTATGGCCGGTGATCCAGCCGATGTCGGCGGTACACCAGAACACGTCGGAGGGGCGCCAGTCGAAGGTCCATTTCAGCGTTTGCGCGGCCCACAGCAGATAGCCGCCGGTGCTGTGCTGCACGCCCTTCGGCTTGCCGGTCGAGCCCGACGTATAGAGGATGAAGAGCGGATGCTCGGCGCCGACCCATTCGGGCGCGCACTGATCCGACTCGGCCTGTGCGAGTTCGTGCATCCACAGGTCGCGCCCTGCGTCCCACGCGACCTTGCCGCCGGTGCGCTGGTACACGATCACGCTCCTGACCTTCTCGCAGCCGCCGAGCGCGAGCGCTTCGTCAGCGATGTTCTTCAGCGGCAAAGCCTTGCCGCCGCGCATCTGTTCGTCGGACGTGATCAGCGCGACCGCGCCGACGTCGACGAGCCGCTCGTTGAGCGACTTCGACGAGAAGCCGCCGAACACGACCGAGTGCGTCGCGCCGATCCGCGCGCACGCCTGCATCGCGACGATGCCTTCGATCGACATCGGCATATAGATGACGACCGGGTCGCCTTTCTTCACGCCGCGTTTTTTCAGCGCATTCGCGAAGCGCGATACGCGTTGCAGCAGATCCTGATAGGTGACGTTGGTGACGGTACCGTCGTCGGCTTCGAACACGATCGCGACGCGCTCGCCGTTGCCGGCCTCGACGTGACGGTCGATGCTGTTATACGACGCGTTCAGCTGGCCGTCTTCGAACCACGTGTAGAACGGCGCCTTCGATTCGTCGAGCACCTTCGTAAACGGCTTGTGCCAACTCAGCGTCTCCTTCGCGAGACGCCCCCAGAAGCCTTCGTAGTCGCGCTCCGCTTCGGCGGCGAGCGCCCGGTACGCGTCCATGCCGGAGATCGTGGCACCCTTCGCAGTGTCAGCGGAGGGCGGAAAAACGCGGCGTTCCTGAAGAACCGATTCAATCGCAGACATCGACAACCCCTTGGTGAAGATGAAACGTAAAACCTGTACCGGCGCGCTTCGGGCGCGCGGGCCTCATCCTGTTCGAGCCGCCACGAGCGGCGCTGTCTCCCACCTCGCGATACCGTCAAACGCGTGCGCGTGCGGCATCGCAACATCCGTGCATGCGGGCACCCTGCGCGATCCTATCCCGCGTCAAGGCTTAACCATATGCGCTGCAACTTACCGGCCACTTACGCGCATCGTGTTGATCTGCAAGCGAAAACCCTTAGATCGCGCCAGCCATCGACGCAGTTACGCGTTGATCAGACGAGATGCGCGCGAAAAAGATCGCCGTTCTACAGAGCCTTCTACGCTCGCTCGCAGCACACTGCATACCGTTGATGCGAACTCGACGCACCGCCAGCGCGCCCGCTTTCGCACCCTTTCGCACCCTTATGCTCTCTCGCACGGCCTTTTACAATGCTAACTGAACTAGCCGTCCGGATTCCAGCTTGAATCGCTACGCCCTGCTTCTCATTACCTCGATGCTGCTGGTCGGCAGCAACGTCGGAATCGGTAAATCGATCGTCGCCTTCGTCCCCGTCCCGCTGTTTGCGCTACTGCGTTTCGTAATCGCGATGGCCGTGCTTTGGCCGCTGTTGCGCGTGACCAAACTGCGCCGCGTCAGACGCGACGAATGGATCAACCTGTTTTTGCAGGCGCTATTCGGCACCTTCGGCTTCACGCTGCTGATGCTCAACGGCGTCGCGCGTACCAGCGCGGTCGCGGCCGGCGTGATCACGAGCACGATTCCGGCGGTCGTCGCGCTGCTGTCGTGGCTGATCCTGAAGGAGCGGCCCGACGGCCGCGCGCTCGCGCACGGGATCGCGCTTGCCTGCGTGGTCGCCGGTATCGGCCTCGCGAGCCTGAAGGCGCGCAGCGTGCCGCCGATCGCATCGTAATTCCGGTGTGGCGGGCGCGCTGCCCGCCGCAAAGCAGCAGATTCGACCGACGCTGTACAATAGCGCGCCTGACGCGAGTCTCGCGCCCCTTCAATGGCCGCGCCCCGCACCGCCGTCGGCGCCTGGCCCCTGTTCCGTCACCCGCGCTTCATCTGACCGTTGCCTATGTCCGCTTCGCGACCCGCCTCCGCCCGTCCGCGCCGCCCCATGCGCGCGCTGCCCCACCTCGTTTTCATGAGCCGCTGGCTGCAGGTGCCGCTGTACCTCGGGCTGATCGTCGCGCAGGCGGTCTACGTCGTGCTATTCCTGAAGGAAGTCTGGCATCTGGTCACCGACTCGATGAAGCTCGACGAAACCAGCATCATGCTCGTCGTGCTGGGCCTGATCGACGTGGTGATGATCTCGAACCTGCTGATCATGGTGATCATCGGCGGGTATGAAACGTTCGTATCGCGCCTCGGCCTCGACGGTCATCCGGACGAACCGGAATGGCTCGATCACGTGAACGCCGGCGTGCTGAAAGTGAAGCTGTCGATGGCGCTGATCAGCATTTCGCCGATCCATCTGCTGAAGACCTTCATCAGCCCCGACCAGAACACCACGCACACGCTCCCCAAACATTTCGAAGGGCCCGCGGCATTGCACGCCGTGGGCGGCATCAAGGTTTCCACTCCCATGAAGGCGCAAGACTGACCGCACCGTGCTGCGATCCGACAACAAGCGCCACTCCCCACTGAGCTAGCCATGACCGTCATCAAACAGGAAGACCTGATTCAGAGCATCGCTGATTCGCTGCAGTACATCAGCTACTACCATCCGCTCGACTACATCGAAGCGCTCGGCCGCGCGTACGAGCTCGAACAGAGCCCCGCAGCGAAGGACGCGATCGCGCAGATCCTGACCAACAGCCGCATGTGCGCCGAAGGCAAGCGCCCGATCTGCCAGGACACCGGCATCGTCACGGTGTTCGTGAAGGTCGGTATGGACGTGCGTTGGGACGGCGCGACGATGAGCGTCACCGACATGATCAACGAAGGCGTGCGCCGCGGTTATCTGAATCCGGACAACGTGCTGCGCGCATCGATCGTGAGCCCGCCCGAAGGCGCGCGCAAGAACACCAGGGACAACACGCCGGCCGTGATCCACTACGAGATCGTGCCGGGTAACACCGTCGACGTGCAGGTCGCGGCCAAGGGCGGCGGCTCGGAGAACAAGTCGAAGTTCGCGATGCTGAACCCGTCGGACTCGATCGTCGACTGGATCCTGAAGACCGTGCCGACGATGGGCGCGGGCTGGTGCCCGCCGGGCATGCTCGGCATCGGCATCGGCGGCACCGCTGAGAAAGCGATGGTGATGGCGAAGGAATCGCTGATGGACCCGATCGACATTCAGGACGTGATCGCGCGCGGCCCGAAGGACTGGATCGAAGAGCTGCGCGTCGAGCTGCACGAGAAGGTCAACGCACTCGGTATCGGCGCGCAGGGCCTCGGCGGTCTGTCCACTGTTCTCGACGTGAAGATCATGGCCGCGCCGACGCACGCCGCATCCAAGCCGATCGCGATCATCCCGAACTGCGCGGCGACCCGCCACGCGCACTTCACGCTCGACGGTTCGGGCGTCGCCAGGCTCGAAGCGCCGTCGCTCGACGCATGGCCCAAGGTGCACTGGGAACCGAACACGGAAACCAGCAGGCGCGTCGACCTCAACACGCTGACGCCGGAAGAAGTGGCGGCCTGGAAGCCGGGCCAGACGCTGCTGCTGTCGGGCAAGATGTTGACGGGCCGCGACGCCGCGCACAAGCGCATCGCCGACATGCTCACGAAGGGCGAGAAGCTGCCGGTCGATTTCACGAACCGCGTGATCTACTACGTCGGCCCGGTCGATCCGGTGCGCGACGAAGCGGTCGGCCCGGCGGGCCCGACCACTGCGACGCGGATGGACAAGTTCACCGAGACGATGCTCGCGCAAACGGGCCTCATTTCGATGATCGGCAAGGCCGAGCGCGGCCCGGTCGCGATCGAGGCGATCAAGAAGCACAAGGCCGCGTATCTGATGGCCGTCGGCGGTGCGGCGTACCTCGTGTCGAAGGCGATCCGCAGCGCGAAGGTGCTCGCGTTCGAAGACCTCGGCATGGAAGCGATCTACGAGTTCGACGTGCAGGACATGCCGGTCACGGTCGCCGTCGATTCGAACGGCACCTCCGTGCACCAGACCGGCCCGAAGGAATGGCAAGCCAGGATCGGCAAGATTCCGGTCGCCACGGCTTGATGAGTCGCGATTAACGCTACTCAGGTCAGTCGAAAAGCCGGGGCCGCGATCCCGGCTTTTTCTTTCCGTGCGTCATGCACGCGCAAGGCGCCGCACGCACAAGGCCGCCAACGCCGCCAACGCCGCCAACGGTTGTATCGGATCTCTTGGCTTTTTTGGACATGGCGTTTATTGTTGTTGGAAATTCAAGGTTCCCGAAAAAGGAAATAACATGCAAGGCGACAAGAAGGTCATCGAATATCTGAACGCGCAGTTGAAGAACGAACTGACCGCGATCAATCAATACTTCCTGCATGCCCGAATGTACGGCCACTGGGGCCTCGACAAGCTCGGCAAGCACGAGTACGACGAGTCGATCGGCGAAATGAAGCATGCCGACATGCTGATCGAACGGATCTTCGTGCTCGACGGTCTGCCGAATCTGCAGGACCTGCACAAGCTGCTGATCGGTGAGGAAACCAAAGAGATCCTCGAATGCGATCTGAAGCTCGAACAGATTTCGCAAGGCACCTGCAAGGAGGCGATTGTCTACTGCGAATCGGTGCGCGATTTCATCTCGCGCGAAATCTTCACGAAGATTCTCGACGACACCGAAGAGCACATCGACTGGCTCGAAACCCAGCTCGATCTGATCGACAAGGTCGGTATCCAGAACTACCAGCAAAGCGCGATGGGCTCGGTCGAGTCCTGATCGAAGCACGCTGAAGCATTTCGCGCGGTAGCGGCACGACGCCTGCCCAGCAGGCATTCGCGCCGGACCGTACCGCACGGGCGATATACTTGCGCGCTCGTTCGCGCCTCACCGTGGTTTCACCCCTTTCGCCGACCGCCACTTCACGCTCGTTTTTTTCGCCTATGCCCGCCCCTTCGCCGTCCCCGACTGTCCGCAGTGTTGCCGCTGGCGCCGCGTCGCAGGCGCCGATCGGCATTTTCGATTCGGGGCTCGGCGGCCTGTCCGTGCTGCGCGCGGTGCGCGCGCAACTGCCTGACGAGGCGTTGCTGTATGTCGCCGATTCGCTGTACGCGCCCTACGGCGAGCGCGACGACGACTTCATCACCGACCGCACGCTGGCCATCGGCCAATGGCTCGCCGCACAAGGCGCGAAGGCGCTCGTGGTCGCATGCAATACGGCGACCGCGCAGTCGATCGCGCTGGTGCGCGAAAAGCTGCCGATTCCGCTCGTCGGTGTCGAGCCGGGTGTCAAGCCCGCCGCGCTGCAATCGAAAAGCCGCGTCGCCGGCGTGCTCGCGACCCAGGCGACGCTGCGCAGCGCCCGCTTCCAGGGGCTGCTCGAACGCTACGCCGCCGACTGCCGCTTTCTGTGCCAGCCCGGCCACGGGCTCGTGCAGGCGGTCGAGCGTTGCGACGTCGGCTCGGCCGAGCTGCACGCACTGCTGCGCAGCTACCTGGAACCGATGCTCGACGCGGGCGCCGACACGCTGGTGCTCGGCTGCACCCATTACCCCTTTCTCGACGCGGCGATCCGCGACATCGTCGGCGAGCGGCTCGCGCTGATCGATACGAGCGTGGCGATCGCGCGTCAGCTCGAACGCGTGCTCGAGCAGCACGGCCTGCGCGCCGCGGCGTCGGCCGGGGGCACGCCGCTGCCGCGCTTCTATTCCACCGACGACGGCATCCATCAGCAGCAACTCGCCGCCACGCTGCTGCGGATCGAGGCCGCGGTCGAGCAGGTATCGATACCGTCGGGCCGCACGGCCGCATCGGATTCTCGCGCCGCCTAGCGCCGGCAACCGGCGCGCGCCCCGCCCTTCCTGCCGACGAAATCCATTCCAAGAGTCTGGTTTTGTTACAAAAAATCGCACGGGACGCTTGCCAAACGAACCAAACAAAATGATAATAATTCGCATTAACTTTAGCTATGACGCCTGCCATGATCGTCTGTGTCTGCAAATCCGTATCCGACCGCACAATCCGCTCCTCGATTGCGGACGGCATCGACTCGTTCGACGAGTTGCAGTTTGAACTCGGCGTCGCCTCGTGCTGCGGCAAATGCGAGGAATCCGTGCGTGACGTGATGCTGCAAAGCGGTGTCTGCGCGAGCCGTTGCGGCGTGGTCGAGCATCGGCAGGTGCAGAGCGTCGCCGAGGTCGTGCAAGTCGCGTTCTACGAGCGCAAGGCAGCCTGAGCTCAACTAGCAGGGCCGGTGCAGGCCGTGTCGGTGCATCTAAAAGTCCCTCTGCTTCATGCACGCTTTATGTAACGCTCCGATGCGACGTTGAATGTGCCGCACGTCTGCAACACAACCGCAGTACTGTCCGCCGTACTGCGTTATCTCACTGCCGTCAGCAAGCCAGTACCCGCACCAGCCAGCTACCCCGCTCCCCCTTCGAAAGGAGTTCGAGATGGAATTGCTGATTGGTTTCGTGACTACTTTGTTCATTTCGCTGCTGATTTTCCGAACATGACGATGCCCTGTTTGACGCGCCGCCCGCACGGTGCGCTGCCACACTGACCATGCAGGCTCCGCATCCCGTTTCCGCCGGCGCCACGCTGGCGTCGTCCACCCGACCGAATTCCCGCGCGCTGACGGCCACTGCCATAGTCGCCGCGGTTCACGTCGCTCTGCTCGCCGTGATCATGACGCTGCGTCACGAGCCTGTACCGGTCGCGCTCGAATCGCACGTGATGACCGCCGAACTGCTGCCGCCCGCGCCGCTCGCCGCGCCGGTCGCGCTGCAATCGATCGCTCCGCCGCCGCCCCGGCCAACGCCGCCCGTCCATACGAGGCCGAAAGCCCAGCCGAAGCCGACTCCGACGCCCAAGCCGACGCCAACTCCGTTGCCACAGGCCGCTGCGCCATCGCCGACGCCGGTCGCGGCGCCCGATCCGACGCCGCCCGCGCCCGCCGCGCCGGCGACACCCCCCACCGCGGCAGCGCCCGCGATCGGCAAGCCGACGATGGAAATCAGCGCGCCGAAAAACGTGTCGCACCTCGATTGCAATATCAGCCAGCCCGAATACCCGGCTCTATCGCGGCGCCGCGGCGAATCCGGCACCGCGTACGTGCACTTCGTCGTCGGTCTGAGCGGCAAGCTCGAGAACATCGAGTTGAAGAAAAGCAGCGGCTTTAGCCGTCTCGACGACGCGGCCGTGGCCGCCGTGCGCGCAAGCGCCTGCAAACCGTATCTCGAGAACGGCGAGCCCGTCAGGGCCGCGTACACCCAGCCTTTCAACTTCAATCTGACCGACTGAAGCAAGCTTTCAAAAACAAGGAATTGCAATGCAAAACTACGGATTGGCACACGTGTGGGCGCAAGGGGATTTCGTGACGCGCGGTATCGCGCTGGCGCTATTGATCATGTCGGTGATGTCGTGGAGCGTGATCGTCGTCAAAGGCTGGAACGTGATGCGCCTGAAGCGCCTGACGAAGAACGCCGAGCAGGCGTTCTGGCATTCGGACGACCTCGCCGACGGCGTGAAGAAGCTCGGCGGCGGCGCCTCGACGCCGCATGACAACCCGTTCCTCGCGCTCGCGCTGTCGGGCCAGGAAGCGGCCGACCATCATCACCAGACGCAGCCGCATCTGCACGACCGCATGGACGTATCGGACTGGGTCACGCGCTGCCTGAAAGACACGATGGACGAAAGCGTCGCGCGCATGCAGAGCGGTCTCGCGATTCTTGCGTCGATCGGCAGCACCGCGCCGTTCGTCGGCCTGTTCGGCACCGTCTGGGGCATCTATCACGCGCTGCTCGCGATCGGCGCGAGCGGCCAGTCGTCGATCGACCAGGTCGCCGGCCCGGTCGGCGAAGCGCTGATCATGACCGCGTTTGGTCTGTTCGTCGCGATTCCGGCCGTGCTCGGCTACAACGCGCTGACGCGCGCCAACAAGGCGATCGTCGCGAAGCTGAGCCGCTTCGCTCACGGCCTGCATGCGTTCTTCGTGACCGGTGCCCGTTTGTCGTCGACCAGGCGCGGCGACGGCCTGCGTCTCGCAACCCGCGCCAACTGATCGACGAGGCATCCCAATGGCAATGAGCCCTTTCGCCGGAGACGATGACGACGGCCTGATGAACGAGATCAACATGACGCCGCTCGTCGACGTGATGCTGGTTCTGCTGATCGTCTTCATGGTGACGATTCCGGTGATCCGTCACGCGGTCAAGATCGATCTGCCGCACGCGAGCAGTCAGAGGGAAGATACGAAGCCCGCGCAGGTGACGGTGTCGATCGACGCGGACGGCAATGTGCTGTGGGACAGCACCAAGGTCGACGATGCGGCGCTCGCCGCGAAGATCGCCGCGGCCGCGCAGGCGAGCCCGCAGCCGGAGTTGCATCTCGATGCGGACCGCAAGGTGCCGTACGAGAAGGTCGCGCAGGTGATGTCGGCCGCGCAGGCTGGCGGACTGACGAAGATCGGTTTCGTCACGCAGCCCAAAGCGAAGTAAGCGGTAACGTGGCAAGCGGAGGGGCAAGCGGAGCAGCGCGCTCGTCCACGGGAACATCCCTTTAAACAGGGCCAAAAAGTAAAAGGCCTTCATCGTCGGATGAAGGCCTTTTTTTGTGCGCACTCGGCGCCTTCGGGCGGCGGGATCATTTGCCATCGGCCGAAGACTGATAGCTTTTATCACCGCATGCGAGGGCCGTGGTCGACACGGACAACGCGGTCAGCCCTATCAGGCCCGCTATGATAGCGGCCATGAGTTTTCGCATAGGACACTCCTTAGCGAAAGGGATTTCACTATATGCCTGTGTGCGCGCGCATTCAAGCAAACGACCATTGAAAGTAATCATGACAGGCCGCGCTTAAATGCTAAAAACGATTTCCGAAGCGCGCTAGCGGCCCGCGGCGCACCATGCCCCCTTCAGTTGCCACAGAGCCTCATGAAACCGCCGCCGACGCAGCGGAGGAAGCCCTCGCCACCGATGCCTGCGCCGCCGCTTTTTCGGCGCGCTCAGGACACTCGCCGATGATGTGCTTGCCCTCATCCGGATCGAGCATCTCGACCAGATAATCGACGAACGCGCGCACGGCCGGCACCATCCCCTGACGCGACACGAACACCGCGTACAACTGCGGCGTCGGAAAACTCCAGCCCGGCATCACGGGCGACAGTTGCCCCGCTCTCAACGCGGCTCCATACATCATCTCCGGCAATGCGGCGATGCCGACGCCGGCGAGCACCGCCTCGCGAATCGTCATCAGATCGGCGGTCACGAGGCGCGGCTCGTGTTCGTGAGCATGGCGCGTGCCGTCGGGCGAGATCAGGTTGTACACGTGGCGGCCGTCGCTCGTCGGCACGTCGAGTGTTTCGAAGCGGTTCAGGTCGCCCGGCGTCAGCGGCGGCGCATTCTGCTGCAGCAGGCTCGGCGCGCCGACCAGCATCTGCTCGGTGCGCCACAGCGGCCGCACGACGATGTTCGCGTTTTCCGGCGGATCCGAACGCACGCGCAGTGCGACGTCGATCGAATCCTCGAACAGATCGACCACGCGATTCGTCACGCGCATCACGACGCGCACCTCCGGAAAGCGGTGCATGAATTCCGGCAGGATCGTCGACAGAATCGTCTGCGAGATCGTAACCGGCACGCTGACGCGCACCGTGCCGCGCGGCGACGAGCGCAGCTGCTGCACGACATTGACCGCCGCCTGCGCTTCGCTGAGCATCGCCTGACAGTGCTGGTAGAACAGCTGCCCCGCTTCGGTCAGTGCGAGCTTGCGAGTGGAACGCTGCAACAGGCGCACGCCGAGCGACGCCTCCAGCTCCGTGAGCCGACGCGACAGGCGCGACTTCGAAATGCCCAGCATCCGCTCGGCGGCCGAAAATCCGCCATGTTCGACGACCTGCGAAAAGTACATGAGGTCGTTCAGATTGTGTGAATCGATCTTCATCTCATCGTTCCATGAATAGAACAATCCATTGCTGAGGGACGGCTGGCACCGCCAAAAACGGTCCCTATAATAGCCCCATGTTTCAGAAATCGCGCTATTCCCCATTTTTCGAGGTGATATTGATGACTACGTCACGCACGATCGAACGCACGTTCCCGTCGGTTCGCACAGTGGAGGGCGGCGGATTCATCGTTCATCGACCGTTTCCGACGCGTCTGCTGATGGACTTCGATCCGTTCCTGCTGCTCGACGAAATGGGGCCGGTCGACTATGCGCCAGGCGAGGCCATCGGCGCGCCCGATCATCCGCATCGCGGCTTCGAGACGGTCACCTATGTGCTCGAGGGCCAGTTCGGCCACAAGGATTCGGCGGGCCATTCCGGCACGCTGCACGCCGGTGACGTGCAATGGATGACCGCGGGCGCGGGCGTCGTGCATAGCGAAATGCCGGACCCGGAATTCACGCGCACCGGCGGTCGCGTGCACGGCCTGCAGCTATGGGTGAACCTGCCGCGTCGCGACAAGATGATCGCGCCGCGCTACCAGGAAATTCCGTCGACACGCATTCCGGCCGCGACGTCCGAAGACGGTCAGGTGCGCGTGAAGGTCATCGCGGGCGAAGCGCTCGGCGTCAAGGCCGCGATCGAAACGCACACGCCGATCCTGTATCAGCATTTCTCGTTGCAGCCGGGCGCCACGATCCGCCAGCCGGTACCGGCCGACTATCGCGTGTTCGCGTATGGGCTGTCCGGCAAGGGCGTGTATGGCGAAGGCGACGCGCGCGCGGACATCGACGCGCGCACGATGGTGGCGTTCGCCAACGACGGCGACGCGGTGACCATCACGGCCGGCGACGAACCACTCGAAGTGCTGCTGCTCGGCGGCGTGCCGCTGAAGGAACCGGTGGTGCGTTATGGTCCGTTCGTGATGAATACCGAAGACGAGATCCGTCAGGCGGTGATCGACTATCAGGCCGGGCGGATGGGCACGATCACGCACTGACAGGCGAGCGCGTGCCGCGCGTTTGTCACGCCTGTCGGCGCGAGGCGAAGCTTGCCACCAGCCACGCGCGCGCCGCCAAATCATCCGCCACGGGCCGCGAACGCCGGTAAATTCGTTCACAATAACGGCTCATGTCGCGCAGCCCGCGTTGATTTCGACAGTCCGCGGCGCGCGACGCTATTAGATCCCTATCAGAGGAGCGCGTATGGCAGAGCCCACCGTCACCGCCCACATCGGTTCGACGAATTTCCAGGTCGTGTTCGACGACGGCAAGCACACGTGGCTTGCCGACGAACCCGAATCGCTAGGCGGCGGCGACCGCGGCCCGACGCCGGTCTCGCTGCTGCTGTCGAGCCTCGGCGCTTGTACGTCGATCACGCTAAAGATGTACGCGCAGCGCAAAGGCTGGCCGCTCGCGGGCGTACGCGTGAAACTGTCGATGGAAACCGGCGACGCAGGCTCGACGATCGACCGTCAGATCATGCTCGATGGCGAACTCTCCGGCGAGCAGCGGGAACGGCTTTTGCAAATTGCCAATGCGTGCCCGGTGCACAAGATCCTCACGCACACGATCTCGATCCGCTCCGCGCTCGCGGTCGCTTAACAGTCGCAGCAAACGCGCATAGGACGGTCGGACGCCGTCCGTTCGGGTCACGGGTATTGCACTATTTTCATAGGACGCAGTCGTCTTGAATTTCGAACACCTTATTCAGATCAACGATCCGTTGAATCCCTTCGTCGAATCGATGACCCGCGAGCAGCTGTGGGAAGGGCTCGTGCTGCGCGCCGAGCAGCCGCAACTGTTCGTGATGGGTCTCGACAGCTGCACGATCCTGTCGCGCGACGGCAATGTGCTCGAGCGTGAGTTGCACTACGGCCACGCCACTGTGCGCGATCGCGTCACACTGCAGGAAACCGAAAGCGTGCGCTACGACATCCTGCCGACCGCCGAGCACGTCGGCGGCTCCCTGACGATGACGATCGAGCAGCCCGATGAGTTGCAGTTGTTCCTACGCTTCGAGTACGCGACCACGCTGCCCGTCTCGACCGACCAGGACGCCGTGCAGACGCAGGAGATCGTCAAGTCCGCGTATCGCGAGAACGATATCGATACGGTGCGGCTGATCCGCCAGTACGTCGCGGCCGGGCAGGAACCGGGACCGTTGCACTGACATACCGCGCGGGCGCCCTGCCCGCGCTTTCGCGGGGCCATGTCAGAATGGCTTCCAGAATCGCCATCTAGACGCACTTTCATTCAACTATCAAAAGTCGGACCCGATCAATTTCTCGATCTTGCAAATAGGAATGGTTATCATTTAGAATGATCACATCGAATCGACGAACAAGCTAAAACGAATGACCGATATGACTCGCTCCTCCACGCTCAGCCTGCGCCGCTCGGCGGCCGCGCTAACCAGCCGCCCGCAATCGTCGACGACGGCCGCGCCCGCGGCGAAACCCGGCGCGCAAGGCACCGCCGGCCAGAGCGAGACGTCGGAACGGGTCGTGCGCAGCGACGCGCTGCTGCAAGGCCATAGTCACATCAGCATCGTGCACAACGGCGACACGTATCAACTGCGTGCGACGCGCCTCGGCAAGCTGATCCTGACGAAGTAGCAAGACACGAGGTAAGTACCGGGTATTGTGGGGACCACCTCCCAGAGAGGTGTTAGGCATTAGCCAGCCACGACGGTTTGCACGCGAGAACTAGACCCCTTCGTGCAGACACCAAGCCAGCCGTCGCAGCAAGCCAGGCCGCTTTTTTGGTTCTCGCTCGAAAGCCGATGCGCGCAACGGCGTACATCGCTGAAAATGATAAAGCCGTGGGGTGTCACCATCCCACGGCTTTTCGTTTGCGCTTGCGCCTGCGTTCGCACCGGACACAGGCTGAAGACTTACTTCGAAGCCCAGCCCCAGAACATCAGCCACCACGCGCTATTGACGACCGCAAGCGCCGCGACGAACCACAACATCGCCAGCGCGCGTTGCACGAAGCGCTCGCTGTAGCGGCGCGTGACGAGCCACGCGAGCCATGCGCTCCACGCGCTCGCAATCACGAGAATTGCGATGCGCAGACCCGACGCCCACCACAGCGACACGTGCTCGGCGCGCAGCAGCGACAGCGTCGTCGCCGACAAACCAAGGAATACGCCCGCGCCCGCGATCGGAATCAGCCCCTGCGTCAAGTGATGCAGACGCGTTGCGTCGAAGCGCCCGAGCATGCGCGTCGCGCCCGTCAGCAACAGCAGCAGCACGGTGCCGTAGACAAGCGCCGTCGCGAGGATGTAGCCGATCAGCAGCGAGCCGTCGAGCCACGAGAACACGTCGTTCTGGTCGGGGTAATGCGTGAACAGGAACCACGGCGCGTTGGTGTCGAGCGGCCACGTGATGTCGCGATCGACGAGCCACGTCGCGGCGAACATCTTCAGGTCGATGAACCAGCGCGACGCGGTCCAGTGGAACGCGCCGATCGCGATGCCGAGCAGGCCGTACAGGATCAGCGCGGTGTCCCACGGGTTCGCCTTCTTGTCGCCCAACTGCACGATTTCGGTCGACGGCTTGCGCCACGTCAGCGCGATCGCATCGCGGTGTCCGCTGCAGCGGCCGCACATATGGCAGTCCGCCGCACCCTTCATGTTGCGCAACGGCACGAGCGGCGCGCAGTTGATCGGAATCACGCGATGCCCATGCTCGCCGTTCGTGTACGAGCGGCGCCACGCGTCTTCGTCGACCTTGTAGTGAAACGGCGCGAGCCGTGACAGAAGCGAAAAAACCCCGTTGACGGGGCACAGGTATTTGCACCAGACGCGCTTCTCGCGTCCGTATAGCAGACCGATCACGATTGCCGCGAAGGTCGAGCCGCCGAGCACCAGCAACACCGCTTTCGGATACTGGTAGACGCTCACCATCTGCCCGTAGATCGTCGTGATGCCGAACGCGACGAACGGCCAGCCGCCCCAGCGCATCCAATGCGGAATCGCGCGACCGCGGCCGAATTTGCTCGCGAATTCGGCGAGCGCGCCCTCCGGACACAGCACGCCGCACCAGACGCGGCCGAGCATCACCATCGACAGCAACACGAACGGCCACCAGATGCCCCAGAACACGAACTGCGCGGCGAGCGTCAGGTTGTTCCACAGATGCGCGGTGTCGTCCGGCAGCGGCATCAGCGCGGGCACGACGATCAGGAACGCATACACCGCGACCACGACCCACTGGATGCCGCGAATCACCGCGCCGTGGCGCTGCATCCACTGGCCGGCCGCCGCGAGGCGGCCCGGCCGGGAAGCCATCACGGCGCTCATGCCGCGCGCCCTACCGTCTGCTGCGCGGGCTTGCGACTGGCGCGGCGCACGAGCAGATAAACGACCGCCCAATACACGGCATAGGCGAGCAGATTCATCAGCGCCGGATGCGCGCGGTAGCCGGTCAGCGTCGCGACGAGCGAACCGAAGGTGCTCGAGTCATCGAGAATCGCCGACGAATTCCACAGCTGGTCGACGAGCGTCGGCAGGATTTCCTTGTCGATCAGCTTGTCGACGCCGGTCTGGAACAGCCCCGCGCCGAGGAACAGCAGCATGATTTCGGTGACGCGAAAAAAGAGCCGCCACGAGATGATCTTGCCGCCGAGCTGCAACACGTAGAAGGTCAGGAACGCAAGCGCGAGACCGATCACGACAGCGAGCATCTGACTGCCGTCGACATGACCCGACTGGCCAAAGCCGAGGCCGTACAGGAAGATCACGGTTTCGCTGCCTTCGCGCGCGATCGCCAGTGCGACCAGCAGCGCCACGCCCCACCAGTTCGAATCGCGCTGGCTCTTTTGCAGCGACTGTTCCATGTCGCGCTTCAGCGTGCGGCCGTGCTGCTTCATCCACAGCACCATCTGCACGATCAGCACGCAGGCGATGAGCACCATCGCGGTCTGGAAGTAATCCTGCGCGTCACCGGAGAGCACCTCGGTGAAGCCGACCAGCGCCGCGCCGAGCGCCACCGCCGCGATCACGCCGGCCGCCACGCCGCCCCACAGGTACGACAAGCCGCGGCGGGCGTCGTCGTCGCCGTTTTTCAACCACGCGTACAGGATGCCGACGACCAGCAGCGCCTCGACGCTCTCCCGCCACACGATGAACAGAATCTGACCCATTCAAGCTCTCCCTTCGATCCTTCTACTGCCCGCTTCCGTTGCCTCGCGCGACCGACAGCGCCCGCTTGCCGTGGCGAGTTCGCGTTCGCATTCGATCGAGACCACTGCTTACTTCGCGACGATCACGCCCCGCGCCTGCTGGTGAAAGTCGTCGAAAAACTTGTATTCGCCCGGCTCCAGCGGAGCGATCACGACGAACGAATCAGCGCCCGGCGCCAGAACCTTCTCTTTACGCAACTGCACGCTTTCGAATTCGGCCGCGCCCTTGCCGGTGTTGCGTACTTCGATCTTGATACGCTGGCCTGCCGGCACTTCGATGCGGGCCGGGTTCAGTTTGCCGTCGTTCATTTCGAGCTTGAAGGTCGGCAGGTCGGCTGCATGAGCCGTGGCCGCCAGGCAAAACGTGGCGGCAAGCATCGCGATCTTTCGGTTGATTCTCATTGCCCTTTCCGGAAAACGCGACGCGCCAACGCCAGATATGACTCCGACTGTCCGCGCGCCGTCTGCTGCATTCACTGATATGTTGAGCGACCGCGTTGGCACCGCGCGCCGATCAGTAACCGCCCTTCTTGCCGATGCCAGCGAAGGTGAAGTCGTATTCGAGCGTGATTGGCTTGAACCACGGACCCACGCCGGTTTCCTTGTCGACGTGACGGCCGAACGCCATGTGGCCCATTTGCATCGGCGGTTCGACGATCAGCTTCAGGTGATACTTGCCCGGGCCTTGCAGCTTGACGTTGTCGCCGTAGTGCGGACCATCGTTCGCGACCATCGGCATCAGGTCCCCCTTCAACGGCTGGTTCGAGCCGGCCTTCGTCAGTTCGTAGTGCACCTGCAGATACGGCATCCAGTCGCCTTCGGCGAAACCGGTCGGATTGTTCTTGACCGCGTGGATGTCGGACTCGAGGTGAATGTCCGAATCCGACGCCTTGCGCATCATGCCTTCAGGTTCCATCGTGACCGGCTGCAGGTAGACCGCGCCGATTTCCATGCCGCCCTGGATCTGCTGTTTGCCGATCGGATATTCGGCGGCCGAGGCCGACAGCGCCGCGCCAGCAGCTAGCGCTGCCGCGCCACCGCGCACAAAGGAAGAAATCCGCATTGAAGCTCCTTGTTTCTATCAGACTGGAATCGATTTCATTGAAACACTGCGGCCGCAAGTCAGATGTAAATTTAAATGCGAACCATTCTCAATATTGGGGCGAGTTTATCATCGATCGTTGACGAGAACAAACCTGTCAGCACGCTCTGCCTGATGTCAGCAGGGTCTTAAGGCTCGCTTAAGAAACCTTCGTGCGGCGGGGAAACAGGGACGGAATTCGTCACGGCCAGGTTGGCCGCGCCGACGGCTGCAGCGGGACCTAAAGCGCCGGCCGATGTGAACAGGCGCGGCAAGTGGCCGCGCCCTTTCGTGGTGGACAAGAGCGGTGGAGGGACGCTAGCTATTCGACGCCCGACACGTGGTCGCCGACGTTCGCGCCGAACACGCGCTGACGCAGCAGCGCTAGCTGGTCGCGGGTCTGCGCGGCCTTCTCGAATTCGAGATTCTTCGCGTGCTCCATCATCTGCTTTTCGAGGCGCTTGATCTCCTTGGCGAGTTGCTTCTCGGACATGTCCTCGAACTTCGCGCGGGTTTGCTGCTCCTTCAACTCGGCACGCGCTTCGTCGATGTTGTACACGCCATCGATGATGTCGCGAATCCGTTTCACGACGCCGCGCGGCGTAATGCCGTGCGCGGCGTTGAACGCGATCTGCTTCGTACGGCGCCGCTCGGTTTCGTCGATCGCGCGACGCATCGAGTCCGTGATGTTGTCTCCGTACAGAATCGCCTTGCCGTTCACGTTACGCGCCGCCCGGCCGATGGTCTGGATCAGCGAACGCTCGGCGCGCAGGAAGCCTTCCTTGTCCGCGTCGAGAATCGCGACGAGCGACACCTCGGGAATATCGAGCCCCTCGCGCAGCAGGTTGATCCCGACCAGCACGTCGAACGCGCCGAGACGCAGATCGCGGATGATCTCGACGCGCTCGACCGTGTCGATGTCGCTGTGCAGATAGCGCACCTTGATGCCGTGGTCGGCCAGGAACTCGGTGAGCTGCTCGGCCATCCGCTTGGTCAGCGTCGTGACCAGCACGCGGTCGCCGGCCTTGACGCGCTCGTTGATCTCGCCAAGCACGTCGTCGACCTGGCTGCGCGCCGGCCGCACCTCGATTTCAGGGTCGACGAGGCCGGTCGGACGCACAAGCTGTTCGGCGACCTGCCCCGCGGTCCTCTTCTCGTAATCGGCGGGCGTCGCCGACACGAACACGACCTGGCGCATCTTGCGCTCGAACTCGTTGAACTTGAGCGGCCGGTTGTCGAGCGCCGACGGCAGCCGGAAGCCGTAGTCGACGAGGTTTTCCTTGCGCGCGCGGTCGCCGTTGTACATGCCGTTCAGCTGGCCAATCAGCACGTGCGATTCGTCGAGCATCATGATCGCGTCGGGCGGCAGGTAATCGACGAGCGTCGGCGGCGGCTCGCCCGGCGCCGCGCCCGAGAAGTGCCGCGAATAGTTCTCGATGCCCTTGCAGAAACCGAGCTCCTGCAGCATTTCGAGGTCAAAGCGGGTGCGCTGCTCGAGGCGCTGCGCCTCGACGAGCTTGCCTTGGCTATAGAAGAATTCGAGGCGCTCGCGCAGCTCGGCCTTGATCGTTTCGACGGCGCGCAGCACGGTATCGCGCGGCGTCACGTAGTGCGACGACGGATACACGGTAAAGCGCGAAATTTTCTGCCGCACGCGGCCGGTCAACGGATCGAATAGCTGCAGCGTCTCGACCTCGTCGTCGAACAGCTCGACGCGCACCGCCATCTCGGCGTGCTCGGCCGGGAAGATATCGATCGTGTCGCCGCGCACGCGGAACGAGCCGCGCTGGAAGTCGGCTTCGTTGCGGCTGTACTGCATCGCGATCAGCCGCGCGATGACGTCGCGCTGGCCGAGCCGGTCGCCGGTGCGCAGCGTCAGGATCATCTGGTGGTATTCGGACGGATTGCCGATACCGTAAATCGCCGACACCGTCGCGACGATCACCACGTCGCGCCGCTCCATCAGGCTCTTGGTCGCCGACAGCCGCATCTGCTCGATATGCTCGTTGATCGACGAGTCTTTCTCGATGAACAGATCGCGCTGCGGCACATACGCTTCCGGCTGGTAGTAGTCGTAGTACGAAACGAAGTACTCGACCGCGTTGCGCGGAAAGAACTCGCGGAACTCCGAATACAGCTGCGCGGCGAGCGTCTTGTTCGGCGCGAACACGATCGCCGGGCGGCCGAGCCGCGCGATCGTGTTGGCCATCGTGAAAGTCTTGCCGGAGCCGGTCACGCCGAGCAGCGTCTGGAACGCGAGACCGTCGCCGACGCCTTCGACGAGCGTGTCGATGGCCGTAGGCTGGTCGCCGGCGGGCAGATACGGCTGGTAGAGCTTGAACGGCGAACCTTCGAACGTGATGAATTTTGATTCGTCGAGCGTATCGTCGGCTTCAGTCAGATGGTGTTCGGACATGAGGGGCGGCACCGGGCCTTGGGCAAAGAATCATTCTAACGGGTTGCGGAAAGCGAAGATCGAGCGGGCTTACGTAGGGCGGACCTGGGCGCCCGTGTGTTATGGCCCTTTGCGGACTTGCGCGCCCTGACGGGGTTTACCGCGAACTCCCATCCCGGGCTCTGTCCTCCACGCCACGCGTCATCGTGGCGCAGTCAGCGCCAATGGACAGCGCACCTCGGCCTGTTCGCGCCGTCGACATCGCCACGCCCGCTCGAATTCCTTACTGCCACATGGCTCTCCAGTGCCTGTTTTTCAAGCAAATAATCGCCTTTTGCCCGTCTGGTCGTCCGAAAAAAGCGCCCGGATTCGTTACAATGCGAAGTTGCGCTCGCTCGCCGCTGTCCATAGGCCGTCCCCGATTTTCGCGTTTCGTCGAACTCACGCCCACCCGCGAAACGCCGCAGACGCCCCAGATGAGGCCGCTCGCGCGCGAAGCCGCCCTCTTTTCACTACTGCTGCCCACCCATCATGTCTCTGTTCTCCGCCGTCGAACTTGCTCCCCGCGACCCGATTCTGGGCCTGAACGAAGCTTTCAACGCCGATACGCGCGCCACCAAGGTCAACCTCGGCGTTGGCGTGTACTTCAATGAAGAAGGCAAGATTCCGCTGCTGCGCGCCGTGCGCGAGGCGGAAAAGGCTCGCGTCGAAGCCGCGCTGCCGCGTGGCTATCTGCCGATCGAAGGTATCGCCGCTTACGATGCCGCCGTGCAAAAGCTGCTGCTCGGCAACGACTCGCCGCTGATCGCGGCCGGCCGCGTCGTGACGGCGCAGGCGCTGGGCGGCACGGGCGCGCTGAAGATCGGCGCGGACTTCCTGAAGCGCGTGAATCCGAATAGCAAGGTCGCGATCAGCGATCCGAGCTGGGAAAATCACCGCGCGCTGTTCGAAGGCGCGGGCTTCGTCGTCGAATCGTATCCGTACTATGACGCGCAGACGCACGGCGTGAACTTCGATGGCATGTTGAGCGCGCTGAACAGCTATGAGGCGGGCACGATCGTCGTGCTGCATGCGTGCTGCCATAACCCGACCGGCGTCGACCTCAGCGTCGAGCAGTGGAAGCAGGTCGTCGAGGTCGTCAAGGCGCGCAACCTCGTGCCGTTCCTCGATATCGCCTACCAGGGCTTCGGCGACAACATCGAAGCGGACGCGGCAGCCGTGCGTCTGTTCGCGGCGCAGGAACTGAACGTGTTCGTGTCTTCGTCGTTCTCGAAGTCGTTCTCGCTGTACGGCGAGCGCGTCGGCGCACTGTCGATCATCACCGCGAGCAAGGAAGAAGCGGCGCGCGTGCTGTCGCAACTGAAACGCGTGATCCGCACCAACTACTCGAACCCGCCGACGCACGGCGGCTCGGTAGTCGCGGCCGTGCTCGCATCGCCGGAACTGCGCGCGACGTGGGAAAGGGAACTGGGCGAAATGCGCGAGCGCATCCGCGCGATGCGCAATGGTCTCGTCGAGCGTCTGAAGGCAAGCGGCGTCGATCGTGACTTCAGCTTCGTGAACGCACAGCGCGGCATGTTCTCGTACTCGGGTCTGACGGCGCCGCAAGTGGACCGTCTGCGCGAAGAGTTCGGTATCTATGCGGTCAGCACGGGCCGCATCTGCGTGGCTGCGCTCAATACGCGCAACCTCGACGTCGTCGCCACCGCGATTGCTCACGTGCTGAAGTAAGGCGATTCACAGCGCGGAGGTTTGCCGTGCAAGTGCAGCAGGTTCGCCGCTGCCACCGCCTGTAAAAACGGCGCCCTTTTCTGAAAGGGCGCCGTTTTTTTATTTTCTGACGGTTCGGCCTTGGTTGGCGCAGCGTCGGGGCTCTCCGCGAGGAATCAGCGCGAATCCCGATGAATATCGTGCGTGACGAACCCGGCATCGTTTTCCGGCATATCGAGCCAGTCGGGCTGCTCGAGAGAACGGAGAATATCTTCGAGACCGCTTCGCCAATGCTCGCGCATCGTCGACAGACCGAATTGATAGTCCTTGTAGTGTCCTTCGTATTCCTTGTGCCGGTAGATCAGGTGAATCACGTTGTAGCGCTTTGAACACGACAGATCTTCGGCCAGCTTGCACCACGGATCGTCGCGTTGGTCTTCTGGCACACGGTCCAGCACCTCGCGCAGTACGTGGCGGAAACGCTGCGAGCGCTGCAGCATGTCGGTCACGAGACGCGTACGGCTCGAATACTGGATGTCTTTCATGCGCCCCTGCACGTCGGTGAGGTTGTCCGGCACCGGCCCGATCGCACTCCATAGGTCGACCTGAAACGCGAGCGTGTCGCGACGCGGCGTGGACTGGAGCATCTCGTAGAGCGGGGTATTCGACATCAGGCCGCCGTCCCAGTAGAACTGACCGTCGATCTCGACAGCCGCGAAGCCCGGCGGCAACGCGCCAGACGCTATGAAATGCTCGGGCCTGAGCGTGGTGTGGGTATTGTCGAAGTACGCGAAATTGCCCGTGCCGCAATTCACCGCGCCCACCGACACGCGTATTTCGCCGGAATTAATCCGGTCGAAATCACACAGCGACTCGAGCGTGGCCTTCAGCGGCGTGGTGTCGTAGTAGCTCGCCAATTGCGGCGGACCGGACACCGTGGGCAACGGCGGCGGGAAACGCGGCACGAAAAAGCCCTTTTGCCCTTCGACGATCGCGCTCATTGCCTGCGCTGCCGTAAATGCCTTGCGCACCGCTTCGCTCGAATTGAACAGCAGGTGCTCGATCGGAGCCGGCAAGGGCGCCCCGAACGCCGGCTGGCAGATCGTCTCCCAGAATTGCAGCAGACGCTCGACGCGTCGTTCCGGTGGATTGCCCGCAATGATCGCCGTATTCAGTGCACCGATCGAGATACCCGCGATCCAGTTCGGTTCGATGCCGGCTTCGTAAAGTCCCTGAAAGACGCCGGCCTGATAGGCGCCGAGCGCGCCGCCGCCTTGCAGCATCAGCGCGACAGTTTCGTAGTTGGGCAACCGGAGATGCCGGCGCGGGCGGGCGGCGACCGACGGACCCGCGCCCTCCCCGTCGCCCGACACGCCCGCCCGCGCCCGCTTCAGATTGCGTTGCGCCATGGGCCGCCCCTTAGTGCATGTACCAGCCGTGGCTCACGACGAACGACTGGCCGGTCAGCGCCGCGCTCGGGAATGTCGACAGGAACAGCACGGTCTGCGCGACGTCTTCGACCGTCGTGAAGATACCGTCGACGGTACCGCCCAGCATCACGCGCTTGATCACTTCCTCTTCGCTGATGCCGAATTCTTTCGCCTGCTCGGGAATCTGCTTGTCGACGAGCGGCGTGCGCACGAAGCCCGGACACACGACGTGCGAACGCACGTTATGCGCAGCGCCCTCCTTGGCAAGCACGCGCGACAGGCCCAGCAGAGCGTGCTTCGCGGTCACGTACGCCGACTTCAGCGGCGAGGCGAGATGCGAGTGGACCGAGCCCATGTAAATCACGACGCCGCCGCGATTGTCCTTGTACATGTGCTTGAGCGCGGCCTTGGTGGTCAGGAACGCGCCGTCCACGTGAATGGCCTGCATCTTCTTCCAGTCCGAAAACGAATAGTTTTCGATCGGATTGACGATCTGGATGCCGGCGTTGGAAACGAGAATGTCGATCGAACCGAATTCCTCGGCGACCTTGTCGATCCCCTGGTTGACGGCATCTTCGTTCGTCACGTCCATTGCCACGCCGATTGCCTTACCGCCGCCCTTTCTGATTTCTTCAGCCACGGCGTTCGCGCCGTCCTGGTTCAGGTCGGCGATCGCGACCGCAGCACCCGCGGCCGACAGAGTCAACGCGATCTGTTTGCCGATGCCGCTCGCGGCACCAGTGACGACGGCAACTTTGCCGTTCAGATTCGAGTTCAGAGACGACATCCAGAACCTCCATGCAGTTGATGAGCAATGAGACCACGAGACCGCGCGCGGCGAGAAGTCGGCCAAACGGTATAGACCGTTCGGCGGATGCAGCGCGGCGGCCGACTTTGCTATTGTGCATGAACCCTGTACACGACATAGGTAAAACGCACATCGAACCGTATCTCTTTAAACTGGACGCTTTCGGGCTGAATCCGGGCTCCATTCCCGTGGCATCACCAACCAGGAGACATGCATGAATTATCGACGTCTGGGCCGCTCGGGCCTGCAAGTGAGCGAGTTGTCCATCGGCTCATGGGTCACGTACGGCAACCAGGTGGATCACCGCACCGCGCGCGAATCGCTTGCCGCGGCGCGCGACGCGGGCGTCAATTTCTTCGACAACGCCGAAGTCTACGCGGGCGGCAAATCCGAGGAGATCATGGGCCATGCGTTGAAGGAGCTCGCGTGGCCGCGCGTGAGCTACGTCGTGTCGACGAAATTCTTCTGGGGACTCAACGAAGCGCCGAACCAGTACCACACGCTGAACCGCAAGTACCTGATGAACGCGATCGACGCGTCGCTGAAGCGCCTGCAGCTCGACTATGTGGATCTCGTGTTCTGTCATCGTCCGGACCCGAACACGCCGGTCGAGGAAACGGTGTGGGCAATGAGCGACATGATCGCGCGCGGCAAGGCGCTGTACTGGGGCACCTCGGAATGGAGCGCCGACGAGATTCGCGCCGCCTATGAAATCGCCGAGCGGCATCATCTGCACAAGCCGGTCATGGAGCAGCCGCAATACAACCTGTTTCACCGCAAACGCGTCGAGCAGGAATACAAACGGCTCTACGAGGACATCGGCCTCGGCCTGACCACGTGGAGCCCACTCGCATCGGGTCTGCTCACCGGCAAATATCGTGACGGCGTGCCAGCCGACAGTCGCGCGCAGTTGCAGGGCTATGACTGGCTGCGTCAGCAGCTCACGGACCCGACCCGGAACAACGTGGTCGGCCAGCTCGGCGCGGTCGCCGACGAACTCGGCTGCACGGTCGGTCAGCTCGCGATCGCGTGGATTCTGAAGAATCCGAATGTCAGCACGGTGATCACGGGCGCCTCGCGGGTCGAACAGATCGGCGAAAACATGCAGTCCGCCGAGGTGGCCAAGCGTATCACACCGGAGATAAAGCAGCGGATCGAGGAGATCATCGGCGACGCGCACGAGTAATCGCGCGCGCAGCGCCACGCACCGGGTGGCTAACCGGGCACGCGCGGTCGCGTACAATACGCGACCGCGCGTCGCCGGCTCCTTCGGGCCAGCCTGCGCTCTCTCAGCGTCCTCTCATCATGCTCAGCTACCGCCACGCCTTTCATGCCGGCAATCACGCCGACGTTCTGAAACACGCCGTCGTGTTGCAGCTCCTGCGCTACCTTGGCCAGAAGGACAAGGCCTACTGGTATATCGACACGCACGCGGGCGCCGGCGTTTACTCGCTGAAGGAAGGCTACGCGACGAAGACCGGCGAGTTCGAGACGGGTATTGCGAAACTGTGGGGCCGCAACGATCTCCCGCCGCTGTTCGCCGAATACGTCGATGAAGTCAGCGCGCTCAATGCCGATGGCCAGTTGCATTTTTATCCGGGCTCGCCATATCTTGCGTGGCGACAGCTGCGCGCGCAGGATCGTATGCGGCTCTTCGAATTGCACAGCACCGAAATCGACGTCCTGCGCCACAATTTTCGCGACGCGGGCCGACGCGCAATGCTGTATGCGGGCGACGGCTTCGACGGGATTCTCACGCTGTTGCCGCCCGCGCCGCGCCGCGCGCTGATCCTGCTCGACCCGTCGTATGAAGACAAGCGCGATTACGGGCGCACGCTGCGCTGTGTCGAGGAAAGTCTGAAGCGGTTTCCGACCGGCACGTATGCGGTCTGGTATCCGCAGGTCAAGCGCCCTGAGTCGCAGCGCTTTCCCGATCAACTGAAGCAGCTGCAGAAGGACAACTGGCTGCACGTCAGCCTGACCGTCAGCAATCCGCCGGAAGACGGCTATGGGCTGTTCGGTAGCGGCATGTTCATCCTGAATCCGCCGTATACGCTCGCCAGGACGCTGAAGGATCAGATGCCATGGCTCGTCAAAACGCTCGGCGAGGACAAGGCTGCGACGTTCAAGGTCGAATATCGCGGCAATTGAACGTGATGAGCGGCGCGTGAGCGTGCCGCGCGCGGTTCCCCGTCACCTGTCTTGCGCAACCCGTTCTCCGCATACGCTCACTTGAACTGCGCGGCCGCCTTGCTCGCGAACTGGTTCGTATAGGTAGCACTCAGATCGATCTTCTTCGGATCGAGCCGGCTATCGAACGACGACAACGCGCGCAGCGACGTCGCCGGGCCATCACCGGGCATCAGTCCGTCCGGCGAATACGCGTCGCGCACGTTGTGAAAGGCGTCGAGATAGAGCGTCGGGTCACCCAATAGATAGGCTTGCGGCACCATCTTCAGCAGATCCGCGTCGCTCGCAGTCTGCAGCCAATGATTCGCACGCACGATCGCGTTGGTCAGCGCCTGCGTTGTCTTCGGATTTTTCTGGATGAAGCTTTCGGCCGCGTAAAGCGTCGCCGCGGGCATCATGCCGCCGAACACCTCCTGCGTGCCTTTCACCGTGCGCGTATCGACAAGCACCTTGATGGCGCCGCTACGCGTGAGCTTGGTCATCATTGGATCGACATTGGACAGCGCGTCGATCTGCCCACTGCCCACCGCGGCCAGCACCGTCGCGCCGCTGCCGACGCCGATCGCCGAAATGTCGCTGCGCTGCACGCCGGCCTTGCGCAACGCAACAGTGAGCACGAGATCCGTCGACGAACCCGGTGCGCTCACGCCGACCTTCGCGCCTTTGAAGTCCGCGAGCGACTTGATCTGATCGGCCTTCGACTTCACCACGCCGATCACGATCTGCGGTGCGCGGCCCATCAACACGAACGCGCGATAGTGCTGACCCTTCGCCTGCATGAACAACGTGTGCTCGAACGCGCCCGCGCCGACTTCGGCGCTGCCGCCCACCACCGCTTCGAGCGCTTTCGAGCCGCCCGCGAAGTCTTCGAGCGTGACGTTCAGGCCTTCGTCCTTGAAGTAGCCGAGCTGCTGTGCGGCGAGGACCGGCAGATAGTAGAGACCAGGTAAGCCGCCGACGGCCATCGTCAGTGTCGGCATTTCCGGCGTGTCCTTCGCGAACCCAGCGCCGGGCAACGCAGCCAGTGCGAGCAGCATCACGCAGGTGCGCGTCGCACGCTGCATCCATTGATTGAGCATGGTGACGTCTCCTTGTTGTGTGTTCCGTTCGAAGCAGTGACGCAGGCGCACTTGCCGAGATCGAAGCTCACGGCGACGAGGCGTGCAACGATTGTCGTCGGACGGTTTCACGGACGCCATGCGCCCAAACCCGAATGAGATGGTCGGGTGCGAGGCAAGCTGGCGTATGGGGGAGAAACGGGACCGCAGAAGCACCGCCGACGATCTCTCGCGCCGTCGGTACCTATTGCGGAAGGGGCACCGCTCGAGGCATCGGCCGCGGCGGCACGCCACCACCCGCCGGCAATTGGATATACGGCGCGACCACGAACGGCGGCGACGATTCCGCAGGCAGCTCGACCGGTGCCGCGATCGGCGGCGCGGCGACGATCGGCTCCGGCGCAGGCGGCGAGCTCAGCAGTACGGTACCGCTCTGGCCATTATTGACGCCGCCAAGCGTATCGAGGATCACGGGGGGACGCCCGTTATCGGACACTGCGAATGCGTCCGACGCGGCGCAGAGGGCGGCGAGCGTCGCGATGGCGGCCGCGGCCATCACGGCTCGGAAAGTTTGCAGCGAACGGACGGAGGACATGGACAGCCCGATTGGTTATGAATGCCGTCTTGCGCGAAAAACGCCATACATTACCGCGGGCCGCGTTACGAAGCTAGTCGATATTCGCCATCAGCAGCTTTCTTGCGTCGTTCACTCGAAAAAACGTCGAAGGCACACGCGGATTTCGATGTCCAGATACGACAAAGCCCCGCTTTGACGGGGCTCGACATTGGTACTGCAACTGCACGGCCGCGCAAAAGCAGGCGCCGCCAGGTCAAACTCAAAGCGGAAACTTACAGCGAATAGCCGTTGGTTTCGAGCGAACGGATGCGCTGTTCGAGCTGAACGATATCCGACGACGAGGCGAGATATGCCTCACGACGGCTACGTTCCGCGGTTTCGAACCAGGTGCTGAGCTTCTCAAGAATGAATGCAAACATGATGTTCTCCAAGGATCAGATCGAATCCCCGGTGATTTGACATCAGGGATTTCCCGTAAAAGGGTTAACCCGCATTATAGCCTCAAGGTGCAACCTGAACAGTGAAATGCCCGCATGGTGTGCATTCCGTTTTGGAATAGTGCACCGGTAAGGTGCAATGCAGTTCCTGATTTTATTGGGATTCATCCAGGCGTCCTTTAAGTGGACGTCATTTCCGCAAGTTTTATGCGCACTTTCGGTGCATGAATCGCTCGACCTTAAGAATCGGCAGGCCGGGTTGCAGTTCGATTAGCCGCTAAAGCGGACGGCAACCTTGTCCCGATACAAGATCGGTGTCCGCCAGTCGCTCGATAATCGGACAATCTGGCCGGTCATCACCATGGCAATGATCGGCCAGATGCGCGAGAGTGTCGCGCATGTCCGTCAGTTCGGCGATGCGGCGATCGAGTTCGGCGACATGTTCGAGCGCGATCCGCTTTACTTCGGCACTTGCACGCGAGCGGTCGTGCCATAGAGCAAGCAGCCGCCGGATATCCTCGACCAGAAATCCGAGCCGGCGAGCCTGGCGAATAAAGCGCAAGGAATGCACTTCCTGCGGGCCATACACGCGATAACCGGCACTCGTGCGCGCCTTCGCAGTCAATAGGCCGACACTTTCGTAGTAGCGGATCATTTTTGCCGTAACGCCGGACACGCGGGCCGCTTCGCCTATGTTCATGACTGTTTCCTCAAGGTTGCGGCTGAACTCCAATCGATCCTACACCTTCCCATAGTGGGAAGGTCAGCTACCCAAACAAGGTACGGCAGGCATAATTCAACTATCCGCAATCTGATTCCGCCGAGGTCTTTGCAATGACAATCGAACTCCATGTAGAAGGCATGAGCTGCCAGCACTGCGTTGCCGCTGTCACGAGCGCGATTCGCGAGCACGACGCCGCCGCGCAGGTTCAGGTGGATCTCGCGACCGGCCGCGTGCTCGTGGAGTCGGCGCAACCCGTCGATGCGCTGAAGGCCGCGATTGACGAGGCCGGATACACGGTCACGTCTGTGCGCTGAGGGTGCCGCGCATGTTCAAGGTTGCCGTAATAGGTGGTTCCGGATTGCTCGGCCGCGCGCTCAACGACGAACTCGCGCGCCAGACCGGCTGGCAGACCGTCTCCACCGCATATAGCCGAACGTCTCCGCGAATGGTCGCGTTGGATGTTCGCGATAGCTTTGCGGTCGAGCGTTTCATCGACCGCGTAGCGCCGGATGCCGTCGTGATTGCCGCGGCGGAGCGCCGTCCCGATGTATGCGAGCGCGACCCGGCGCTTGCTCGCGCGCTGAACGTCGATGCCGTGCGAATGATCGCCGGGGCGGCGAACCGACACGGCGCGTGGACACTGTCGATCTCGACCGACTATGTGTTCGACGGCACGCACCCGCCCTATTGTCACGACAGCACACCTGCGCCACTGAACGCGTACGGACAGAGCAAGCTCGAAGGCGAGCGAGCGCTGACCGACACGGCCGAGGGCGGATGCGTGCTGCGTCTGCCGCTGCTATATGGTCCGATCGTCAGTTGGTCGGAATCGGCCGTGACTAGCCTCGTGCCGGCGATTGCAGCGGCGGCGGTGCCGGGGGCCCAGGCTGCCAGGATGGACGCTTGGGCGATCCGCTATCCTACGTTCACGCCCGATGTCGCTTTCGTGATCCGACAGATGCTCGAACGGCACGCGCGCGGCGAAACGGTCTCTGGCATCGTGCAATGGTCGGGCGACGAACCGATGAACAAGTACGAGATCGCCGTGCGCCTGGCAGAAGCGTTGCAACTCGACGCGCATCTGACGCCCCAGCGCACACCCACCGACGCGACGCCGCGCCCGCACAACTGTCATCTGGCATCGAGCCGTTTAGAGGTACTCGGAATCGGCCGACGCACGCCTTTCGATATGGCGATCCGGCTGGTGCTGGCCGCGTTTCCGTGGCAGGGACAGGCCAACTTCCGTATGATCCGGCACCTTGCGTGCGTGCGGTAAGCGGCTGGCGAACCCACGTTGACGGACGGTGAATCAGGCGACAGCGGTAAGAGGTTGCCAGTTATGTGGCAGCAATGCGGCGATGTCGCTTGCCCTGTGGGTGGGCGGCCGTGTCCCGATGTCTTTCAGATATGCGTGGGGTTCGTGACCGTTGAGTTGCGCTGAGCGGATGAGGCTCATGATTGCGGCCGCACGTTGGCCAGCGCGCAGCGACCCGGCGAACAATCAGATCCTATGTAGCGTGAGAGTCGTCAAGGCCCGAGTCGTAAGATTGACCGTGCCAAGGTTTGCTCAACGGAGGGCATCATGGACGCAAATCACGTTACCGGACCACATGCTGAGGGCGTCATCCTGGCAGTGTCGCTTGAACTGTCTGCCGCCCAGTGGAAGGTCGCGCTTCACGACGGATTCAGGGAGAAGCCGGCGGTCCGCATGGTCAGCGCGCCACAGGCGAACTTGCGACTGCAGGCCGTTCTCGAACTCATCGCGCAGCACAAGCAGAAGTGGTCGCTGCCGTCGAACGAGCTAGCGTCAAGACTAATGGGATGGACGCCCCCACCCGAAGCGGCATCAACGTGCCAAAGTGGATGTGTCGAAGCAACCACCTGACCGAGGGGAGCGCCCATCATGAAGATTACGACAGTTGGCATCGATCTGGCGAAGAACGTTTTTGCCGTCCATGGTGTAAATGAGCATGGTCGAACGGTGCTGAAGAAAGTGCTCAAGCGAAATGTAGATTGTCAATTACGATGGCCGCCCGAGGGACAACTATCTTGGCCGGTCGGCGGGGTTAGTTGTCGCTGCTCAGTTCGTCATAGTTGTCGCT